>NZ_BAAHBH010000010.1:0-371738 GCF_054776815.1 Spirosoma gilvum | reverse complement strand
CAAGCCACACAAGCTATGTCGTTCCAGCAGAACGCATTTGTGTTGGGTTCGCGCTTTTTCTACTCACCAATGGCTTTGCCGAAGTTGCACTTTTTTTAATAACAAAACCTAAAGGCGAAGGTATGGGTGTTGGGTGGATAGCTAAAGATTTCCTTTCATTCTTCACGCATTAGAGCAAATGACCCTGTTTTCCAATGGATAAAAAGCAGATTTTCATTACGTTTTGTTAGCTTCACGCTCGACAATAAAAAAGACCATTATGAAGAGTAAACTCGTATTAGTTGTATTAGCTCTTGGCTTATGTTTTTCAACATTGGCTCAACAAAAACAAGCTCCTAAATCCGAAAACAAAGCGGATGTCATCGAAAAAGGATTGATTAAAGTGTCGGTTATGTATCCTTATGCGGAAGGCAAAACGTTCGACATGGATTACTACGAAAAAAGTCATATGCCCTTTGTGGCAGGGCTATTAGGGTCCAATTTGGTACGGTATACCATTGAAAAAGGAGTTTCAAATGGAATACCTAATTCGCCATTACCCTTTATGGCTATTGGTAGTTTTTACGTGAAAAGTCTAAGCGATTATCAGGCTGCCATTGCCCCGAATAGAGAGGCTATACGGACCGATTTTCCAAAGTACACCAATATCAGCCCGACTATACTGATTAGTGAGGTGGTAAGGTGATTTTTTAGAGCGGTAGCGTTGTCAGAACCGCTCTGGGGTAAATTCATTTACACTTGGCTCTGTATTCCTGATGCGCTTGTTGGTCTCCTGCGGTATCCCCTCGCTGCCAGGCGGTGCAGGCATCGGTTGTATGCCCCATGGACCATTCGGTTGTACCGAGGTAATAATACAGGTGTTCTACGGAAGCGTCCAGTGTTTCAGCCTGCCGAAATTCGGGCATGGCTTTCGCGGGCTGGTGCTGACTTAGCCAATAAAGCCCCATGGTCAGGTGTACCCATGCATTTTGACCGTCCCGTTGCAGCGATTCTTCAACGAGCGGTCGGGCTTCAGCAGGGCGGTTTAACTTCAGTAGCAGGTAGGCTTTGTTGTTGAGGTAATAGGGCTGACGAGACTGTAAAGCCAGCGCCTGTTCCACATAGGACAACGCTTCGGCATACTTGCCCTCATGAGCCAGAAGCAGACTTTGATTGTTTAGGGCAGCATCCTGTTTGGGATTCAGTTGCAACGCCCGACGAATATCCTGTTGCGCGGGTTCGTAGGCTTTTTGATTAAAATACAACGCGCCCCGATTGGTCAGAGCTTCGACATTAGTAGGCACCAGTTGCAACGCCCGATCGTAGGCGGCCTGCGCCTGGGGTATCCGATTCAGTCGGGTATACACATCGCCCAGCCGGGAATGATAGAAGGTCGAATCGCGGTATTGGTTTTCGATTCGTTCCAGATCGGCCAGGCTATTCGTCGCATCACCCAGTTCGAGCCGAACCTCTGCCCGATTAAAATAGGCAGTAGCAAAATCGGGGTCCAGATCGATGGCGCGGGTATAATCAGCCAGAGCTCCCTCCCGATCATCATTGCGAAATTTGGCAAGTCCCCGGTTGTTGTACGCATCGGCGAAATCGGACTTTTTAGCAATTGCTTCCGAATAATACCGAATAGCTTCCCGATACTCGCGCTTCTGCAACTGAACATTCCCCTTCAGAAAAAACTGAGCTGCTTCGTCGGTGTCACGGGTGCAAGCCGTAATGATGAATGATGAATGATGAATGATAAGTATCCAGACGAAAATTTGAGTGGATATATTAACTACCTTTGTATTTCTTACCTGCCGAATCCAATTCATCATTTATAATTTATAATTCATCATTCCCCCGTGCGCTTCGTTCAGGACATTCCGCATCCACAGTTCCGCATTGGGCTCTATTCCTGGAACAGCAAATATATTGTCAAAATTGAAGCCGGTCCCTATGAGCAGACGTATAAAGTCAGTGAACTGGATCTGATCGACCCGGAAGCGATCCCTACCCTACTCGATGAGCCGTTCCTGACCCGAGTAGCTGCCCGGTTTCAGGAAATGGATGCCGACTGGCAGGCCGCCGGAGAACGACACGACGCGTTTTAGATACGTCAGTTGTCGCTCCGCGGATATCGGCTTCTACTCAAGACCAAACCCAGCGTCGTTCTGATCGTCCCAATCACGCTGTTCGACTTCACCGGAGGCTGCTGACGGGGTTTCGTCCGACCAGACATCCCGGAAATCATCCGTAAAATAATGGGTTGACGGGCCTGCTTTCGTTGACTTGAGTATATTCGACACTATGGTTGTGATGACAATCACCAGCAGCCAGATAAATGTTTCTTCCATGAGTTGTCAGGTATAAAAAGGTTCTCGAAAAGGGATTGATCTAAAGCGTAGCGAGAAGGAACAGCTTAATTGGCCCGCTCCCGTTCTTCCTCCGAACCGGTTTTACGTTTACCAGTCCCTTTAATAGACTGACTACCAAAGTTGTAGGTATAGCTCAACCGAATCACTCTGGGCTCATAGGTAACGGCAGTATAAGCGCGAATATCCTCCTCAGGCAAATTATAGTCGCCAATTCGGGTATTGGTCCAGAAAAGATCACTCAGGGTCAATCGCAGCAATCCCCGCTGTTTGTCTACTTTCTGCTGTAGGCCAACGGTAACCGACCCGTAAGCCCGTCGCTGAAAGATACCCATTGTTCGACTTGGGGAGTTGTAGAAAGCCGTAAGCTCGGCCGCAGCCCCAGGCCATAATTTGACCGTATGGGTAGTGTTCAACTGCCCATACACTTGTCCGAACGAAAGGAAGTTTTGCTCATACCAGGTCGAAGCCTGTTGCCATACGCCCAGGAACTGCGTTTGCGATTGCCACCAGCGGGCCGGGCTCCAGGGAAAGGCAAAGCTCGCGGAGACGGAATGTGTTTGGGCAATATTCCGGGTATTGAACACCTGCCGGGTTGCCTGCGGGTCAGACCGATCCAACTGAGGCTGATAATCGAAAAACTGATTTCGGTCAAAGGCATAGCGAACCGATAGCAAATAAGCGCCTTTGAACCGATAATTCAGTTGAACAGCGTCAGACATGGTGGGCAGAATGCCTGGGTTGCCGGTGCGCAGGGTGGTTGGACCGATAAAAATCATGGTCGGGGCCAGCACTTTATACGGGGGACGAGTGATTCGGCGGCTGTAGGATAGCTGCAGACTTCGCTCCTTACTGATCTCATGGGTAAAGAAAATACTGGGAAACAAGTTTATATAATTCCGATTAACCAGTTGTGTTTCCCCGTTGGCCAGCAGCAGGGTATGCGTAGCTTCCCCTCGAAGCCCTCCCTGAACCTGCCAACGCTTGCCTAACTGACCTTTTAATGACATATATCCCGCCAGGATCGTCTCCGACATGGTGGTTTGCTGACTATACAGGGAGTCTTTTTGCCAGCCTGTTGGCAGGAGTTGGTCGGTGAACACGGTATTTTGCAAGGCTAACCGGCTGCTTTTAAAACCCGCTTCGATTTTCCAGCCGGTTTGCAACGATCGACTGACATCGGCTTTGATGACCCACATGCCAAATGGAGTCTTTTTACCAATCCTTGTTTCCTGCGGAAGTGTGGCGGATACCGTATTAGTCAGGTCATACTGATACCGATAGGTTGTCGGCTGTACATTGGCGTAGTGCAGGCGATCTACATCGATCGTAATCTCTGTTTTCGCCGACTGATAGTGCAGGCTTAGATTACTCATCAGATGCTGCCAGTGATTTACCTCATCGGTGGTTATGAGGCTGTTGACGTCACTCTTCTGGTGCTGAAACAATGCCTGCGTCCGGGCTGTCATGGCCCATCGGCTATCGAACCCAGACACGATCCCGGCTACTGTCCACCGGGGTGTAAAGGCATATTCAAAGCCCACCCGGGCGGTATGAACCGGCATAGTAGCCTCCCGATCGGCCAGGGTGTACGAACGGGATGCGGCTGCTCCCTGCTGAAGCTGCCAGTCGAACACCCACTGCTGCCACATGTGATCAGCCGTATAGGCATAATCGCCAAATAGCGCTAGTTTTCGGGTCCGATAGTTCAGCATGCCAGCCCCGGACCATTTTTCGTAAAACCCATAGCCTGCGGCCAGAGTATACGTTCCGTTGAGCCCTTCGCCTGTATCCTTTTTAAGAATGATGTTGATCAATCCGGCATCTCCCTCGGCATCGTACCGAGCCGGTGGATTGGTGATCAACTCAACTTTTTCAATAAACGAGGTAGGCAATCCCGCTAGTTGCTGCAATAGGGCATCAACCGGCATTCGATTCAGTTTCCCGTTGAGCATGACCAGCACCGACGCTTTCCCATTCAGGAGTAATTTACTTTCCTGCCGATCCAAGCTGACTCCGGGTGCCCGTTCCAGCACATCCAGAGCTGTCCCTCCGGCAGATACAATACTATTTTGTACATGAATGACAAGTCGGTCGGCTTGCTGCTCAAATAAGGGTTTATAGGCCGATACCGTTACCGACTGCAACTGCTTCGTTTCTGATTGTAACGTGATCGGATCAACCTGAAGCAGGGACAGATCTGTTCGAACCGATACCAATGACGAATAGGCCTTGCGAAAGCCTACCTGGCTGGCAACCAGCAGGTAGTCCCCTTTTTTGACGGCTTCAAACGCAAATTGCCCGTCATCACGACTCAGTTCTCCCTTCACCAGCGTCGAGTCGGACGAGCGCAGCAACAATACATTAGCGAATGAAATAGGGGTTCCACTCTGACTAATCAGCTTTCCGATCAGGGTTGTCTGGGCCAGACTTACGGAGCCTGTGAACATCCAGAATAAAACAATACAACCAATGCCAGCCGGAGGCAGGTAAAGTAAACGCATAGTATAAACGTATTTAGTGTGGATAGAATAAGATGGCAATTCGTTGCCGGGAGCCTACAAATAGCTCTTATAGGCCTTAGTCGTAACCTCTTTGCGGATCGGTAACACATAACGAATTGTTATCGACCATAACCATAAGTTGGGAGCAATACGAACTTTATCCACCCTAATTGGTTTTATCTTTACAACATCAATCAGGCGCCGGACATAACCGGCGTTTCGTTTTAAGACATTAGTTGATTAACTCTATAGACAAAAATACCTTATGTCTATCCTATTCTCCGACAATGTGAGTACCGTCGCCCGGCGCGATATTCTGGATCTCCAGCAGAAAATTAGTTCGTTCCAGCAGGGCGACATCGCGGATGAAGCGTTTCGTAAATTCCGCCTGACCCGTGGTGTGTATGGACAGCGACAGCCGGGCGTCCAGATGATCCGGATTAAACTGCCGCATGGTCGCATCACAGCCGACCAGTTGGTTCGGATTGCGGATCTGTCGGATAAATTCGCGACGGGCAATCTCCACGCAACCACCCGGCAGGATATTCAACTGCATTTTGTCAAATTGGCCGATTCGCCCCAGCTTTGGGCTGAACTGGAGGATGCAGGCATTACCCTAAAAGAAGCGTGCGGCAATACGGTCCGGAACGTAACGGGCTCCGCCAGGGCTGGTGTCGATCCCGACGAACCATTCGACATTACCCCCTACGCCTATAGCATTTTCGATTATTTCCTGCGGAATCCAATCTGTCAGGATATGGGTCGAAAGTTTAAAATTTCGGTTTCATCGAGCGAAAAAGACTCGGCTTACGGGTATATGCATGATGTGGGTCTGGTGGCGCGTATTCAGGACGGCAAGCGTGGCTTTAAAGTAATGCTGGGCGGTGGACTGGGCGCACAGCCTTTCCCGGCTCAGACGGCCTTTGAGTTTCTGGAGGAAGATCTGGCTATTCCATTTATTGAGGGCGTAATTCGGGTATTCGACCGCTACGGAGAGCGTCAGAAACGCCACAAAGCGCGGATGAAGTATCTTCTTAACGACATTGGTCTGGAAGAATTACTTCGTCGGATCGAGGCAGAAACCCCTGCCCTCCGGGTTAAATCCTTTGCGGTTGATACGTCTGCGGGCAATGCGCTGTTTGCTCCCGAACCAGCTCCCCGCCCTGATGCACCTGCCCCGAGCCTGCTACCTGACAACGATGTCTATGGCCGTTGGCTGAAAACGAATGTTTTCGAGCAGAAACAACAGGGTTGGTATGCGGTTCAACTGCGGGTGCTTCTGGGTGATATGCATTCCGACACAGCTCGGGCCTTGGCTCAGGTTGTGAAAAAATACGCTGCCGACGATATTCGGGTGACCGTTAACCAGGGCTATTTGCTTCGGTTTATTAAGCCGGAAGATCTACCGGCGGTGTACGAAGCGCTGAATACGCTCGGTCTGGCCGATCCCGGTTTTGACACCACCGCCGACATTACGACCTGCCCCGGAACGGACACCTGTAACCTGGCTATTTCGAGCAGTTATGGGATAACACGGGCGCTGGAACAGATGATGACCAATGAATTCCCTGAGTTGATCTACAACAACGACATCAAAATCAAGATTTCGGGTTGTATGAACGGCTGTGGTCAGCACTCGGTGGGAAACATTGGCTACCACGGTTCATCTCTGAAAAATGGGGCCTATGTGCTACCGGCGTTGCAGGTGTTGCTGGGCGGTGGATTCAATGGGAAAGGGGAAGGACTTATTGCCGACAAGGTCATCAAGATTCCGGCCAAGCGTGGTCCCCAATCGCTGCGGTTCCTGCTGAACGATTATGAGTCCAACGCCTTCGACGGTGAGTACTATAGTGACTATTATGCACGTCAGGGTAAAAACTATTTCTATCAACTCTTAAAGCCGCTGGCCGATCTGAAAACGCTGGTCGATAGCGACTACATCGACTGGGATCATACCGAACAGTATGTGACAGAAGTGGGTATTGGCGAATGTGCCAGCGTGCTCATCGACCTGGTAGCTACGACGTTGACCGAAGCGTCAGAAAAACTGAGCTGGGCTCGGGAAGCACTAACCGAAAGCCGTTGGGCCGATGCACTTTATCACGGCTACAACGTATTTATCACCGGAGCTAAAGCCGCCCTGATGAGCCGCGATATTCCGACTAACACCCAGCACGGTATTGTCAGCGATTTTGACAAAACGTTTGTGGGCGAACCGGATTTCCATCAGGAAGAAGGTGAATTCAAAGCTCTGGTGTTCAGCATCAACAAGCAGGAGGCTTCCGAATCGTTTGCGATCCGCTTCATTGCCCAGGCTGAGGCATTCCTACAAACAATTCAGGGTTACCGCGAAACCCAGATCGAGCTGGAAGGAGCCCCCGAACTACAGGAATTAACCCAGGCGCAGGATAGTTAATTTTCAATGAGTGAATGATAGAATGAGTGAATAAATGCACCGGATGGTATTCACTCATTCTATCATTCACTCATTCTATCATTAAATTATGAAATTGACACTCGTGGGGGCCGGTCCAGGCGACCCGGATTTGATAACGGTGAAAGGTATCAAGGCGCTGAAACAGGCCGATGTGGTTATGTATGATGCCCTTGTTCACCCGGATTTACTGGAGTACTGTCGGCCCGACGCACTCAAGGTCTATGTGGGCAAGCGACGGGGTGCCTATTCCTGTATGCAGGAAGACATTAATCCGCTGATTGTTCATTATGCGCAGCAGTATGGTCATGTTGTCCGGCTAAAAGGGGGCGACTCCTTTGTGTTTGGGCGTGGGTATGAGGAAATCGAATATGCCCGGCAGCATGGCATTGCAACCGACGTAGTACCAGGTTTGTCCAGCAGCTACGCCGTTCCTGCATCGGCTGGTATTCCGCTGACTACACGGGGATTATCTGAAAGTTTTTGGGTCGTTACGGGAACCACCAAAGACGGAGAATTCTCGAAGGATTTGCGGTTAGCCGCTCAGTCGTCAGCAACCGTAGTTGTGTTGATGGGCATGCATAAACTGGCCCAGATCATGGCTGTTTTTGCCGAATGTGGTCAGTCGGATACGCCCGTAGCCATTATTCAGAATGGAACCCTGCCCGAACAGCAGGTGGTGGCCGGACAGGTGTCGACGATTGTGCAGAAAACCGACGAATCGGGCGTTAGTAATCCGGCAATTATCGTCGTAGGTGAAGTAGCTCGTTTAGCCGTTACCGACCTGACTACATTTACGCAGACAGTCCAGCAGAATCTGTAGGGTACACGAGTAAGTTGAATTCGCTTTTCTATCCCCTTTTAGCTCCTTGCACAAATAAGGCTGAGGTCCAGGATAACTCACGGCCGGTCATGCGTTCTTTTTCGTAATAATCGACCAGCCGCATATCGTGTTCGCGTAGCAAGTTTAGAATGACCAGTGGGTCGGACTGACCTTCGTAAATGGGGGCAAAATTCAGTTCCAGCAACAGGGCTCCTATCCGTTTTTCCGTAAGCAGGCGAGTTGCTCCACGAAGAACGGGAAGTTCGAACCCCTGCGTGTCGATCTTTAGCAGATCGATTTTGGCAATCCCCTGGGCCGCACAGAAGCTGTCGAGTGTTTCGACGGTGACCGACTCTACAGAGGCCACCTGTTCCCCAAAGAATATATTTTCGGATTTATCCGGGTTAACGGCCAGAAACGAACTTAGCTCCGACTGTTCATAATTACGAAATTCTGCCGTACCGGCCTGTTCGCCAAAAGCAAGCTGGTGGAGCGACACGTTCGGCCCGAATGATTGACTAGTCAAGGCATTAAAGGTCTTCGAAGCTGGCTCAAACGCGTGGATCACTGGATTGGCAAAACACTGCTGCAAGAGCTGGATCGTTTGTCCCTGATTGGCGCCTACATCAAAGCAAAGTGGATTGGGCTGCCGAATCACCTGCCGTAAATCATCTTCCAGTTTCAGTCCGTTGACTTGATTTGGGTATTTACGTGCCAAGAATACACCAAATGATGAAAAGGCGGCCTTAATCGCCGTAGCCACGTTGCTCATCTTGCTTCGATTTAAGAGTTGGTTAAACACGGAGCCACAGAGTACACAGAGAGAATAAAAGAATACGCATTTATCGTTGAAATCCTCTGTGTACTCTGCGGCTCCGTGTTTACTTATTTTGTAAAATCAAATAGCTGATTTCCTCAGTCGTTGCTTTACGCTGCTCGCCCGTTATCATGTTTTTCAGCGTAAGCAGGCCCGTTTGCATTTCTTCCGACCCTATCAGGACTACGTAGGGAATCGCTTTGGCATTGGCATAATCAAGCATCTTTTTGATTTTCGTCAGATCAGGATACACTTCAGCCGATAGGTCAGCCGCCCGTAACTGACTCAGCAGGGGCAACGCTACTTTCCGAGCCTCCACATCGAACGGCACGATAAGTACTTTTGTCCCCTGCCCTGCACTGGCCGGAAAGAGATTTAACTCCTCCATGACATCATAAATCCGGTCGACGCCAAACGAGATACCCACCCCTGATAAACCAGGCATACCAAAGGCACCCGTCAGATTATCATAGCGCCCACCACCACTGACACTGCCAATGCTGACCCCATTGGCCTTCACTTCAAAAATAGCCCCTGTATAATATGACAGACCACGCGCTAGAGCTGGATCCAGCTCTATCTGACTGTCTAGTAGACCGTAGAGTTCGACTAATTGAAGTGTTTCTTCAAGTTCAGCAATGCCTTTTTGAGCCGTTTCTGAAATAGCCAGCCAACTTTTTAATTCGTCGAGAATTTGTCGAATGTCCAGTCCGGTAAACGAGAATAAAGGCAATAGATTCGTAATGGATACTTCGGCAAAGCCGCGCTCACGCAATTCATCCAGCACTTTTTCCTGCCCAATCTTATCCAGTTTATCGATGGCTACCGATAAGGCTCCCTCCTGACCTGGTACGCCAATCGCTTCCGCAATACCCGCCAGGATCTTTCGGTTATTGAGTTTCAGGGTAAAATTCTGGATGCCCAGATTTCGGAATACTTCGTGGATCATCAGCACAATTTCGGCTTCGCAGATCAGTGAGTCGGTTCCTATTACATCGGCATCGCACTGATAAAATTCCCGGTAGCGGCCCTTATTAGGCCGGTCTCCACGCCATACAGGTTGCATCTGGTAGCGTTTAAAGGGCATAGTAAGCATATGCCGATTCATGACTACATAACGGGCAAATGGTACTGTTAGATCATAGCGCAATCCCTTTTCAGAAATTTTGGGAATCAATTTTTTATAGCCCGTAGAAATATCTAGTTCAGTCAGATTAGCGGCAAAATCACCTGAGTTTAAGATTCTGAATAACAATTGGTCGCCTTCATCGCCATATTTACCGGTCAGGGTGGAGAGGTTCTCCATGGCCGGAGTTTCGAGGGGTAAAAAGCCGAAGCGTTTGAAGGTTTGCCGAATGGTATCGAATATAAAAAGCCGTTTGCTCATTTGCTCCGGGCCGAAGTCACGCGTTCCTTTAGGTAATGTCGGTTTTTGCATCCCGCAAAATTAAAAACCATCAGGCAATAAAGCGAAGCGTAATCGGTGAAGTTGCTGGCGGCTTTGTTCTCTGGAATGTTGTTAAAACGCCTTCCATTTTACCACTTATCACAATCCGACAATTTTTTACTTGAATTATCCCACTTTTTATTAATTTTATTTTAACACTGATTAAAGCGCTTTAATCAGTGGCTTGCTTTTTTGAAACTTACAGCTTCACTTTCAATTTACCTCGTAACCTATGCGTTTTTTTTACGATTCTCCCCCTCCATTCCGGGTCAAATGGATTAGTTTGTGTTGTATACTGTTGGGAATTGGTGCCAAATCGATGGCTGGTCCCGCCCCTCAGCCCTTTTCCGCTAACCTCCGCGTTGAACGGTCTAAAAATCCATCAGCCGACATTACAGTTAGCGGTCGCGTGACAGATGCCACCACCAACGAAGCCCTGGCAGGCTGTAGCGTGGTCGTTAAAGGAACCAACCGTGGAACCAATACCGATGCCAACGGTAACTACCGTATTGCGGTACCCGACGGCAATTCAGTACTGGTTTTCGGGTTCATTGGGTTTGTTTCTCAGGAGATTTCAGTGGGTAATCAGACCATCCTCAATGTAGCCCTAAAAGCATCAGCCTCCGAACTGGCCCAGGTCGTGGTCATCGGCTACGGTAGTGCGTCCAAAAAGGACATGACCGGTTCAGTAAAGTCGATCAAAAGCGCCGAATTCAACAAAGGGATCATCAACTCGCCCGAACAACTGCTACAGGGAAAGGTTGCCGGAGTCAACGTAACCTCAGCCAGTGGCGAACCTGGCGGGCAACAAAACATTACAATTCGGGGTCCCGGTGGCGTCCGGACGGGTAGTACTCCCCTCTTTGTCCTGGATGGTATTGCGCTCGATAACTCCAGTACGGGCGGAGCTACCAACCCACTGAACTTCCTGAATCCGCAGGATATTGAGTCGATTGACGTGCTGAAAGATGCCTCGGCTACAGCTATTTACGGCGCTCGGGGTGCCAATGGAGTCGTGCTGATTACCACTAAAAAAGGGAAAGCCGGTTTCTCGAACTTTACACTCTCATCCAGCCTGGGTATTTCAAACCTGACCCGGCCACTGGCTGTTTTCTCGGCAGATGAGTATCGTAAACAGGTGCCAGCCGTAGGCGGTGTGCTCGACGATTTTAAAGGCTCTACCGACTGGCAGAAAGAAGTGACACGAACAGCCCAAACCTGGAACCATAACCTATCGTTTGGTGGTGGTACCGATAAGCTGACGTATTATGGCTCACTTGGCGTTCAGAATCAGGAAGGAATTATCAAAAACAGCCGGATGAGCCGCTATACGGGCCGAATCAACGTATCACAGAAATTGCTGGAAGATAGGCTTAATCTGGATGTAAATTTGACGGCCTCCTACACGTATAACCTGCGGCCACCAACCGAAACAATTCTGGGGAGTGCTATCTCAGCCAATCCTACTCTGCCTGCGTACGATGCCAATGGTGATCCATACAAATACCTGAGTGGCACCAATCCATTGATTACGCTGAACCTGGAAAAAGATATGACGACCATCAACCGCGTGGTTGGTAACATTTCGCCCTCGTTCAAGATCACTAAAGACCTGGTGTATAAACTTAATCTAGGAGTTGACAACTCCAGTTCGATGCGGGATGTGCAATCCCTACCCAGTCTGGTACCACAGCAGGATGGTCGGTTAGAAACCATTTACCGAATAAACCGCAACATTCTGGTCGAAAACTACTTTACGTATACACTGGCCCGGCAGGATCATAACCTGACAGCGTTGCTGGGACATTCGTACCAGAAAATCTACGTACAGGAACGGTCGTCGAGCATCAACAAATTTCCTATCTCGCCCATTGACCCGATTTACAATCCGGGACTGGGACAAGACCTGACACTGACTAACAACAAACCGACTGGTTTTGCCATCGAGAATGAACTTCAGTCCTTTTTCGGCCGGTTGAATTATCACTACAAGGATAAATACCTGGCCACTGCAACGGTCCGGGCCGATGGTTCCTCGAAATTTGGTTCCAATAATAAGTATGGTATCTTCCCCTCGTTCTCGGTTGGCTGGCGGTTATCGGAAGAAGGTTTCCTGAAATCGGGACCGTTCAGCGACCTAAAACTGCGTGCAGGCTGGGGCCGTACGGGTAACCAGGAAATACCGTCCAAAATCACCCAGGCGCTGTTCACCTCGCAGGTGTCGGCTTCGACCAGCTATCCGCTTGCGGCTACCGGTGCTTATCCAGCCGGTACATCCTACACGCGCCTGGCCAACCCCGATATTCAGTGGGAGGTATCGAACCAAACCGATTTAGGTGTTGACTTTGGCCTTTTTAAAGGAGCACTGACCGGATCGGTCGATTATTTCCGGAAAGTTTCCAACAATATCCTGCTGGAAGTAATCCCGTCCGACCCAGTTCAACCGGCTGGTACGTTCTGGACCAATGTGCCCGACATGACCATCACCAACCAGGGTGTTGAGTTGGATTTGAATTATCGGTACGCCAGCTTAAACGGCTTCCGGTTCGACATTGGCGGTAACATCACGTTTATCGACAATGTGGTGAACAATTCGCCCTATACGGTGATTCCGTCGGGTTCGGCATCGGGTTCGGGGCTTACTTCGGCTACCATCAACGGGTACATTAACGGCCAGCCAATCGGTACCTTCTTCCTGAAAAACTTCATCGGCCTTGACGATAAGGGGATTAGTAAGTTTCAGGATGCAGATGGCGATGGAATCATAACCGATAAAGATCGGATTGCCGCCGGTAGTGCGCTCCCAACGAAGCAGTTTAACCTGAACAGCAACCTGGCCTATAAAGGGTTCGATCTGGCGATCAATTTCAACGGGGTATCGGGCAACAAACTGTATGACAACACGGCCAACGCTAACTTCTACAAACTGCGGTTGTCGAAAGGGCTGAATACTACGGCAGAGGCCATTCAATATCCGAATGAGTCGATCAATAACTCAGCTCCGGTATCGACCCGCTATCTGAAAAACGGTTCGTTCTTCCGGCTGAATAACCTGACGCTGGGCTACAACCTCGATCCTAAACTGATTGGCATGAAACGCTGGATTTCGGGCATCCGCCTATCGGCAACGGGGCAAAACCTGTTCGTGATCACCCAATATGACGGATACGACCCAGAGGTAAACACCGATCGAACCATCAACGGGATTCTGTCGTATGGGATTGATTACCTCAGCTATCCCAAAGCCAAAACGTTTGTTTTCGGTCTGAACCTTACTTTTTAATTCTTTAGCCATTCAGTTGTCATAGATTGTCATTATTGGTCATTTGCTGACGTTCCAATACATGATCTGACCCATGACTACTAAAATACGATTAACAATGAAAAAGATCATATTAACAGCCCTAATACTCACGGGTATAAGTGGCATAAATGGTTGTACGAATCTGGCGGAGAAGGTGCTGGATGAAGCGTCGGTTTCGGGGCTCACCGACCGGCAGGCGGCTGATGGGATCATCGCACCTGTTTACGCCCGTCTGCCGGACATTTTCCTGCATACCAACTACTTCGCTATTCAGGAGATTTCGACCGATGAAGCAATCCTCCCCTATCGCGGAGGTACTGACTGGGGCGACAATGGCATTTACCTAGCCATGCACCAGCATACGTACACCAGCACTGACCCCAACCTGCGGAACACCTGGACGCTTATCCTACAGGGACTATCACGGGCTATTACGGCCATCAATACCCTGCCTACGCTGAAAGACCCCGTTACGAAAACCTACCTGGCCGAAGCACGGGGTATGCGGGCGTATTATGGGTTACTGACGCTGGACCTATTCGGACTGGTCTTTGTGAAGGATGATCTGGGGGCAACCTCAAGCATTTTACGTGGAGCCGAAGCTGTTGAATACCTCAAAAATGAGTTCCTGGCCGTAGAACCCGACCTGGAAACAAGTGTCGGCCCCGGTCGTCTGACCAAAGGGGCGGTCTGGGGGTTGCTGGCACGGTTGTATTTAAATGCGGGTGTTTACCGAGACATTTACGGGGCTCAGGTAACATTTAAGCCAGAAGACATGGACAAAGTAGTCGAGTACTGCGACAAGATCATCAACTCAGGCCAATACCAACTGTCGAAGGATTTCTTCGCTATTTTCAATTCCGACAACCACGACAACAAGGAGTTGATTTTTGCGGTTGATCAGCGGGCCGACCTGAACGGAACGAATCGGATGGCGTATTTCTCGCTGTCGGGCGATCAGTTTCCGATACCCGCCTATCCGAACGCCAACGGAACCGACGGACCGGCCATTACCCCCGATTACTACCGGACCTGGGTAAACGCTTACGCGCCGAAAGACCCAACGGTTGATCCACGCTTTTACAAGCAGAACCTGACCATTTACTCTAATCCAGCTGACTCCTGCGTGGCCGAAGCCGATTTCAACATCAACCGGGGGATTCTGCGGGGTCAGCAATACGGCCTGATTCGTCGGAATGGCGTATTTTTAAAATGCCCGGATGGAAAGTTTAAAGTGGCTAAACTGTTTCACGACACGCGCAATAAGCCGACTCTGGCCGTTGATTTCACCGAACAGATCGACTTTACGGTGCCGGGTAGCAACTATAATACAGGATACCGGGTCGAAAAATACGAGTTCAGCAAGAAATCGGTGAGTGGACGTAATTTTGGCGAAGCCGATATTATAATTCTTCGTCTGGCAGACATCTACCTGATGCGGGCCGAAGCTAAACTTCGTAAGAGTAACGATGCTGCCAGTGCTTTAGCCGATGTCAACACGGTGCGAGCAGCCCGGACCGTTACGGCTCCCCCTCCTGCCCTGACGTCGATGAATCTGGACTTACTGTACCGGGAACGTGGTTTTGAGCTGTATTGGGAGATGGTTCGCCGAACCGACATGATCCGGTTTGGCAAGTACGAAGGCACCTGGACGGAAAAGACGAACAGCGATAAACTGAAACGCATTTTCCCAATACCCCAGACGGCCATCGACGGAGCCTCTAACCTACCCGGTTATTTAGTTCAAAATCAGAGTTATTAAGACTGGAGTGATGAATGATGAATGATGAATGATGAATGATTATACAACAAAATCATTCATCATTTATCACTCTGTTCTTCACCTGAATCATTTCAGCGGCAATACTAACCGCAATCTCTTCAGGGGTCTGACTATGAATCGGTACACCAATTGGTGCATGGATTTGGTTTAGTCTATCGTCGGAAATGCCTTCTGAGCGATAATCAGCGAACAATTTTCCAATCTTTGTCTGGCTACCTAATACCCCGAAATACGCAAATGATTTAGTGAGCAATGCCCGGATAGCCTCATCATCCGTGCGGTATCCAAACGTCATAACTACCACAAATTTGTTTGATCCTGATGGAATTAGGTTCGCTATTTCTCTGTAATTACTGATCAAAATCTTTTCGTGCGCAACGTCGTTCCGTAGCATCGTGTGCAGATCCGGGCGGTTGTCGTAGATGCGGATGTAAAAATCCATCTGACTCATCAACCGAGACAATGCCAGAGCACAATGTCCTCCGCCAATAATAAACAGTTCATTTTTATAACCCAGCCGCTCCTGATACAGCCACTGGTCATCAGACTGCTTCACAAAGCTAAAATTGGCTTCGAGCTGTTGGTTATCTGAAAACTGAATACCGGATGGCGATATCGTCAACTGCCCGTTTCGGTTTTGTTCAAGGCAATCGACAATAGCCTGAACAGCCGACTCATCCTGTGTCTGAATCTGGTATAGCAGAATCGTTTGATCGCCGGAACAGATCATACCACTTTGGTTATGAGCGGCTTTCTTATCGTGGTACTGGGTTCGGATGGAAAGCTCAGTAGCTTGTGTTCGTAGCTTTTCTTTGGCCATTTCCACAAACTTGTGTTCCATAATGCCGCCCCCAATCGACCCCACCATATCGCCCGATGCCGTTACTGCCATCAGAAATCCCTGTCGGCCTGGGCTACTCCCATGACTTTCCAGCACATACAGGAGCATCACCGGATGACGTTGCTGAATGCACGTATGAATGAGTTGCCAGGTGGATAAAGATTTAGGGTTGGGCATTACCGAAAGAAGATAATCCGTGATAAACCGCGAAGCGGTGACAGTTTTATAGGGAAACAAGTACTCTATGCCGTTCAGAACTCCGAAGGAGTGACATAGTTGATATGTCACTCCTTCGGAGTTTTCAACTAAATGTAGGCGGCTTGTTTTCTACAAAGCTGCCACCGCTTCGCGGTTATAACTGAATCTGTTTAATATAGCTGCTATTGGTAGATGATACAGCACTATTGCTCGCAGTTGCATCGTACAGAGCCAGCAACACCTTTTCGGGCGTCATGGGGGCATCGAACGGAATGTTGGCTGTTGGGTTAAACGCCCGAACGGCATTGCGCAGGGCAAAATAGGCACCAATGCCGTACATCAATGGGGGTTCACCCACGGCTTTCGACCGAAAAATAGCCAGGTTATCCTGCTCCGTCTTTAGCGGCTCAATGGTTATTTTCTTTGGCACCGAATAAATATCTGGCACTTTATAGGTCGAAAGCGCATTGGAGCGCAACCGTCCGGCTGTATCGTAAACGACTTCTTCCATGGTCATCCAGCCGAGCCCCTGCACGATTCCTCCCTCAATCTGCCCCCGGTCGATGAGCGGGTTCATGCTCACCCCGAAGTCGTGAACTACTTTAACAGCGTCCATTTCATAGGTCCCGCGCAGGCAATCGACTGTCACCTCAACAATGGCAGTCCCGTACACATGATAGGCAAACGGATGCCCTTTCTCCCGGCTGGCATCGTAATGAATCTCAGGCGTAGCATAGTGGGCGTGTTCGGACAGGCTCACGCGTTTCGTAAACGCTTCCATCACCAGCCGATTCCAGTCCCAGTCAGTCCGTTCGCCGTTCACAAAAACACCTTCGTCTTTCAGGGTAATAGCTTCGGCTGCCGTTTGAAATTCACCCGCAGCCACCACCCTTAGCCGTTGAACAATTTCAGTGCAAGCCATTTCCACGGCCTTCCCGTTCAGGTCGGCTGTAGCGCTGGCAGCCGAAGGCGATGTATTGGCAATTCGATAAGTACTTGTCGTCTGCAACTTCACTCGCTCTGGTCGTATCGACAGCATCTGGGCGGTTACCTGTAGCATTTTCGTATTTACCCCCTGCCCCATCTCCACAGCACCCGTACTCACGCCCACGCTACCATCGGTATACACATGTACAAGTGCCCGTGCCTGATTCATGCGGGTGTTTGTAAACGAGATTCCGAAGCAAATTGGCATTAACGAGAATGCCTTCTTAATCAATAGGTTAACGCTGTTAAATTCACTAATTTGCTCGCGAATTGAGTCCAGATTATATAGCTCTACGGCTTTGCTCCAGCAGGCATGGGCTTCGCTCACGGCTTTCTGTCCGTAGGCAAATTCATCGCCAGTTTTGTTCAGGTTTTGGGCTTGTATTACCGATGCTTCAATGCCTAATTTCTCAGCCGCTTTGGCGATAGCCGCTTCTATAACGAACATTCCCTGTGGCCCACCGAATCCCCGAAACGCCGTGTTTGGTGGTAGATGGGTTCGACAGCTATAGGCCGTTGCCGTTACGTTGGGAATGAAATAGGTATTGGTACAATGAAATAAGGTTCGCTCCAATACCGCAGGCGACAGATCGGCGGCCGCACCGGCATTCTGGTAGAACGTGGCCTCATAGGCAATGATCTTCAAATCGTCGTCCAACCCGATTTTGAAGTCCGACGAATACGGGTGCCGTTTGCCGGTCATGGCCATATCGTCCATCCGGTGTAGCGAGTACTTGACGGGCTTACGGAGTACGTGCGCAGCCAACGCACACAGAGCCGCCCACATATTGGCCTGATCTTCTTTGCCACCAAACCCACCACCCAGCCGCGTGACATCCACATCGACCTGGTGCATGGCCAGCCCCGACGACCGACTTACGGCCCGCTGCACAGCCGTAGGACCCTGCGTTGATGAGTAGAGTTTGATACCGTTGTTCTCCTGCGGAACGGCATAAGCACCTTGCGTTTCGATGTACAGGTGTTCCTGCCCGTTGGTTTCCGTTCGGCCTTCAAAAATATGCGTACACTGCGCCCAGGCCGTCGTAGTATCCCCCAGCTTATGGGTGCGTGGCTTCACAATTAACTCGCCTTTTGCCTGGGCTTCGCGAGGGTCGGTAACGACGGGTAAGGGTTCGATGTCGACGGTAATTTTCTTGACGGCGGCACGAGCGACCTCGTCGCTTTCGGCCACAACGAACACAATTGGCATGCCACAGTAATGCACATGGTGTTCGGCCAGCAACGGCTCGTCAGGAATGATGCCCCCAATCTGATTTTCGCCCGTTACATCTTTGTACGTGAACAGTTTGACCACACCGGGCATGGCCTCCGCTGCTGACAGGTCCAGCTCTTTGATAACTCCATGCGCCACTGGCGAGCCAAATGCTGCTCCGAACAATGTCCCTCGGATCAGCGGAATATCGTCCAGATACACCGATTCGCCCCGCACATGCGTTCTGGAATCTATATTTTTCATTGTATGTCTTAATTTAATTATGGCTTGTTGATTCAGTCAACCTACCTTGGGTAGCCCGTATTTAAAATGTCACCCTTTCAGGGCTTTTGTTGAGATGTTTGCCTGTTTGCTACAATACTGTCTCCCCCTTCGGGGCTTTTGTTGTGGTGTTTACCTTTCTGCTATAATATTGTCACCCCTTCGGGGGTTTTGATTAGGTGTTTGCTTTTCTGCTACAATATTGTTACTCCTTCGGGGAGGCAGCATTTTCCTTTATCTATAATCCTGTCAGGCTTATTTAAATACCCCCCTTTCAAAAATGTAAATCTCGAAGAGATGGTATTATTATAGCGAAGCTGTTTAAACTTTTTAAATTACATTAAACCTGGGGAGTTTTTTGTCATGCTGACCGGGACGCGTAGTCGCAGGAAGCATCTTCGGTGGCTATAAGAATGCTGTTACCGAAGATGCTTCCTGCGACTACGCGTCCCGGTCAGCATGACAAAAAACACGCATTTTTGAATTTTCTTTAAAAGTTTAAACAGTCTCAGCAAAAGGCCGCGCCAATACCAACAAAACCTAAAGGGGTGTCAGAACTCGCTTTAACTATTAACCAACCATCAATTGCTCTACTTTCAACGCTGGGAACAACTTAATAAAGTGCGCTTTTATCAATTGACTGAGCAATAGCCGTTTGTAGGCTTCGGTGCCACGGGCGTCGCTGATGGGTGCGATGTCGGTTTGGGCTACAGCGGTGGCTTCGAGGATCAACGCTTCAGTAATCGGCCGCCCCATTAAAAACGCTTCGGTGTTTGTCAACCGCTTCGGTATGGGCGCAACACCACCCGCCGACAAGTTCACTGAGCTAATCACATCGCCATCAACCGTAAGCTGAATGGCCGAATTGACACTGGCAATATCCAGATGCGTGCGCTTGCTAACTTTCTCGAAATTGAACCGGGTGTTTTTGTAAGGTAGAGAAAACCAAATATGTGTTAGAAACTCTTCTGGTCTCTTAGCTAGCGTTTTATAGCCAAGATATAAATCCCTCAACGCTAAGTCTCGTTGTGAACGACCATCGCTCAAGGTAATAATAGCATCCAGTGCGAGGAAAAAGATCGTAAAATCGCCAATCGGTGAGGCATTGATGAAATTACCGCCGATGGTTGCCATGTTACGGATTGGCGTCGATGAGACCAGCTTCGTATAGCTCTTAAAATCAGGAAAATATTGCTGTACGATAGGCGATTCCATCAGCTCAGTTACGGTCGTTGCAGCACCAATAACACATTGGCTCCCTTCCTGACGAATACCTTTCAGCGCTTTATTATCGGACAAAAACTGAATGGAAGCCTCTTTGACTTCGTCATATTTTTGCACATAAACGTCTGTTCCACCGCCAACCCGTTGTGCCAGTAGATCATCAGTTTTCAGTTCGCCATTTAAATGTAACCGAAAAGCCTGCAACCGCTCCTGAATCGTAGCAAAATAAGTCGGCAAAATTCCATGATCTACCACAAACTGTGCTGGCGTTGCTTCTGTTCGCGCCCTTACCAGCTCAGCCACATGAGCAGCCGCCCGCTCGATAGACTTATAACCCGTACAGCGGCATATGTTGCCATCAATAGCCGAAATGGCATTTTGCACTGTTGCAGCGTTATTGCTCAGGCAATAACCGGCCAGCGACATCACAAATCCGGGCGTACAAAACCCGCACTGCGTAGCCGATTCGTCAGCCATTGCCTGCTGAATGGGATTCAGGTCATCCATATTGATGCCTTCCACCGTAACGATGTGTTTGCCATGCGCATTTCCCAGCGGCATTAAGCAGGACGTAGCTGTCCGATAGTGTAACTCCCCGGTCGAAATATCGCCCACCAACACTGTACAGGCTCCGCAATCGCCTTCCCGACAGCCGATTTTGGTACCTGTCAGGTATTGATGATAGCGCACAAAATCAAGCACCGTCGTTCCGGGCGGCAGTATCGTACTTACTTCTTTGTTATTTAAAATGAAGGAAATCAAAATGGTAATTACTTGGCTTTTAGATTTTGAGCCTGCTTAAACTTTTGTTCCAAAAGCTTTTTTGTCATCCCGAGGCACGAGGGATCTTCGGTAGCCGAAGGCTTTTCAGTCTCACCCCAAAGATCCCTCGTGCCTCGGGATGACAAATGTTTTTTCCTTAGTATTCATCGTCGTATTCCATTAACATCACCTTCGACTGTCCAATGACAAATCTCCAATGACAAGCTATGTCAGTGGTCATTCAGGGGTAACTCACGTCGTTGAAACTCTTTCCAATTCAGGTATTCATCACCTTTGCGTTGCTCGACCATCGTGATGCAACTATCGACAGGGCATACTAATTTACACAAATTACAGCCCACACACTCATTTTCGATGATCGAATAGGTATTGTAGGGCTTTCCGTACGTCAGATTGATGGCCTGATGCGAGGTATCTTCACAGGCAATATAGCATAGACCGCAGTGGATACACTTGTCCTGATTAATATTGGCAACGATGTGGTAATTGATATCGAGGTCTTCCCAGTGGGTGATGGTCGGCACCGATTTGCCGATGAAATCGTAAATGGTTTTAAAGCCTTTTTCGTCCATCCAGTTGTTCAGTCCGTCGCACAGATCGTCGATGATCCGAAAACCGTGTTTCATAACGGCCGTACATACCTGTACTGAGGTAGCGCCCAGCAGCATAAATTCGGCGGCATCTTTCCAGGTACTAATACCACCAATTCCCGAAATCGGTACGCGCGATGTAATCGGGTCCTGGGCGATGGTCGTCAGCATTTTCAGGGCGATTGGCTTCACTGCCGGACCACAATAACCACCATATACCGATTTCCCGGCTACGTATGGATTTGGTACAAACGTATCCAGGTTGACACCCGTTACTGACTGAATCGTGTTGATCAGCGACAACGCATTGGTGCCACCTTCAACCGACGCCCGGCCCGTTGGCACTACCGAATGAACGTTGGGAGTCAGTTTGGTAATAACCGGAATCGTGGCCTTTTCCATGACCCATTCGACCACCATTTTAGCAATATCGGGGTCCTGCCCGACGGCTGCGCCCATGCCGCGTTCGGTCATGCCGTGCGGGCAACCGAAGTTTAGTTCAAGTCCATGTGCACCCGTATCTTCGACCTGTGCAATCAGTTCATGCCATTTGTCGCGGGTATTATCGGCCATGAGCGACACGACCATCGCCCGGTCGGGAAACTCCCGAACGCATTCGGCAATTTCGCGCAGGTTAATATCAAGCGGACGGTCGGAAATCAGTTCAATATTGTTGAACCCCATCACTTTGGTGCCATTATAATCGACGGCCGAATAGCGCGACGACACGTTTTTGATCTGTGAACCCAGCGTTTTCCAGACCACGCCACCCCAGCCAGCTTCAAACGCCCGCAGGACATTATATTTTTTGTCCGTCGGCGGAGCACTCGCCAGCCAGTACGGGTTGGGCGATTTGATACCGAGGAAATTTGTTGAAAGATCTGCCACGTTAATTAATGATGAATTATGAATGATAAACGATGAATGAATTAGCACTCCTCTCGCCTATCAATGCTTATTATTTTTTGCGGTAAGGATAATACTACGGATGAGTTTTAGCAACTCGTTGGCATCCTGATGAATACTATCAAACTCATTAACAGTTAGATAGTCAGTTTCTCGCAATAGTTCTAGCCAGTACATCGTTTCGTCGGCTTCTTTCTGCGCCATACCCATTTTATGAATGAAATCCGCTTTACTTTCTGCATTATTGCCTTCTCGAACATTGGCTCCAATTGATGTACCCGAACGCAACATTTGCTTGCTTAGAATAAATTCTTTTCGGTTGTCTTTTAGATGCTGATATAAGCGAATCGATCGAATGGCAAAACGAAAGCTCTTTTCGAGAACGGCATTTTCTTTTTTCATCATACAAACGCGTTTAAAAATGATGAATTATGAATGATTAATGATAAACAAGTCACATTTAGCCAATCATTCATAATTCATCATTCATAATTCTCCTAAGTATCGCCCTTGCTCCATCTTTACCCGCCTGTACGGCATCGACGACTTCTTTGCCGCCGTTGACGCAGTCGCCACCGGCAAAAACGCCGGGAATGTTGGTTTCGCAGTTGTCGTTGATGGCTAGTTTACCGTACCAGTTCGTGAGTTGGTTGCTGCTCACCAGTTCTTCGTAGGGAATCTGCCCGGCAGCTTTAATGACCATATCCACGTCGAGCGTGATGGTTTTGCCCGTTTCAACCGGTGTCCGACGACCGCTAGTATCGGGAACGCTTAGCTCCATAACGTTGCAAACCAGTTGCGTCACCCGGCCATTCTCGCCTATTACTTCTTTGGGCGATGCCAGCCAGATGATGTTACAACCGTCCAACTTTGCCAGATTCAATTCTACTTCGGTACTTGGCATTTCGGCCTGAGTCCGACGGTAAACGATGGTAACCTCTTTGGCACCCAGCCGTTTAGCCTGTGTTGCGGCATCAATGGCGGTCATACCCAGTCCAATCACAGCCACCTTATCGCCAACCGGAACCGACGGATAACCTTTTTCGCGAATGTCGTAGATGAACCGAATGGCATCTTCCACGCCGTCCAGATTTTCGCCGGGAATATCCAGATGCCGGGCAACACCCACACCGATGCCCAGATAAACAGCGTCGTAAGTAGTCTGTAGCTCCGCCAACTTCACATTTCGGCCTAGTTCCTGATCGTATTTGATGGTTATTCCGCCGAGTGATGTTATAAAATTCACCTCATCTTCACAGAACTGCGGGGTCACTTTGTAGGCTGCAATGCCGTACGTCATTAGTCCACCGCCTTTGCTTTCCTTTTCATAAATCGTTACATCGACCCCTTCGCGGCTTAGTACGTGGGCGCAGCTCAATCCGGCAGGACCGGCTCCCACTACAGCTACTTTCTTACCAACGGACGGCTTCCGCTGAAATAATGGCCATTTTTGCTCAATTGCTTTCTCGGTCGAATATCGTTGCAGTTTGGCAATCGGAATGGGGGGTTCTTCGAGCAGGTTATATACGCACGAGCCTTCGCACAGCTTTTCTACAGGGCACACTTTTGAGCAACCGCCCCCCATGATGTTGGCGTCCAGAATGGTATAGGCCGAACCTTTAATATTGTCGGTGGTAATCTGCTTGATGAATTTCGGGATGTTGATGCTCGTCGGGCAGCTTTTGGTGCACGGGGCATCGTAACAAAACAGACAGCGATTTGCTTCCACCAGAGCCGATTCGCGTGATTCGAACGGTGGGTGAATGTCGCTGAAGTTTTGCTCGTACTGTTCAGTCGTAAGTCGGTTATTGAGAATAGCCATAGATAGGAGCGAGGAGCGAGGAGCGAGGAGCGAGAATAGCTTGCGCAAGCCAAAGAGAGTACGCGTCAACCATTCTCACTCCTCACTCCTCGCTCCTATTACTTTTACAGTTCTACCAATTCCTTATACGTCTCAGGTCGGCGGTCGCGGAAGAACTGCCAGACGCTGCGCACTTCGTCGATCATGTCGAGGTCGAATTCAGCAATGAGGAGTTCGTCTTTATCTTCTGATGCTTGGGCGAAGATTTGACCGCGTGGGTCCACGAAATAGGAAGTACCGTAGAACCGACCCAGATTCCAGGGCTTTTCTTCCCCCACACGATTGATGCAGCCCATGAAATAACCATTGGCGGCAGCATGAGCCGGTTGTTCGAGCTTCCAGAGGTATTGCGATAGCCCGGCTACAGTTGCCGATGGATTGTACACAATTTCAGCACCGTTCAGGCCAAGGCAGCGGGCTCCGTCGGGGAAATGACGGTCGTAACAAATGTAAACGCCAATTTTGGCATAACGTGTCTGAAAGACTGGATAGCCCAGATTGCCGGGTTTAAAGAAAAATTTCTCCCAGAAACCCGATGTATGCGGAATATGATTTTTACGGTATTTACCCAGATACGTACCATCGGCGTCGATAACAGCCGCCGTGTTGTACAATACGCCGGCTTGTTCCCGTTCATAAACCGGTACAATCATCACCATATTGTATTTTTTGGCATATTCGGCCATCCGCTCGGTAGTAGGACCAGGAACTGATTCGGCCGATGCATACCAGGCACTATTTTGCCCCGGACAGAAATAGGGCGTGTTAAAAATCTCCTGCAAACACAATATCTGCACGCCCTTCTGACCGGCCTCTTCAATAAGCGGGATGTGCTTCTGCACCATCGCTTCTTTAATTTCGTCAATCGTGCCTTCGCCCTCAGTCTTTGGCAGGCTCATCTGGATCAATCCCGATTTAATTAGTCGTGGCATGCGTATGTTGGGTTTGTTGGTTTCGCGGGGAGCAGGGTGCCGGGAGCATGGAGCTTGTTTTTCATCTTCGTGCTCCCGGCACCCTGCTCCCCGCTCCTCGCATTTAAATCTTTCCGTTTACTTTATTTCGTTTAATAAACTGACCGAAACCTTTGTCGATCAGGCATTGGTTGTCGTCAACAGCGACCGTGCCGCGAAGTAGAACAGTCTTAACTTTGCCGGTTAGCTCCCTGCCTTCGTAACCAGAATAATCGACGTTCATGTGGTGGGTTTTGGCCGAAAGCGTATGCTGTTCTTCCGGGTCAAAAATCACAATATCGGCATCGCTACCTATGCCGATTGTCCCCTTTTTGGGAAACATCCCGAAGATTTTGGCTGGGTTCGTGCAGGCTACTTCCACGTACTTGTTCAACGTGATTTTGCCTTTGTTTACGCCCTCACTGTACAGCAGTTCCATGCGGTTTTCAATAGCCGGGTGCCCATTCGGAATCTTCGAGAAATCGTCCTTACCCATTAATTTTTGCTCCCACATAAACGGGCAATGATCGGTAGCAACTACCTGTACTAGTCCCTGATTGATACCCGCCCAGAGTGCCTGCTGGTCTTTTTTCTCCCGCAACGGCGGGCTCATCACCCATTTGGCTCCCTCGAAATTCTGCTCGTACAACGACGCATCCAGAATCAGGTATTGAATACAGGTTTCGGCAAAAACTTTCTGATTACGCCGGGTGGCATTCCGAACGCCATTCAGGGCCCCTTCACAAGTCATGTGTACGATGTAGCCGGGGCAACCGGTGTAATCAGCCAGATCGGTAAAACGGCAGCTTGCTTCCGCTTCGGTCACTTCAGGCTGTGACAGATAGTGGTATAGCGGTGCTAATTTCCCTTCAGACCGATGTTTGGCAATCAAGTAATCGATCATATCGCCATTGGTGGCATGAACCGTCACCATTCCCCCCTGCTTTTTCACTTCCTGCATCAGGCCGACCATCTGGCTGTCGTTGATCATCAACGCCCCTTTGTAGGCCATGAAGGTTTTGAACGACGTAATACCTTCGTTTTCAACCATTTCTTTGATTTCCGCCTTCGACTCGTCGTTGAAATCGGTTACGGCCATGTGGAAACTGTAATCGCCTACGGCAGTTCCACGGGCGCGGGAATTCCAGTCGGCGAGGGCTTCTTTCAGCGAATGTCCCTGTTTTTGCAATACAAAATCAATGACGGTCGTCGTTCCACCGAATAGTGCCGCCCGCGTACCAGTCTCGTAGGTATCGCTAGAAAACGTACCCATAAATGGCATCGACAAGTGTACATGCGGATCAATCCCACCTGGAAACACTAACTTTCCCGATGCGTCGATAACTGTATCGGCCTGAATGGGCAGATTTTTTCCGATGGCCGAGATCGTTTCCCCCTCAATAAAAATATCCGCAACGTAATCCTCAGCCGCCGTAATAACCCGACCGTTTTTAATTAGTATAGACATATATGCTTTATAGTCTTCGAGAAATTCTATGCGCTCTTGGCGAAAACCTCTGTGCTCTTTGCGGTTAAAAGACTCCCCCGCATCAATCCTAGATATACACTCCCGCTCAGGAAAAAGCCGACGAACCAGGCATAGTTATATAGCTGTGAAATCCAGGTCGGTACACTGTCGGCAGGAATAGCGTGAATGGTCGTCAGGAAGCCTGGAATGTTCGGAATAATTCCTGCCAGCAAGGCGATAATTGCCGATGAATTAAAGCCATTCTTGAAGCTGTATATCCCGCTTGTGCTATACAGGTCATTCAGCACCAGTTTCTGTTTTCGCAGGAAGAAATAGTCTGCGATCATAATGCCACCCACCGGCCCAAGCAGGCTGGAATACCCAACCAGCCACGTAAAAATGAAGCCCGTGGGATCGGCAATCAGTTTCCAGGGAAAGATCAGAACGCCTATAATTCCGGTTATGTACCCCCCCTTCCGAAAATCGATTTTTGACGGTGCCAGATTGGCAAAATCGTTGGCAGGACTGACAATATTAGCGGCTATGTTGGTGGCTAACGTAGAGATGGCTACCGAAATCATGGCTACGCTGACCAATAGTTTGTTTTCAAATTTTCCGGCCAGGATCAGTGGGTCCCAGATCGTGGTTCCGTAAATGATTGTCGTAGCTGAGGTAACTACTACCCCAATGAACGAAAACAAGGTCATGGACGGTGGTAAGCCAATGGCCTGCCCTTTGATCTGTGCTTTCTGGCTGGTGGCATACCGGGTAAAATCAGGGATGTTCAGCGAGAGTGTTGCCCAGAAACCGACCATGCCGGTTAGAGATGGAAAAAAAAAGGCAAAAAAGGCTGATGAATTCGCAAATTTGGAGGGTAGCCGCAGAATGGGCCCTAGTCCGTTTCCAGCCGAAATGGCCCACCAAAGCAGGGCAAGTGCAGCAACAGGAAGAAAAAAAGCTTTGTAAATGAGTAATTTCCTGATACTGTCGACCCCCAGGTAGACAACATACATATTCAGCAGCCAGAAGAGCAGGAAGCATATGGCCGGGCCGGTCTGTAAACCAAACGATGCTGGGAATATGTCTGGCAAAGTCTCGATCGGTGGAATCCACAGCCGCAGCATTTGATAGACCGAAAATCCACCGAGCCAGGTCTGAATTCCGAACCACCCACAGGCTACAATGGCACGTAGCATCGCTGGTATATTTGCCCCACTGGTACCAAAACTGGCCCGTGCCAGCACGGGAAACGGGATACCATATTTAGTACCGGCATGACCGTTTAGAATCATTGGAACGAGTACAATGGTGTTCCCCAGAAAAATAGTCAGAATGGCCTGCCACCAGTTCATTCCTCCTTCAATGAGCGAACTAGCCATCATATACGTAGGAATACACAAACTCATGCTGATCCAAAGAGCCGCATAGTTCCAGGTATTCCACGTCCGCTTCGACGCGGGAATTGGGGCCAGGTCTTCGCTATAAAGTGCCGATGATTCGTCTACGCGGGCTTCGGTTTGATGCTGCATCGAGTTCGTGTTTATACGGGGCGACCCGTGCCGTTTGTAGTCGTTGGTCAAAAACAAACCTGTAAACGACACGAGTCGCCCCGCACAAACTACAAACTCTTCAACTTAATTTCAAAGTATCGAATACCAATTTCTTAAATCGGGCTTCATCAGCCTCTACACAAATGGTGGCATTAGGGGCTTTTTTCCAAACCTCTAACTCATCAATAGCCAATGCACCTACTGTCAGTTCACCTCGTGTTTCTACATCAACAAATCGGGATACCGACTGCGTTACCATAGTCGGATCGATAACGGCGGCAATGGTAATGGCATCGGGGTGGTTGGAGCCATTCATTTTCTGGTGTTCTTTGCAATACTGCCGACGAATGCGGTTGATCTTCATGAAAAAGTCCGCATACTTCGTACCTAGCTTCGACACCTGCTCATAATCGTCGTCGGTAAACACCGAACTCCTTACGCTAACATCAAACCCTACGGTTGTAATCGGAATCCCTGACTGAAACACAATCCGGGCTGCTTCGGGGTCTACCCAGGCATTGTACGTAGCGCCCGGATTAATATTCCCGTAGAACTTGTAAAAACCACCCATGAAATAAAGCCCTTTCACTTTCTTCGCAATCGTAGGCTCTTTTAACAATGCCAACGCGATATTCGTGAGTGGTCCAATCGCTACAATTGTCAGTTGGCCCGGATTGGCCTTGACCAGGCGAATCATGGCGTCGACCGCATGTTCTTTTTCCGGCTGTTGCTTCGGGTCCGGAAAAAACGAATCACTCATACCGTCGCTCCCATGTACGTAGGTTGCCGTACCATGCACTTCGCGGGTTAGTGGCCGTGCCGAGCCCTGATACACTGGAATCTGGCCTGATTTACCCGCTACTTCCAGCGTGTAAAGCGCATTTTTTGTCTGCTGCTCAAAGCCTACATTCCCAACCGTAATGGTTATGGCCTCAACTTTTAGTTTTGGCGAACTGACCGCCATCAGAACAGCCAGTGCATCATCCGTAGCCGTATCGGTATCCAGAATAATTCGTTTTCCAGACTCTGCTTTTACGGCCTTTTTGCGTTCAGACGCAAGCACTGTGGCAGGTAAGAAAGTCGAAGCTGTACCCACCGAAAGGGCTTCTAAAAATTTGCGTCTTGACGTTATCATATTTTGATGAATTTATTGTTTACCAAATCCTATTTTCGGTTCACACACTCATTGAAATCCCGCAAATAAGATACCAAACACCAAAAATGACCCCGCCGAATAGTTAATTTATCTGTCCGTTATTCTATATAAGCGTCGGCGATGGCTAACGCTTCGCTGATAATGGCTAGTCCTTCGTCGATCTGCTCACGGGTTACACACAAAGGCGGAGCCACGAACACATAACTCCAGCGAACAAAAGTGTACATACCCAATTCCTTGATTTTGGCCGCTACTTTACCCATCACGGCCATATCCTCAGGTTTGGCGTTAAACGGGGCCATTGGTTCTTTCGTGGCCCGATTTTTGACGATCTCAAAACACCCCAGCAACCCAGTCGTTCGGAAATCACCAATGCATGGATGCTTTTGTTTCATCCGTTCAGCCTGCTCCGAAACGTAGCGTCCCATCTCGGCCGCATTTTCGATCAGGTTTTCATCTTCATAGATTTTAATGGTTTCTAACGCAGCCGCACAGCCAACCGGATGGGCATTGTAAGTCATCCCGGTTGCCAGTACGGTATCGTTATACTTAGCCGCGATTTTATCCGTCATCATCAGGCAGCCAAAGGGTACATAGCCGCTGGTAATCCCTTTTGCCATAGTCACCATATCGGGCACAATCCCATGATTTTCAAAACCAAACCATTTACCTGTACGACCAAAGCCACTCATTACCTCATCGATAATCAGCAGGATACCGTACTTATCGCAAATGTCACGAACCGCTTTCAGATATCCTTCCGGATACTGCAAACAGCCCGACGTACCCGATTCGCCTTCCAGTAAAATGGCGGCAACATTACCCGGCCCTTCGTAGCCAAGGATACGTTCCAACTGCTCGACCGAATCCGTAAGCATACTGGCTTCATCGTGGTTCCAGCGGTAACGGTACGGAATGTCGACATGAACGAAATTGGGCGATTGCTGCGAATCATCCGGTAATTTTCGTGGGTCGCCACCGACCGAAAGCGCTCCATAGGTAGCCCCGTGATAGGACTGATAGCGGCTGATGATTTTATGACGCCCCGTATACGAACGAGCCATTTTGATAGCCGCTTCAATCGAAGTAGCGCCACAAAGTGTAAAATAAGCTTTGTTGAGATCGCCGGGGCATATTTCGGCTAGTTTCTTACCAAGCTCACCCCGCACCTTTGTCACGCAATAAGGTGTCACGTAGCTGACTTCCTGCATCTGCCGAACTACAGCCTCTGTAATCCGCTGATTGCCGTGGCCGATATTCACGTTCATCAAACCCGACGAAAAGTCAATGTAGCGTTTGTCGTCATAATCATACAGATATACCCCTTTCGCGTACTTTACAGCGATAGGCGAAATACCCTTCTGTTTGCTCCAGACAAACACCGTCGAATCGAAATTATCCTGAAGTACTTCGTCGGTTTCGGTAAGTGAGATTGTGTCTAGCATAAAAATTAAGTTTACAGTTTTCAGTCTTTTGTTTTCAGTTGGCTGACGCGTCAACTATTCTTGTGTCAACAAACTGAAAAAAAAGTCTGTAAACAGAAGACGTTTTGGTTTAACTCATCCAGTTAATCCCCGATTCGGGGTTCCATTTGGTGGTGGTTTTCTTCAGTTTAGTCCAGAACTCGATGGAACTTTTGCCGGTGATATCGCCCACGCCAAAACGGCTTTCGTTCCAACCACCAAATGAGAACGGCTCACGCGGAACAGGTACGCCTACATTGACCCCCACCATACCGGCACTAGCCCGATCCATCACGTAGCGCGCCATACCGCCATTTTGCGTAAAAACTGCGGCTGCGTTGCCGTATGGATTTGCATTTTCAATGGCTAGGGCTTCATCGACAGTTTTAGTTCGCATGATGCTAATGACGGGGCCAAAGATCTCTTCCCTGGCAATCGCCATATCGGGTCGAACATAATCGATCACCGTCGGACCTACATAGGTTCCGGCTTCTTTGCCTTCCACCTTTGGGCTCCGGCCATCGACCAGTACTTTAGCGCCCTGCTGTTCGGCTTCGGTAATGTATCGTTCGATCCGTTCTTTCGACTCCCGATTGATAACGGCCCCCAGGTTTTTACCCGGCACCACTTTCTGGGCTTCTTCGCACAATTTTTCGATAATATGATCGACCGGCCCGACAGCCACCATCGCCGATGCAGCCATACAACGTTGTCCAGCACAACCGGCCATCGACGCGGTAATATTTTGGGCTGTCATACCCGGAATGGCATCCGGCAGGACGATCAGGTGATTTTTTGCTCCGCCCAGCGCCAGACACCGTTTGAAATTACTTGTCGCTCGCTGATAAACCAGCTTGGCAATCTTGGTGGAGCCGACAAACGATACAGCTTCGATACCCGGATGATCGCAAATGGCTTCGACAACTTCCCGATCACCATGCACAATATTGAACACCCCATTGGGCAATCCCGCTTCCTGTAGCAGTTCTGCCAGACGACCAACACTCAACGGCACTTTCTCCGATGGTTTGATAATCATGCAGTTCCCCAGTGCTATGGCATTAGGAATGGTCCAGTTGGGCACCATGCTCGGAAAATTGAACGGAACAATGCTGGCGACGACTCCCAGCGGTGCTCGCTCGGTCCGGCATTCGACACCCCGACTCACTTCCAGAATTTCGCCGGTAACGATTTGGGGTAGAGAGCAGGCAAACTCCGACAGTTCAGCGCCTTTTTCAATTTCGGCGACGGCTTCCTCGTAAGTCTTTCCATTCTCTTCCTGTACCAGCAGCGCCAATTCGGTCAGATTCTTTTCCAGCAAGGCTTTGTAGCGAAAAAAGACCTGAACACGTTCCTTCAGCGTTGTCCGACTCCAGGCCGGAAAAGCTGCCTGCGCTGCTTGTACTGCCTTGTCCAGATCCGTCGCAGTAGACATGGGTACTGTCGATAGAAGCGTGCCATCGACGGGTGAAATCACCTCCAGCGTCCGATCCGTAGCCGCATCGACAAAGGCTCCATTTATGTAATTCTGAACCAGACTATACTTCATAGCTTTGTTGAAATTCTGCATATTTTGCAGAAATAAGGAATGCAAACTAAAAATTATTTAGACTCATGTCAAATTTTAGCAATATTTTTACACACAATAATTATCAGACAGGATTTACTGCAGTAAATCCTGCCGAAAAGCAGCAATGGAAAAGACACATAGCATCCTGGACGATCTGGATTTTGCCATTCTCTCCTGCCTTCAGAAAGACGGCCGCATGTCGTTTACTGAAATTGCTGATCATCTGAATGTATCGGTAGGTACAGCCCGAACACGGCTTAATCGGCTACTTGACGATGGTGTGCTAAGTATTATTGGCCGGGTCGATCCAGATAAAGTAGGCTTTCGTGCCTACGCCCACATCGCCGTGTACGTACGACCGGCTACGCTGAAAGAACCAGTGGCTGAAACAATTGCTCAGATGCCCGAAGTCAGTTTTCTGGCCAGTACCTCCGGCGATTATGATCTGGAAGTGGATGTGATGTGCCCTACGAACCACGATCTTGTTGAATTCATCAACGAAATCTCAAAGATTGAAGGCGTTTACCAAACAAAAACTACCCTGTATTTCAAAGTATATAAGTATGCCCAGCCTGATTTAAATCTACTACAAGGCAAATCGGCGAGCTGATCGTTACCATAAAATTGCCCCTCAAATGTCAGGTTGAGACGACCGTACAATGGTTTGTCGGGCAAATCGCCTACTTTAGAGCGTTGAACTTAACTCCGGCACTCGTTACCAATTGTCTCCGGTGAAAACACTGTTCTTATTACTCAGTAGCTGGATCGGCCTACTATCGGTAGCACTGGCACAGACCAGTCTGCCACCGGTCTATGAAATCAAGAAGGACTCTAGCTTCTTCCGACCCGACACTACTTATTTTCAGGTACTGGAAGACCTAAAGGGAAACCTTACCTTCAAACAAGTTCTGAATCATCCCGCTTTTCGTTACGATAAATTTTTCTCGCGAAAGCGGGAGTCCCACACCTACTGGATGCGAATGCGCATCAAAAACGCTCTTCCCCATGAATTAAGGATTTTTTACTGCGACTTCAACAGCGACTACATTGATCTATACAGGCTTGACAGCGCTGGCCAATGGCAACACCAGCTCACTGGAGACCTTATTCCCTACAGTAAACTACCCATCCATAAAGGGTCCCACGAACGTGCCCGTCTATTTTTCACCCTATCCTCCGGTCAGGAAACTACAGTATATGCACGGGCGCAGAATGCATTCTGGCATCCGCCCATACTGTATCTGTCGCCCCAATTTCAAACCGAACAAGGCCGTATCGAAGCTGTGTTCAACACTATAACGGCCGAAAAAGGATGGAAAAATTACCTTATTGAAGGGGTTATCATCGGAATTTTAGTGCTGGCATCCTGCTATAACCTGATTATCTATTATTCGATCCATGATCGGGTCTATCTCTATTTCGGTATTTGTCTGTTTTTTTTCGTACTCGATCGCAATAACTACCGCCTTCAGTTAGCATTCGCCGAAGAACATCCCTACGAGGTCAAACTAATCGCCAATTTTTTCTTTACCGTCTTTTTTATCTTTTTCGTCCAGTCGATCCGAAAACTACTTCAGCTACCCTCCTACATGGCCCGGCTGGACAAAGTCATTACCACAACCTTGGTTTTGACCGTAGCGGCCAATGTAGTCCAGGTCCTCTCGTTTAGCACACTCCTTGTCCCGATCGATGAATGGGCACTTTTGATTGAAGTGCTCATTAGGCTCATCTACGGACTTTGTATGCTGATGGCAGTTCGCCGGATGAAACAAGGTTTGCTTGAGGCTCGTTACCTATTGGTGGCCCTGACCCCACTGTTTCTACTCTGGCTCTTTACACTAACGACTGAGATACTGGGGCTTTATTTTAGTGTCGATCTTCCCAGAGTTATTCATGAAAATGTGGAATACGTTGAGAGTGCCTGTTTTGCCTGGATGATTATCGCCTTTACGGGTGCGCTGATGAATCGATACAAGCTGGTCCGTCAACAGGTAATCCAGCAAGCCATTGAGAAGGAACAACTGAAAAAAGAACGTGAAATCGAACGAAATCGGCTGATCGCAGCCCAGAATGAACGGCTGGAGCGTGAAGTTGAAGAGCGGACCGCTGCCTTAAAACAGTCGATCGACGAACTGAAAGCCACACAGAATCAACTTGTCCAACAGGAAAAACTAGCCTCTCTCGGCGAACTAACGGCGGGTATAGCCCACGAAATTCAGAACCCGCTCAATTTTGTCAATAACTTCTCAGAAGTATCGGCTGAACTGGTCGATGAGTTGAAGGAAGGCCCCATGCAGCACCTGCCCGACTCCGAAAAAGCCTATGCAGACGAGATTATGGGGGATTTGACCCAGAACCTGCAAAAGATTACGCATCACGGCAAACGGGCTGATTCGATTGTAAAAGGGATGCTGGCACATAGTCGCAGTACCAGTGGGCAAAAGCAGCCTACAAAGTTGAATGATCTGGCCGATGAATTTCTGCGCATTGCTTACCACGGGCTACGAGCCAAAGACAAATCGTTCAATGCCGATCTGAAACTCGACCTCGACCCAACCGTTGGGACGGTCAATCTGGTTCCGCAGGATATTGGCCGGGTGTTTCTCAACATCTACAACAACGCCTTTTATGCCGTGCAAACGAAACAAAAACAAATCGGTAATGGCTATCAGCCGCAAATTCAGGTAAGCACACGAGCTGAAAAGGACGCCGTTACGATTAGCATCAGCGACAATGGCATCGGCATTCCCGACGAAATACGGCATAAAATTTACCAGCCTTTCTTCACCACGAAACCCACCGGCCAGGGCACAGGTTTAGGTCTCTCGTTGAGTTACGATATTATTACCAAAGGGCATAACGGTGAAATTCAGATCAGCACAAAGCCAGGTGAAGGCACTGAGTTTATCATTCAATTACCTAAATAGAACACGGATCTTTATGATGATTATGATAAACAATGATTATTAATCGCTTAAATATCAATATTTTATCTTTTATTATGGAATAACAAACATCTTAACGTATCATAACAATCATAATGATCCGTGTTCTATTGTAACCGCCGTTTACGGCGCCAGCGAGCGATTAGCCAGCCAATTCCGCCAATAATCAGGAGGAGCGGTAAAAAGTAAAATACCCCGACAAAGACATTCCCAATCAGTCGAAAACCATCGGTCAGATTGGTCCATATTTGGGTGTAAAACGGCGCTTCAGGATTTAGGACCGTTTCAGTCTGCTGATAATAGGTCAGGTTAATAGTACTCCGCGCAACATCGTCCTTCAATTGGCGGAGTTCAGCTTCTTGCACCTCGCGCTCTTCCCGAATTGCGGCCAATTGTTCCTCTATTTTTAGAACATCCTCTACATTTCGAGCCTGTTTTAGCAACTTGAGATACGTTTCTTCTACGGCTTTCTTACTGCGTATCCGGGCTTCCGTATCCACATACCGCCGGGTCACATCCTCTGCTGTAATCGATTTGGTATCCGTAAATATGGATTCCTTAACAAGGTTCGCCAGCAGGGCATCAAAACCAGCAGCTGGCACCCGAATCACCAATGCATTTTCGATGGTATTGTAGCCTTTCGTTTCATTTGAGCTGGTTATCTGCCCGCCAGCCTGCCTGATTATCTGTTCTATATGTTTTCCGGATGCCGCAAAATCGCTGACACGCATCCGCAACTGAGCATTCCGTATAATTTGTCGATTCGCTGTAGGCTGAGGTTGTGGAGCCGATTCGGGCACGCTCAGTTCATCCTCATCGGCTTCAGCCTGTTCGGGCGATGGGGGTGCTTTTAGGGCTGCCATTTGACGTGGCATAGCATCCTGCGTGCTAACCGTGTCGGCCAATTCCGTTTTCGACTGGCAGGCCATCATGGGCAGGAATATCGCAAGTGTTAAAAAAATCTTCATACGTAAAAGATGCAGCAGACAGGATGTTTCCATAAAGTGATGGTTGTCGATTATCCTACCCGTTAAAATACCCATTTTAAGCTCATTCTGAGGGGTTTCTTTGATGCATTCCGAACGGAACCGGCCCACTTTGTGTTATTCCTATATAACTGTAATAGCCCGTTGGGCTGTCGATCCCCCGCTTTTGATTCGTTACACTTAACTTGGCAATTTGTACAAGTCAGTGCTTTTGCGTCTATATTTGGGCCGGTCGGTTATGGTTTACGACAAATCAACTTCCGTAAACCTTATCCCTAAATAGCTGGTTCGCAACAAAAGAAGAGCGGAAACCGTATCAACCTGAAAAACCGATATGTCGAAAAACTTAGTCATAGTGGAGTCGCCGGCGAAAGCGAAAACCATTGAAGGCTATCTGGGCAAAGACTTCCTGGTGAAGTCGAGCTTTGGCCACGTTCGCGATCTACCCAAAGATGGGCTGGCCGTCGATGTTACCAATGGCTTTAAACCGTCGTATGAAATATCCCCCGATAAAAAGAAATTAGTCAGTGAACTTAAATCGCTGGCCAAATCGGCGGAAGAGGTCTGGCTCGCTACCGATGATGACCGCGAAGGAGAAGCCATTTCGTGGCATTTGAAAGAAGCGCTTGGCCTCCGTGATAATACGAAACGAATTGTGTTCCGTGAGATCACAAAGAACGCTATCCTGAACGCCATTCAAACCCCCCGGACCATCGATGTCGATCTGGTCAATGCCCAGCAGGCTCGCCGGGTTCTCGACCGGCTGGTGGGTTATGAGCTGTCGCCGGTGTTATGGCGGAAAATTAAAGGGGGCTCCACGGGTCTGTCGGCTGGTCGTGTGCAATCGGTGGCTCTACGGTTGGTCGTCGAACGCGAACGGGAAATTGACAGGCACTCGGCCAAATCGTCGTTTAAAGTCACGGCCCAGTTTATTGTCGACGGCACTAAAGTGTTGAACGCCGAACTGCCTAAGAATTTCCAAACCTCGGGCGAAGCGCGTAAATTTCTGGAAGCCTGCATTGGCGCTACGTTTACGATCAAGAACCTGGAGGTAAAACCCGCCAAGAAATCGCCCGCTCCACCCTTTACCACCTCAACCTTACAGCAGGAAGCCTCGCGAAAGCTCAGTTACTCGGTCGACCGCACGATGCGCCTGGCGCAGAATCTGTACGAAGCCGGTAAGATTTCGTACATGCGAACTGACTCGACCAACTTGTCGCAGGAAGCCATCGACAAGGCTAAAGCCGAGATCGAAACTGAGTTTGGACCAAAGTACGTGCAAACTCGTCAGTTTAAGACCAAAAACGAGTCGGCCCAGGAAGCGCACGAAGCCATCCGGCCTACCAACTTCAACGACCGCCATGCCGGTGCCGACCGCGACCAGAAACGCTTGTATGAACTGATCTGGAAACGCGCCATTGCCTCCCAAATGTCGGATGCGCAGCTCGAACGGACTATCGTCACCATCGGCATCCGGTTTGCCAACGGCACTCAATTGGAGCAGGATTTGAGTTTTGATGTCTTCGGCGAGGATTACGATCCAGCTAAACAGGTCAAATTCAACCCACAAACACCGGCTCAGAATACAACCTTTCCTAGTGAACTGGTTGCCCAGGGCGAAGTCATTAAGTTTGATGGGTTTCTGCGGGTTTATCTCGAATCGAAAGATGACGAAGACGATGAGGAAGCGAAAGGTATGTTACCACCGCTTACCATCGGTCAGGTGCTGAACCTGGGTCAGATGAAAGCAACAGAGAAATTCACCCGTCCGCAACCCCGCTATGCCGAAGCCTCGCTGGTGAAAAAGCTGGAAGAAATGGGCATCGGTCGCCCGTCGACCTACGCGCCAACGATTTCGACCATCATCAACCGGGGGTATGTGATCAAACAGGACAAGCCCGGTCAGGAACGGACATATCAGGAATTCACCCTACAGCAGAATCACATTACGGAAACTAGCGGTAAAGAAACCTTCGGCTCCGAAAAAGCGAAGCTCTTCCCGACCAATACTGGAATCGTGGTGAACGATTTTCTGGTCGAGTATTTCCCCGACATCGTCAATTATCAGTTTACAGCGACTGTTGAGAAGGAGTTTGATGAAATTGCCGATGGACGGATGAACTGGCAGAAAATGCTGGAAGAATTCTACGGCGATTTCCATAAGAACATCGAAGAAATCCAGGGGTCGTCGGTTGGGTCATTTAAAACCGGTGCTCGTGAACTGGGGATTGATCCGGCTACTAGTAAACCCGTATCGGCCCGGCTGGGTAAATATGGGGCTTACGTACAGATCGGTGACGCCAGCGATGAGGATAAACCACGGTTTGCCAACCTGCGCGATGGGCAACTGATTGAAACGATCACCTTGCAGGAAGCCCTCGATTTGTTCGCCCTACCGCGCGAAGTTGGTTTCTTCGAAGATAAGGCTATGACTATCGGTATCGGCAAATTTGGCCCTTATGTCAAGCACGACGACAAGTATGTATCGCTGACCAAGGAAGATGACCCTTATTCGATCGATGCGGAGCGGGCTATTCAGCTTATTCAGCAGAAACGCGCCGAATCCCTCAGTGAATCGCTGGGCGATTACCTGGGCAAGCCCGTTACCACCGGCAAGGGTCGTTTTGGTCCGTATGTAAAATACGACGAGAAGTATATCTCGCTTCCTCGCAACGAGCCTATGGCAGGCTTAACATTGGAACGGGCCATTGAACTTATCGATGCCAAACGGCAGCAGGAAGCCAATAAATACATCAAGGAGTTTCCTGAACGGCCGGAAATTAAAGTGGTAAATGGCCAATATGGGCCGTATCTGGCCGTCGGCAAGCGGAATGTACGTATCCCAAAAGATATTGACCCCACTACGCTTACGCTTGAAGATTGTCTGAATCTGGCGGGCGATGATCCGGCAGCCGCCACGAAAGCACCGGCCAAAAAAGCCGCTAGCTCGAAGGCTCCGTCCAAAGCAGCCGCCACGAAAAAGCCCGCAGCAACGAAGAAAGTAGCGTCGAAAAAATAAAGCGAATTGCCTGTTACCAAAACTGCAATTCCTGTCGTTCGCGTCACAGACTTAGACCTCATCCATCCGCTATGTAATCGCGGACGAGCACTAACTACAAATAGCCTTCCCTGACCGGAAGGTTTTTTGTTTGGTGTACCATTGGGAAATCATCACTATTTTGCAGAAAAACAATCGACGTAACCGGAACGCATGAAACATTTCCTGCTTTTTTTTCTATTACTTTCAACCACTGCTTTCTCCCAAACTGACAACCAATATAACCTTATACCGTTTCCAGCCCGTTTTTCGGGTCAAAATGGCCAGTTTACGCTGACCAATACCACACGAATCGTTATTGCTCCTGCTACCGATGCCAGTGTGCGGGCGGTGGCTCAGACCTTTGCCGGGCAAGTCAAAACCGCTAACGGTATTTCGCTAACGGTGGCCCCTACCAGCCCGGGATTAGCCAAAGGAGCGCACATTTTCTTTACGTTAACTAAAAAGTTGAATCTGGGTGACGAAGGGTATAAACTGACCGTAACGCCGGGTAAGGTGCTGGCCGAAGCCGCTACGGCCAAAGGGCTTTTCTATGCCGCTCAAACCATGCGACAACTACTACCAGCCCCGCCAATGCCCTCTGCCCAGGCCCCTATGCTCTCAATGCCTGCCTGTGCCATTGCCGACAAACCTCGTTTTGGCTACCGGGGCCTGATGCTCGACGTTGGCCGGAATTTTATGCCCGTGTCGTTTGTCAAGAAGTTTATCGATCTGATGGCGATGCATAAGCAGAATACGTTTCACTGGCACCTGACCGACGATCAGGGCTGGCGGATTGAGATCAAGAAATACCCCAAACTGACGCAGATCGGTAGCAAACGGGCCGAAACGGTGGTTGGCCAGAACTACCAGAATTACCCGCAGCAGTTCGACGGAAAACCCGTGGGCGGTTTTTACACGCAGGACGAAATCCGGGATGTGGTCCGGTACGCCCAAAGCCGATTTGTGACGGTTGTTCCCGAAATCGAAATGCCCGGCCATGCTCAGGCGGCTCTGGCGGCCTACCCCGAACTAGGTTGTGACCCCGCTAAAGGGTATAAAGTGCGTACCCAGTGGGGTATTTCGGACGATGTGTATTGCCCATCGGAGAAAACATTCACCTTTTTACAGGATGTATTGACCGAAGTCATAGCCCTTTTCCCCAGTAAATATATCCATATCGGGGGCGACGAATGCCCCAAAACCGCCTGGAAAGCCAGTGCGTTTTGTCAGGATCTAATTAAGAAGAACGGACTTAAAGACGAGCATGAACTGCAAAGCTATTTCATTCGGCGTATCGAGAAGTTTTTGAGTACCAAAGGTAGGTCGATCATTGGCTGGGACGAAATTCTGGAAGGTGGACTGGCGCCCAATGCCACCGTGATGAGCTGGCGCGGGACAACGGGCGGTATTGAAGCAGCCAAACAGAAGCATAACGTGGTCATGACGCCCACCAACACCTGCTATCTGGATTATTATCAGGGCAACCCGGCAACCGAGCCACTGGCCATTGGCGGTTATCTGCCACTGGATCAGGTGTATGCCTACGAACCCATGCCTACCGAACTGTCGGCCGATGAGCAGAAGTATGTGCTGGGTGTTCAGGGGAATATCTGGACCGAAATGATGCCTACACCCGAAGTCGTTGAGTATATGGCTTACCCACGGGCGATTGCGCTGGCGGAGATTGGCTGGATGCAGGCCGGTCCGCACAACTTCGAGGATTTTGCCCAGCGGCTTAAGAATCACCTGCCCAAACTGTCGGCCATTCCGGTCAATTATGCCAAACGGTTGTTTGACATTTCGGCCAACACGCAACCTAACGATCAGGGACAGCTTCAGGTGAAACTGAGCAAGTTGGATTCGGACAGCCAGATTTTTTACACAACAAACGGTAAAGAGCCCAACGAGAAAAGCACCGAATACATTGGCCCCTTTACGCTGACCAAAACTGCAACGGTGAAGGCCATGACCCCAACCGGAGGGCGCCTGACCCAGACATTCACCCTGCATAAAGGCAAGAATAAGTCATACAAGTACGCCATAGCCCCTGATCCGACCGCCGACCCGGCCATGGCCAAATTAACCGACGGTGTTCGGGGCGAAACGCCACGCGACAAGCGCCAATGGGTGAATTTCAACGACGACATGGAAGTGACGCTCGACCTGGGCGATGTGACGAGTGTCACGAAAGTATCGCTCAACTTCCTGAAAATCATTCTCCAGCAAACGTTTCCACCTACCTCGGTCGATATTGCCTTATCGAAAGATGGCTCGGATTATAAAGAAGCGATCTCGCAACCGGTCAAGTATGAGTTAACCGGTCCCTGGGACATCTTGCCGGTCGTTGCCGATTTCAAAACTGCCCGCGCCCGCTACGTCCGCATTCGCGCTAAAAACGCAGGCGTCTGCCCCCCCGATCATCCACGGGCGGGTCAAAAAACGAAGTTCGCAACGGATGAGATTGTGGTTGAATGAGCAGAGGGCATGGGGGTATGGGCAAAGGGTAAAACAAGTAGTTAATCCACCCTCTGCCCTTACCCCTCTGCCCCATACCAATAAAGCCTATGAAAAAAATTGTTGTGCTCTCCGGTGCTGGGATTAGTGCCGAGAGCGGTATACCGACTTTCCGGGCTTCCGATGGTCTTTGGGAAAACCACCGGATTGAAGATGTAGCCACCCCCGAAGCCTGGCAGCGAAATCCGACGCTGGTGCAGGATTTTTATAACCAGCGCCGGAGACAGGCACTGAGCGTACAGCCCAATGCCGGGCACTATGCATTGGTGAAACTGGAGGAGAAATACGACGTAACGGTGATCACGCAGAACGTTGATAACCTTCACGAGAAAGCCGGTTCGTCAAACGTGGTTCATCTACATGGCGAGTTATTTAAATCGCGCTCAACCGCCGACGAATCGCTGGTATACGACATCGAGGGCTGGGAAATCAAAATGGGCGACCTCTGTGAAAAAGGCTCCCAACTGCGACCGCACATTGTCTGGTTTGGCGAAGCTGTACCCATGATGGATGTAGCTCTGGACATCACCTACGAAGCCGATCTATTCATAGTCGTGGGTACGTCTCTCAATGTGTATCCGGCGGCTGGTCTGGTGTATGCCGTTCGCGACGGCGTACCCATATACGTTGTCGACCCCAACATTCCCGACATGCACAAACGCGCCAACGTCACCTTCATCGCCGAACCCGCTACAATTGGCTTGACGCAATTAGCAAATGAGTTGCTGGCGAAGATGTAGTTCAAATTGTTTGCTTTCAATAATATCAATGCGTCAATACAACTGTAAAGTTCTGTATTGACGCATTGATTACATGGTTTAGTGCATCTATTTACGAGTTAGCTGTTATTTTAACCGACCACTCTGCAAACATCAACTGACAAAAAAAATATTTTCGACTTTATGTCCAATATTCAAAAAGTCAATCGTCATTATGGTGTAACAATTAATAAAGTAAAAAAATGAAAGAATTTCTAATGATTTTCAGAAGCGAAATCAACGAATCGTTTGGACCTACACCAGAACAAACGCAAGGCAACATTCAAGATTGGATGGATTGGATGGGCGGTATTGCTGCACAAGGAAAAATGGCAGGTGGAAGCCGTTTGAGTTTTGAAGGAAAAACTTTGAAACCTAATAATGTAATTGCCGATGGACCTTATGCAGAAGTAAAAGAAATTATTGGAGGTACCATAGTTGTTAAAGCAAATAACATTGACGAAGCGATGAAATTGGCAGAAGGTTGTCCTATTCTTAGCCACGGTGGAAATGTTGAAGTTAGAACTATTATACCAGTTAATAGTTAATTTGAACGATAAAGAACTAATTGCACAACTTTTTAAAACAGAGTACAGAAAGATAATTTCTGTACTCTGTAAGTTGTTTGGTCTTGTACATATTGAAATTGCAGAGGACATTACAAACGATACTTTTTTATTGGCTTCTGAAACTTGGGGATTAAAAGGTGTTCCTGAAAATCCAACAGCCTGGCTTTATACTGTTGCTAAACACAAAACCAAAGACTACTTTAAAAGACATAAAACATTTTCTGAAAAAATAGTTGTTGATTTTAAAATAAATCAAAGTCAAAGTGACGATATAGAAATTGATTTATCCAATAAAAATATAACTGACAGCCAATTGCAAATGATTTTCACCATTTGCAATCCAATAATTCCAGCAGAAGCACAAATTGGTTTAGCATTAAGAATCCTTTGTGGTTTTGGCATTGACGAAATTGCAGAGGCTTTTTTAACCAATAAAGAAACCATCAACAAAAGATTATTTAGAGCCAAAGAAAAATTACGAACCGAAAATTTTAAAATCGAATTTCCCACAGAAAACGATATTAATTCAAGATTAGAAGCTGTACTAACAACATTATACTTGCTGTTTAATGAGGGTTATCATTCAAGTACCCAAAAAGCTCATTTGCGAAAAGAATTGTGTTTGGAAGCAATGCGTTTAAATTATTTTTTACTAGAAAATGAAAATACAAACAAACCCATCGTAAACGCTTTAATGGCTTTAATGTGCTTTCACTCTTCACGTTTTGAAGCAAGAACAAATCAAATAGGCGAACCAATTTTGTATGATCAACAAGACAGAAATTTATGGAACGAAGAACTCATAGCAAAAGGGAATTTTTATTTAATACAAAGTGCTCAAGGAAATGAATTAAGCAAATATCATTTAGAGGCAAACATTGCCTATTGGCATAGTAGCAAAATTGAAAACCCAAAAAAGTGGGACAATATTTTACAAGCCTATAATCAACTTTTGCTAATTGAATATTCACCAATAACAGCATTAAACAGAACTTTTGCCTTGGCACAGGTAAAGGGTAAACAATCTGCAGTTAAAGAGGCAGAAAAATTAAATCTAAAAGACAATCATTTTTACTTTTCCTTGCTTGGTTATTTATATACAGATATTGACAATATGAAAGCAATTGAAAATTTTGAAATTGCATTTACCTTGGCAACGACAAATGCAGACAAAGCAACAATCACAAAAAACTTGAATGACTTGAAAGCGAAGAAAAACAACAGCTAACAAGGGGTTTGGCAATAGTTGGGCTTGGCGAATTTAACCTCAGCATTTGTTTGCTATTCATCTTTAGTTCCAGCTTGAGGTTATAAATTTAGCTTTGGTGCAAAACATCAGCAGCCTATCTTTGTTCAGCTTTGGTTCGGGCAGACGGAACTCTGAATGTCCCACCATCGCAAATACCTCGACGTTATATGCCCAATATAACCCGCCGTAAATAAAAAAATGTTCAGGCATAAAGGGAAAAGCAGGAGTTTAAAGCAAAATTTAGGTATCGCGTCTCTACTCTCCTTTGTGGCCGGTATCGTCAATGTGGTGGGCTATCTGGCGGTACAGAAATTAACCACCAATGTGACGGGGCATTTTGCGCTTATGGTGGAAGAAGCCTTAAAAATTAATATCAACCAATCTTTTTATTATTTTCTCTATATCTTTTTCTTCTTTTTAGGTTCTTTCTGTTCAAATCTCATTATTCAGATTACAGAAAAAGTAATGGATAAATACATATTTATCATTCCGGTTTTATCCGAAACATTTATTCTAACAACAATCGCATTTTTGAGCTTTGATTATATAGCTGATAATCCAAACCTGGTTGCCTGTTCAATGCTATTTGCGATGGGGCTTCAAAATTCGTTAGTCACAACGATTTCAAGTTCGGCCGTCAGAACAACTCATTTGACGGGCTTATTTACGGATCTAGGCATCGAAGTTTCTCAACTTTTCTTCTTTAAAGCGAAGGGGCAACAGACAAAACTAATAGCCGCTATAAAATTAAAGTTAACGATTATAACAGCTTTTTTTCTTGGTGGAATTATAGCAGGATTATTGTTTTCAACTTTCAAAATGAGAACCCTGCTCATCGGTTCGTTTACCTTACTAGTCGGCTTAACCATCGACTACATGAATGTAAAAATCAGGCAGAGAAAAATAAAACAGCAAAGCCTGGGACATTCCAGAAGCTTTAGCCAAATTGATTAAAACCTTAAGGACGCGAAGTCGCAAAGAATTTAGTCCTTTGCGACTTCGCGTCCTTAAGGTTCAATAAAATTCTACTTAATAAACAACCACTTATTGTACAGCGCTTTTTGAACTGACGTCTGGTTAGATAGTGGTTCCAGTCGGTAGCTGACCAGCGGATTTTGCGACAATGTGATGGGCAGCTCACGCAGAAAGCCCGCCCGGTTCACAAGCACCTTGATAGTCTCGCCAACCCGACGGCCACTGATATGACGCAGCAGATCATCCCCCACCCGAACGCTATCGATAGAAATAACCTCATCCCCAACGTTGAGTCCTCCTGTATACGCAGCCGACCCACGACGTACACTCGTAATGGTCGATTTGCCATTGGCCGGGCTTACGGCAGCACCCAGAAAACCATCCTGTGTTTTGGATGCTACATTCACCAATTGCAGACCAACAGGCTCGAAATAGGCGTTGTAGTTGATTGGATCGGCCGTGTTGACGGCCGTCCCGAAGAAATCGTCGAGTTTGCGACCCGCCATCTGCTCAGCCGCCTGCCGGAATTCAGCATCCGTAAAGCCGCGCTTTTGCTTTTTGTAGTACTCATTGTATAGGAACCGCATCAGGTCGTCCATACTACGCTCGCCGTTACTGCCCGCCAGAATCGCCAGATTCAGGAGCGTGCCCAACACACTGCCTTTGCTGTAATACGAAATGGTCGTATTGGCCGAATTTTCGTTGGGCCGATACCCTTTGATCCACGCATCCCAGCTTGATTCGGCTACCGATTGCACCCGTACTCCGGGCTGATTTTCGATAACGGTAATATCGTTAGCCACAATGGTCATATAGGCTTCAGGTGTATGAAAACCCGCCCGACGCAGAATATTATCTTCATAAAACGATGTACAACCCTCTGATAGCCAGAGCATGTGCGTATAGTTTTCGTTCTCGTAGTCGAACGGTCCCAACGCAATGGGGCGAATGCGTTTTACGTTCCAGAGGTGAAAATATTCGTGCGCCACCAATGTCATGAAGCCTTTGTAGTTCGACTCCGTAGCGTAGGCATTCCGGGTAGTTTCGAGCGTAGTTGAGTTAAGGTGCTCAAGGCCACCCCCTCCCGGCGGAATATGATGCACAATGAAGGTATAATGCGTGCACGGATGTTCACCTACCACTGTAGCGGCTGCTTCACAAACACGTTTATAATCAGCAGCGAGTCGTTTTTCGTCATACTCCACTTCGCCAAACATCGCCACCGTATGCGGAATGCCGGAAGCCGTGAATGTGAACGTTTTCTGATTTCCAATTTCAATCGGCGAATCGACTAGCCTATCAAAATCGGCGGCTTCAAACGTAAATTTTTCTCCAGAAACAGGTTCTAATCCTGTCGAAACCATGGTCCAGGATTTGTAGGGCTGTACCACCACCCGTAATGGAATCGTTTTCAGCGCATCGTGGTACATAAACATCCCGGCGGGCGTTACGTAGCCGTGGTCGGCATCCACAAAATTGGTTCGGACGGTTAGCTCGTTGGCATATACCCGATAGCGAATTGTCAGGTTGTCGTCGCTGGTATACACGCGCCAGGCATTCTTCCGAATTTTTTCGCTCGGAATGGTCTTGCCCCCCGCTGATACAGTAAAGGTTTCCACATTTTTGGCGTACTCCCGAATCAGGTACGAGCCCGGTGTCCAGACCGGCATTTTGATGTCGAGATAGCCGTTTTTCTTTGCATTCGTGGCAGTGGCTACATTTTTCAACTGCATCTCAACGTCGAAGTAGTGCGTTTGCGGCTCCGGCATTGAGAGCACATAGGTGACACTCGGTGTTACGGCAGGCAGATTTTCATCAGATACTAAAGTCGTCGCTGTTGATGATTGTGGGGTAAAAAATGTCCAGATAGTAAGTAAATACAGAAGCCGGGCGTTTTTTTTCATACGGAAAGAGAGATACCTTCGTTTTTTGTCCAGAATAGACCTGATATTTGTCAATTTATCAGCGAAACTACGACTCAATTCAGAAATAATAGTCTTGTTTCCGAAGTTTATAGTGTATTGTTTACAGTAATCGGTTTAGGGTTTATGACGGGCTAACGCATGAATGTGTGTTGCAACACCCCTTTGTAAACTGTAAACCGAATACCGTAAAACCTCTCAACATTCTGTTTATGCCCTACACAATCTCCCACATCAGTCACCGCTTGCTTTACCTGCTGATCGTTGGGCTATTTTTAACGCGTACGGTATCGGCACAGCGGACTCAAAGCTATGCCGAACCTGATTACCATTATCGGAACGGTCTTGAGCTTTTCGAAAAAGCCAACTATGCCGCTTCCCGTTATGAATTCCGTCAATATCTGGAACCTAGGCGGGGTGATGGCTCTCAAACGCTGCTCAACACCGGCGATCAAAACGCCGTAGAAGCCGAGTACTACGTTGCCCTGACCAGCCTATATATCGATGAACCGGGGGCCGAGCTACTGGTGGATCGGTTCGTCAAAAACCACAGCGAACACCCAAAAGCCGGACAGCTCTATGGCGATTTAGGTACGTATTACTTCAATCGGCAGGATTATGCCAAAGCCATCAGCTTTCTGGAAAAAGCCGTAGCGCAAGGCGGAAGCAATGCCCAGCAAACCGGCTATAAATACCAGTTGGCCCTCTCCTACTACAATACGCAGGATTTACAACACGCCCTGCCGTTGCTCAACGAGGTCAAGCTTGACCCCAGTTTTGCCAATGCGCCAGCGGCTTCATACTACGCCGGGGTAATCAATTTCCGAAACCGCAATTACAATGAAGCCGTTGCTGACTTTCGGCGGATCGAAAAAAATCCGACCTATCAGAATGAAGTGCCCAACTGGATTGCGCAGGCGCTTTATAAACAACGGCGGTACGATGAGTTGCTGGCCTATACGGAACCCTTATTGAAACGATCGAATGGAGCGGCCCTGAATGAAGTGGCTCTGTTTACGGCGGAGGTGTTTTATCAGCAGAATCAGTTTGCGCGGGCGATTCCGTATTACAAACAATATATCAATACCGCAGGTGCTAAGGCTCCCAGTGCGGTTAAGTTTCGATATGGGCAATCGCTATTCCGCACTGGCGCTTATGCCGATGCTATTACCCAGCTTAAACCTTTAGCCAGTGGGAAAGACACAACGGCGCAGTATGCCGCTTATACGCTGGGCGTTAGTTACCTACAAACACAAAACCCAACCTATGCCCTGAGTGCGTTTGATCAGGCTGGTCGTCTGTCGTTCAATAAAGATATTCAGGAAGAAGCCCGGTTCACACATGCTAAACTGCTACTCGACCAGAACAATGGAGCCGATGCGGTTAAAGAGCTGACCGCTTTTCTGAAGCAATATCCCGGCAGTAAATTCGAAAATGAAGCCAACGAACTGACCGGCGAAGCTTACTCGGCATCGAACAACTACCCGGCGGCCATCGCTTATATCGAAGGCCTGAAACGTCGAACCCCCAAAATAAACGCCACCTACCAGCGACTCACCTACAACCAGGGTGTCAATGATTTCAACGCCGAACGATACCCGCAGGCTGTTGCGAACCTGGATAAGTCGCTGAAATATCCGGTCGACAATGAGTTGCAGCAGGCGGCCCAATTCTGGAAAGCCGAATCGTATTCGGCTGGTAAGCAATACGATACAGCGATTCCTTTGTATGCCAGCATTGCTAAGTCGGGTTCGGGATCATATGCGACCAAAAGCTTGTATGGACTGGGGTATGCGTATTACAACAAAAAAGATTACACCCGTGCCCTGCCCTATTTCCGCGATTTCGTGAGTCGTGGCAACGATGCTGACAACCGTGAGCAGGTTCAGGACGCCACCATCCGGCTGGCCGACACCTATTTTGCCGGGAAACAGTATGAGAGTGCCATGCGCTATTACGAACAGGCCATTGCGCAAAATGCGGCAGATAAAGACTACGCTGCCTACCAGAAAGCCGTTATTCTCAGCTACGTAGGACGTGATGCCGAAGCCAAAGCGCAGTTCGATCAGGTACAACGTCAATTCCCCAATTCGCGCTTCGTGGATGAGTCGTTGCTGCAAAAAGCCAATGTCGACTTCGAACGGGGAGCGTATCAGGTGGCTATTCAGGGCTATACCAAACTCATTCAGGATAAACCCAACAGTTCGCTTGTTCCGGCAGCCCTGCTGAAACGGGCCATTGCCTATGGAAACGTTCAGCAATACGACCCGGCTGTTGCCGATTATAAACGCATTCTGGACAATTATGGCGACTCGGAGCAAGCACAAAGTGCCTTACTCGGGATTCAGAATACGCTAAACGACGCCGGTCGACCAGAAGAATTTTCGCAGGTATTGGGCCAATACAAAAAAGGAAATCCGGGTAGTAGTGATGTCGAACGTGTGCAGTTCGAAAATGCGAAGAACATTTATGCCAGTGGTAAATACCAGCAGGCCATTCAGTCGTTGCAGTCATTCATGCAAGAGTACCCAGCCAGCCCCAGTACGGCCGAAGCCCGTTATTACCTGGCAGAATCGTACCGCCAGACCGACGATCCAGGCAATGCGCTCCGCTACTACAACCTAATTATTGCTGACAATCGCTCAGAGTATTTGGTTCGTGCAGCTACGCGAGCGGCCGACTTAGAGACCAAACAGAAAAACTACCCCCGCGCTATTCGGAATTACCAGGTCATTATGGCCCGAGCCAACGGTAAGGCCGAGCAGGTAGCCGCTCAATTGGGTATGATGGATACTTATTTTGTCTATCCCAAACTGGATTCGGCTGTCGTTATGGCTCGCGAAGTTCTGGCGGCAGGGAACGTCGTATCGGGAGCACAGAACCGGGCGCAGTTGATGCTGGGCAAAGTTGCCTTTGCAAAAGGCGATTATAAAACCGCTCAGTCCGATTTCGAGAAAACCATTGCGTTAGCCAAAGATATTAATGGAGCCGAAGCTCAGTATAATCTTGGTACAATCCTGAACAAGCAGAAAAAATACAAGGAATCGACGACGGCTCTGCTGAAGTTCAATGAGCAGTTTGGTGATTTTGAATATTGGAAAGGCAAGGCATTCATCCTGATTGCCGACAATAACGTTGCCCTCGACGAAATAGCCCAGGCCAAAGCCGTTCTGAATTCGATCATCGAAAATTCATCCGATCAAACCATCATCACCGAAGCCAAACAAAAACTGGCGACGCTAGAAAAATAAAGAGCGAATGTGTGAAAGAGCGAATGTGCGAAACCATAGAGTAGGATTTCGCGTCAGCCTTCCGCTCTTTCACACTTTCGCTCTTTCGCTCTTTAAAATACTATGCAAAAACGAATCATACTCGTTCTAACCTGCCTTTCGACTGCGCTTTTTGCCCAGCAGCCAAAGCCAACACGGCCTACTAAAGAAGGAGAAATTGATAGTCAGGAAATTACGGTTGAGAAAAGCCGTAAAATTGAACTGCCTGCTGCCAATCGAGTTTTTAACAAAATTCCGTCGGTAAAACCCTCAGCTGACCAACGGAAGATGACCTATGAGTTTGAAGATCGTAAACTGACCGTTGGCGATCCTCGAATCAACCCAAATGTACTGGCCCCTGCTACCGGTCAGGCCGACGATACACCAGCGTATAGCAACTACGTAAAACTTGGCGCTGGTAATTATAGCTCGTTTCTGGGCGAAGGATTTGTAGGGATCAATAACTTATCGAATTTGGCTCTGGAAGGTTCCGTTCGCCATTTATCGTCCGGGTTAGGGCCTGTCGATGGTAAGAATTCGTCTCAAAGTGATACGCGTGTACGAGTAACGGGTAAGTACCTGGCCGATGCTTTCAAGCTCCAGGCCGACCTTGGCTTCGATCGGAATGCCTATAATTTCTATGGTTACAGCCGCGAATATGCAGCCCAGTCCAGCTTCAACCCCGATCTGATCAAGCAGCGACTGAATACCATTAATTTTAAGTTGGGTATCGAAAACGCTAATTCCGACAATGCCATCGACTACTCGCTACGTACAGGAATCACCTCCCTGCGCGATCGATTCAACGCTTCGGAAACCGACTGGGGGACGAATTTGAATGCATCGCTTGGCATTAGCGATAATGTGTTCGCGTTAGTTGCTGCTGATGCCTACCTGACTCAGCGTTCGGATGGCAATATTGTCGACAACCGGAATCTGTTTCGGGTAAAGCCCACCTTTAAGTACACCTCGCCCCTGTTTACGCTGACAGTTGGGATCAATGCGGTTAACCAGACCGACCAGCGACAGAATATCAATGATACCCGCGCTTTCCCTGTTGCCAATATTGATATAACTCCGGTTGGCAACATCCATATTTTTGGCGGTGTCGATGGCGATATTAACCGGAATACACTTCGATCGTTACTGGCTGAGAATAAGTGGCTTGCTCCACAAGTCCTATTGGCTAACACTGTTAAGTCGCTGGATATTTACGGCGGTTCGAAGGGAGCGTTGGGTGGTGGTTTTTCGTACGAGGGCAAAGTATCGTATGCCCGCTATCGGAACTTCTCAACCTTTAACAACACGGCCCCCGACACCACAAAATTCTTCGTTTTATATGATGGCGGTATAACCAACGTACTCACGGTATCCGGTCAGCTTGGCTATGCTCTGAAAGACAAGTTCCGATCAACACTCAAAGCTGACTTTTTCAATTACGGCCTCGACCGGCTCGAAGCCGCCTGGGGACGTCCGCGCACGACCGCTACCTGGACAAATTCATACATTCTGAATAAAAAATTATTCGTCACTGCCGATTTGTATTTTTATGAGGGTATTCAAAATAAAAATATGGTGTCGGGTGTCGCCTACACCCTAAAACCCATTTACGACGCGAACCTCAAAATTGACTATTTCTTAGGTAAGCAGGTAGCCGCGTTCGTTTCGTTAAATAACATCTTTGGTCAGAATTACCAGCGCTATTTGTATTATCAAACGCAAGGGCTTAACTTTCTCGGAGGAATTAGTTATTCGTTCTAATCTCACCACCAATCAGCTACTATGGCTTCCGTCAACGACTATCTCAAAAAGTTGCTGTACCAGTACGATTGTGTAGTTGTTCCCGAGTTGGGAGCATTTCTGACTCACTACCAATCGGCAAGTTTTACGGAATCCAACGGTCTCTATTTACCACCCCGCAAACGAGTTGCGTTCAACGAAGCGTTGCGACTGGATGATGGCATCCTGGCCAATTACATCATGTTGCATGAGCCCGTTACCCGCGAGGGTGCTCAACGACATATCAGTTCATTTGTGGCAGAACTCCGACAGCAGGTCGAAACCACCGGGCGCTTCGAACTGGAAGGGGTTGGTACGTTTACCTACAATGACGAAGGTCGATTGCAATTTGGTCCCAGTTTACGACACAATTTTTTTGGCGAAGCCTATGGCATGAGTCCTTTGTCAGTTCAGGCTATTACAAAACAGAACTTGCCCGAACCCGTTATTGAGGCTATACCCGTTTCAACGGCGCTGGGACCTGTAAAAGTAGAAGAGGAAGTCTCGTTGACACCCTATCGGCCTGCCCGTCCTTACTGGCGAGTTGCGGCTATTGCGCTACTGGTAGGGTCGCTGGGCGCATTTAGCTATTTTTCCGTTATTGAACCGGGGCAACCGTTCCAAAGTAGTCTTGATCCGGCGAATCTATTACGATTTACGACCTGGTTATTCGAACGGCCTGCTCAGACAACCGAGGTACACAAAGCTATTTCTGTCAAAAAAACAGTGCCTGCTCCAATAGCAGCTATACCAACTACAGAAACGTCTTCAGTTGAGCCTGCTACGGTAACACCCACTCCTGCCAAAGAGGTATCCGCTAAACCAGAGCCCGCTCCTACTGAGATTAAAGCAAAGGTTGATGTAGCGATGGCTCCAAAAACAAACGTGATAGAAAAGACCGTAACGCCAATTGCAATGATGAAGCCGCTCCGTACCGGTCCTCATTTTACGGTCATTGCCGGTGTGTTTCTGAGCAAACAAAACGCCCTTCGCTTACGTCGTCAACTGCGCAAAGCAGGGTATGAAGATGCATTTATCATTATGCCAGCAACTGGCGAAAAGGAGCGATATAAAGTAGCGGCTGCTGGTTCCGCCATCCGTTCAGAAGCCGTTGCCAAGATGGCTGCCATCGACTCGCTGGCGGGAACCGAATCCTGGATATTAAAGAATTAGCAAACTTAACTGTCTAAACACATCAGCCAGCCATAGAAAGCTGGCTGTTTTGTTTGTGCCGACTTTACCTGATGTTAACATTTTCTGTTTAGCCAAACCATGAAATCATATATCATCCAAGTACTCAGCGAACTAAAGAGATTTCTGAACGATGTATTAACTGGCCGCATTAAGGTAGATATTTCCTAAAAGCAGTATTCATTGCCGGTTCGCTCAATAGCCGAACTAATTAAAATACAATAAAACTGATTGACAGTAGTTTGTAATTTTCTGAGAACGAGTATATATAGTCGTTTAAACTTTTTACAACTAAGATTGATTGGATAGTGAATTTGTCATTCCGACGATAGGAGGAATCTAAAAGCTAACTATTGAGGAACTTTTAGATTCCTCCTATCGTCGGAATGACAAATTCACACCATTTTTTAGCCGAGTTATAAGGTTATTTTAACCTAGGACTTTCGCCTTTTAACTACAAATATATTCTTCAAATTATCTCTTACAGTAGCAGATCAGTTATTATCCAGGATTTCTATCTTCAGACAATTTAAAAGATTGTTAGGCTATCTATTTTCTTGATTAAGTTTAGTCGATGTTGTAGCCCTAACGCCGATGGTTCAATTCCTATCTTCTCAAAAATTAACTTCCCATCTCGATCATATATACGTGTTGTTGGCACTGCATCAAACTTAAATAAGCGTTTCAAATTCGCAACTGATTTTATATCGACTAGCCGGGCGCTGCTATTTTCAATCTGATAAGGTGAGGTAGTGCCAATGATTATAGGCAGAGTTAGTTGTTTCAAGCCTGAATGCATGAACACTTTTCGGTAGATGTCGGCACTATCAGAGGTAGACGAAAAGCGGCTTAACTCTTCATTCGAGTTTAGGGCTAAAGTTAAAAAAGTAACTCGCCTATCGAATTTATATCGGTCATATACTACTTGAAGTTCAGGTAATTTTTTGAGGCAGGGGCCACAAAAAATTGACCATATAGTCAATAGGGTCACCTTATTCTTTGTTACTCTTTGTAAATCGACTGAATCAGCTTTAAATAGTTTGGCTTTGAAGTCAGGTACCTGTGTTTTAGTAGGAGTTTGGCAACTAGTAACTATCAGAAGCAAGACAATCAGCCAATATAATCTTCTCATCTAATCTGTGGTATATCCTTCTATTATATAAAGAAGTACAGTATAGTGACTAAGTAACGAATTTTGTGCGATTCAGCAAAATAACTTAATACTCATTCATGAAGTGCTTCAAGTCTACAGTAATGCCTAAAAACAAAACGACCTCCACTTTCGTAGAGGCCGTTTTGCAAAAGCAAACAGGAACGTTAGCCTAAGTAAGTTTTCAACGCTTTCGACCGTGAGGTGTGGCGTAACCGACGAATGGCTTTTTCTTTTATTTGCCGAACCCGTTCACGGGTCAGGTTAAATTTCTCACCAATTTCTTCCAGGGTCATGGCATGTTCGCCGTTCAACCCGAAATACAGGGTGATCACATCAGCTTCGCGTTGTGTCAGCGTCGAGAGCGCCCGTTGCACTTCTTTCCGAAGCGAATCGTTGATCAGACCAGAATCTGGCTTGTCTTCGCCATCGTTTTCGAGTACATCGAGCAGGCTGTTTTCTTCCCCTTGTACAAACGGCGCATCCATCGACACGTGACGGCCCGAGATTTTCAACGTATCCACCACCTCAGCAGCTGAAATCTCCAGCACAGCGGCCAGTTCTTCGGGCGATGGTTCACGCTCAAACTTCTGTTCCAGATCGGAGAACGTTTTCGAAATCTTGTTCAGTGAGCCTACGCGGTTTAGCGGCAAACGGACAATCCGTGACTGTTCGGCCAATGCCTGCAGGATTGACTGACGAATCCACCAAACGGCGTACGAAATGAATTTGAATCCGCGCGTCTCATCAAAACGCTGGGCAGCTTTAATCAAACCCAGGTTTCCTTCATTAATCAAGTCACCCAACGAAAGGCCCTGATTCTGGTATTGCTTAGCAACCGATACCACGAAGCGCAGGTTGGCCTTTGTCAATCGTTCGAGGGAGAGTTGATCTCCTTCCCGAATTTTCTGGGCCAGCGTTACTTCCTCGTCTGGTGTGAGTAGATCTACCTTACCAATCTCCTGCAAGTACTTGTCTAACGACTGACTTTCACGATTGGTAATCTGTTTTGAAATTTTTAGCTGTCTCATATTCTGTTTTCCCCGGCAGAGCGACTATATAACGCTTTATTTTGACGTTGAATTACACAAAAAAGTAACAATGACTTACGCATTTTTGTTCTCTGGCTTCGGCAGTAAAACTTTGCGCGACAAGCGATATTTACCCGTTTTTTTATCAATGTCAATCAATTTGACCGTTACTTCCTCTCCAACCTGCAAAACACCATCCATTGTCTCCAAGCGTTCCCACTTAATCTCCGAAATATGCAATAAGCCATCCTTACCCGGCATGAACTCGATAAACGCACCGAACGGCTGGATGGTTTTGACTTTACCTACGTAGGTTTCACCCACTTCTGGCACAGCCACAATCCCTTTCACCCGCGACACGGCTTTGTCCATGCTCTCTTTGTTGGTCGCAAAGATGCTAACCCAGCCCGCGTTGTCGTGCTCATCAATATTGACAATCGCACCCGAATCTTTCTGGATGTCCTGAACCACTTTACCACCGGGTCCGATAACGGCACCGATCTGGTTGGTATCGATCTTGATGACGATAGCGCGGGGAGCATGTGGTTTGAGATCTGGGCGAACTTCGGCAATGCCTTTCTTCATTTCACCCAGAATGTGTAGCCGTCCGGCACGCGCCTGTTCCAGGGCCTGAGCCAGCACTTCGTACGAAAGGCCGTCCACTTTCAGGTCCATCTGGCAAGCTACGATCCCTTTTTCGGTACCGGTTACTTTAAAGTCCATATCACCCAGGTGATCTTCGTCGCCAAGGATGTCAGACAGTACGGCATATTTCTCACCATCAGAGATCAAACCCATGGCGATACCAGCTACGGGTGCTTTGATCTTAACCCCTGCATCCATTAGGGCCATTGTACCGGCACAAACTGTTGCCATCGACGACGACCCGTTCGACTCCAGAATATCCGACACGATCCGGATGGTGTATGGATTTTCGTCTTCGGGAGGCAATACTTTTTTCAGTGACCGGTGGGCCAGGTTACCATGACCAATTTCGCGTCGGCCAGCACCCCGGTTCGGTTTTACTTCACCCGTTGAGAAACCGGGAAAGTTGTAATGCAACAGGAATTTCTCGTAGCCCTGGAACATCGGCTGATCCACAATTTGCTCATCGGTTTTAGTACCCAGCGTAGCCGTAGTCAGCGACTGAGTTTCACCACGAGTAAACAGCGCCGAACCGTGAGGACCTGGCAAGAGACCGGCTTCGGCCGAAATCGGACGAATCTCGTCTAATTTACGACCATCCAGGCGAACCCGCTCATCGAGTACCAGTCGACGGGAGGCTTCCCATTCCAGATCATGGATATAGGTTTTAATAAGGCCTACATTCACCTCCGATCCTTCAGGGAACGAAGCGATATACTCATCACGTATGGCCTTAAACGCTTCCGAACGGCCTTTTTTGCTTGGGTTCTGCTGGCGGGCTACGGCATAGATTTTATCGTAGGTTGCCGTCCGAACAGCTGCCCGAAGGTCTTCGTCGTGCGTTTCATGGTTATATTCCCGCTTCACAGTCTTGCCCACTTTGGCTCCCAGTTCTTTCTGGGCCTGGCACTGAGCTTTGATGGCTTCGTGAGCGGCTTTCAACGCTTCCACCACTTCGGCTTCAGAGCATTCGCTCATTTCACCTTCGACCATACAAATATCTTTCTCGGTAGCGGCCACGATCAGATCAATCGTAGCCCGATTCAGATCGCCCGTTTTAGGATTAATTTGATATTTACCATCAATTTTAGCGACCCGAACTTCTGAGATAGGTCCATTGAAAGGAATATCGGATACGGCCAGGGCCGACGAAGCCGCCAGGGCGGCCAGAGCATCCGGCTGTACTTCAGGATCGGCCGAAATCAAGGTAATCATCACCTGCGTATCAGCATGATAATTATCGGGGAAGATAGGCCGCAGCGCGCGGTCTACTAAACGGCTGATCAGGATTTCGTAATCGCTCAACCGGCCTTCCCGGCGCTGAAAGCTGCCTGGAATCCGACCAGCGGATGCAAATTTTTCCTGATAATCAACGGATAAGGGAAGAAAGTCAACGCCTTCTTTGGCTTCTTTACTCGATACAACTGTGGCTAACAGCATAGTGTCGCCCAGTCTGACAACCACCGCACCGTCGGCCTGACGGGCCATTTTGCCGGTTTCGATGGTAATTTCCCGCCCGTCGGGCAGCGCAACGGATTGCGTGGTAATTTGAAACATACAACAGATTTTGAATATGTCCTCTACAGCTTTAAACCGCGTGGGAGTTATCGGGTTGGCGATAATCCCGAATTTATATTGTCAATAATTTTCACTTCCTTGTTGTAGAAACAACAAAAATGAGGGAATCTACTATAAGCAGATTCCCTTTTTTAGACTAGAGCCCGATTACTTCCGTAATCCCAGCGCGGCCAGAATAGCCCGGTAACGCATGATGTCTTTTTTCTGGAGGTAGTTCAGCAACCGCCGACGCTTACCTACTAATTTTAAAAGACCCAGTTGGGTACCATAATCGTGCTTGTGAACTTTCAGGTGCTCAGTTAAATGACTGATCCGGTACGTGAACAGCGCGATCTGGGATTCGGCCGACCCGGTGTCCGTTGCACTTTTGGCGTACCCCGAGGTGGAGAAGATCTCCTGTTTTTTTTCGGTCGTTAGATACATCTTCAGACAGCTAAATGTAAAAAAATAATGAATTCGGGTGCAAAGATAGCGAAAAAAGTCAATAGCTTGTAGTCGCCAGTTAATTGTTTATGTAACAAGTACAGATTGATGCAATTTAAGCCTGACCGCTTACGGCTACTGACTGCCGATTTCGAAAGGCTTCCCACTTCCGCTTCAACCGTTCCCAGGCTATCACATAGACGTCTTTATCAAATAGTCTGGAATCGTGACGGGCGCGTTGCATCAGCACTAAACCGATCGGGAAAAGAACAATATTGGCCATCCAGGCCCCTAAAGGCACCCAGAGCAATCCATCTTTAGCGTATTTATCGCCCGCAATAGTCAGCACATACAGGAAGATAAAAAAGACAATTGCAATCAGTACGGGCACACCAAAGCCACCTTTTTTGATGATGGCTCCCATCGAAGCGCCAATCAGAAACATGACGAAGATCGATATAGACTGGGTAAATTTATGGTGCGATTCCAGTTGGTATTTCCAGACATTTTTTTCTTTTTCGGTCAGGTAGGTTACGTTGGAAGTCGCGTACGATAGAATATTTTGGGCCGAGTTAAGCGCCATCTGTGCCAGTTCCGGCCGGGCAATCTGGTGCTTTTTCAGCAGGGAATCAACCCATTTGCCATCAGCCACCTTTTTTTTGTGGACAGTCCCATCCGATTTAAACTGGTAGCTATAGTATTGCCGGGATGTACTGGCAACGTTCAGACTGGTATTGGTATAATCTTTTCGTAATGAATCGGTCAGATCCGATAGCTCTTTGAGGTTTTTCATGTACTCATGGTACTCAAACTGGTTTTCATCTGTCCGTTTGATGCCGAACGACTCCAGACTGATGACCAGCCGATAATCTTTAAAGCCATTGCGCATGAACTGCCCTCCTCGTACGGTCGACCCACCACTGGCGTAGCTCACGGTGCTATTGTCCGAGTACTCCTGATAATCGTTGCCATTGAACAGTTCAAACACCAGATACGTCCGGTCCTTATCGGTATACATTCGCCCAGAATCGGCCAGGATAATTTCACGGTTTCCCGACTCCAGCCCACTCATTGGGTGTTTGTAAATCACCAGTCCCTTTAGCAAATCGCCGGTCTTGCTATCCTTTGGGCCTTTAATCTTGTGGTCTACTTTTATACTATAGCCCGGCAGGTCATTGTAAAAGATACCCTCTTTCAGGTTCAGAGCAGCTTTGGCCGTTTTTATATCGTAGAGAAGACTATAGCCTTTCAGGTTAGCCCAGGGCGATACCGAATTATTGAACCAGAATGAAAAAATACTAATCCCAACGGCCACGATCAACAGAGGACGCATGGCTCGTGTCAGTGAGATACCGGCACTTTTCAGGGCGGTTAATTCAAAAAATTCGCCCAGATTGCCAAACGTCATCAGGGACGAAAGCAGCACTGCCAAAGGCAGGGCTGTCGGTATCGTCAGCAGGGCAAAGTAGAAGAGCAATCGGACAAAAGTAGCCAGATCGAGGTCTTTCGAGACGAAATCATCGATGTAAAACATCAGCAGTCGCATCAGAAAAATAAAGATGACGACGGCCAGGGTCAAAAAAAACGGCCCCCAAAACGAGCCGAGTATTAGTTTATCAACCTTCTTCATTATAATGTATAATGTAGAATGACTACTGCATAATGGTAGAGAGAGAACGCCAACTTCATTATACCTTGTTCATTTTCCATTATTCATTAACATAATTTAACTCCCAACAATTTCTTTAAGCTTTTCCATTAAACCGTCCCAAAGGTCTTTGAGTTCTTCTTCATCGGTTGTGTTGGAGTAGTCGGTAATCCGCAGAAATGTCGATTGGGTCAATTCGCTCTGGTCGACCCGGAAGTCGACATAATTATTATCGGAGTCTTCATCATCTGTATCCAGAAACTCGAAGCGCACCCCCTTGTTCTGCCGCATCGACACCTGCCTGGCTATATGGCTTTCGTTATCCCATTGGAAATCGAACCGTTGTTCAGGCATGGTATTGACTTTGGTAGCAAACCACTGCGACAGGCCTGAAGCTGTACTAATATAAGGAAACAGCATTTTGGGAGAGGCCCGAAGTTCATACTCGGTGACGAATTTATATTTCTCCATAATTTATTACCATAGAAAAGGGGTCATTGGCAAAGGTAAACGATTTTTTTTTCGAAAGTCAACGCCCTTTTTTGCATTAAGTCAATTTTTTCCTACTTTTGTGGCATCAAATCCGGCGGGGTAGCTCAGATGGTTAGAGCGTAGGATTCATAACCCTAAGGTCGGCAGTTCGATCCTGCTCCCCGCTACACATATATAGCCTAATTAGTTACTTATCAACTAGTTAGGCTATATTTATTTGTGACTGTATACGGCTTGGTGTACGGAATTAGTATATCCTTAAGTTAAAAGGAGGTTGTTTGATCTTTATAAAATACATCAATTTAAAAGGAGTGGTATACTGTAAGAAGTTCACTGCTTTTGAAACTATAGTTTCGTAAAAAGCAAACAAATTGAGTAGTGAAGACAACTAAATGGTTGATTTATACAGTATTGATTGGAGCTACCCCATTTTTCGTAAGGCTCTTTGTTTTTATTTTTGCCACAAAGCTAAAATCCGATTATATCATTAATGAGGTCGATATGGTTACATTCGGTTTAGTACTTAGTGTTTCTAATATTAATGAATTGGAAGATCGTGTGGATTTGAGCCCCCTATCAAAGTCAATCTATATCGGCATATCGGTCTTTTTGCTCGTTCTCTTCGGTACATTTTTAGGCATTGCTTATTTCGCGGACATAGATAAACATAATTTAGTTGATAAAGGAAGAATCAAAACATGTTCAGCTATATTAAGCGTTGCCTCTTTGTTGTTCAGCTATTCAATATATTATAGGCAGCGGTTTGAACAAAAAATAACTCCACAATGGCAGCGTACTTAAATACCTTCGTTTTGGTTGCAACGATTGTAGGAGGTTTTTTAATGTTATTTCTTTCCTTTAAAAACTTCCAGCATATCTTTATAAAGGTACGAGATATAAAGGCTAAAGCAGAAGAAGATGCAGCGATTGCCTCTCAGAAGTACCTTAAGCTATTCGAATCCTTCTCTTCAAACTCAACCGTGCCTACGAAATACCTAAGCCATCTTAAAGGCAGAAGTAACCGGGGTGAGTTCGACTTCCCAGTAAATGAAGCCTACTACTTCATGGTCGAAGATCGGGCTTACTATGCCGAAACTATCAAAGAACGGTATATCGTTAATAAGCCCCTCAATGAACTGGAAGAAGAACTAGACCCAGCCCAGTTCTTCCGAATCAAACGCGATTATATCGTTAACCGACAAGCGGTTTTACACTACTCCTACTTGGAAAACGGTAAATACATAGTAACGCTCAATAATCCTACCCACTACGAAATCATCATTCCCCGTGTTCGGTTTCAGGAATTCGTAGAATGGTTACGACCAAGTAATACAACTACTGATGTCAATCAACCAGTTACCCCAAATGACATAAATTAATTATAAGTTATATTTAGTCTACTTCTTTAAATTCAAGGAGTCATTAATCATACTCCCAATTAAGCCCAATACATATTTTTGACTTGCCCTATCTTCGCTCTCCGTCGCCATTTACTCAGCATACGTTTGAAGAACTTGCGGGTAGCGGTGTGTTTATGGTACTTACAGGCCCGGCATTGGGAACAGCGGCAAGGTTTCGTTTTCATAGATTTATAGCCGTCTAAGTGTAATTGGCGGTTAATAAACGTTTGTCGATCTTTCTATCAGCAAGATACTCCCGAATCGAAAAAACGTCGTAGAACGGCTTAGCTCCTTCGTATCGGTGTGTTAATACTCCATCAACGGTTAATCGCCTTAATTTATCGTCTTTGATGTTTAAAGCAATCACAGCCTGATTACGACTTAGCCAACGTATGTCGGTCAACAGCGACTTTAGAAACTCGATATCCGCTTCTAGCTGCTCTACTCTTTTTACCTGTACTTTAAACTCTTCGTAAGTTGGAACTTCTGCCATTGTGTAATAACTGGACTTAAACGATTGTAAGAAGCGTGTAGGCTAAACCGACTACTTAGATGTCGTAGCACAAAAAACGCCGACTCTGGATGAGCCGACGTTTAACGAGTTCACTTACAGTACTTCAAATAATAAGGGCTTTTTGTTGGATAGAGAGCAGAAAGCGCTTAATCATTTACCAATAATAGTAACATCAATGATGGTTATTCTATACTTTAGTAGCGTATTGATTATTCGGCTTTATAACAAAAAAAACGCCCAGACTAGTAGTCCAGACGTTTCCGTTTCTATCCACACCATTAGGAATCGACACTAATCGATTCCTAGTTCAGCCACCAGGATTTCGCCTGAAGGATGTTCAATATAGCTCCTTTTGGATAGTTACTTTTGAAGAGGTCCGGTTTGTTATCATGCGGCTAAAGCAGCGATATAACAGTCTCAATTAAACTACCTGCCAGAATTGTTATGCTCAGCCGAAAAGCCAACTCGTAGTGATGGATGCGCTATTTGAGCAGCAGCACTGTTTCTTCTAATACCGTTGCTTTCTGCTCATTCATGCTGGTTAGCTTCCCTTCGGCTTCGACCTGCTTGCGGTTAACTCTGCAAATTTAAATAGCTTTAAGTTGGAGGAACTGCTTTGGGAGCAGGAGGTCGTAGGTTCGAATCCTGCCACCCCAACACTGAAAATCAGCCAGTTAGCTTAATCGCTGACTGGCTTTTTCTTTTTGGGTACAACACTAGGTACAACAAATTATATTGTAATATTAAAAAGGTTAGAGTATACTTTTATGGATTTGTTATATTTGATCATTCCATAACTGTTTCTATGATCACCTTACGGTACACGAAAAAGAACACCCCTTACATCTGGGCAAGTGAATTATACAATAGCCTTAAACCTGATCAATCTTTTTTACCTTGGTTTAAAGCGATGATTGGCTATGGCTTTAAAGAAAATACAGAGTATTGGGGTTTTTTAAAGCCTGTACAGCTAAAGAGTGGAGAGGTTAGAAATGAACAGGATTGGTCTATAAAACTAGATATGGCAAAAAGTATTGCCATGCTACAGAATAACGAAACAGGTAGACAAATCAGAGGCTATCTACTTACTCTTGAACAACAAAAGGAAGATGGTAGATTGCTTTCCGGGGAACAGATTGATGCATTAATGGAATTGGCAGAGGTAATGGGTTTGTTTACAATTCAAAAATTTCTGGAAAAAGAGCATTACGCACAGTTTATAATAAATTCTAAGCCAGATTCTTGGTGGAGTTACAGAGCTAAACTAATCGGCATTACAAAGGAAGACATTAAAGCAATTATAATAACTTATGGAATAAAGTATGAAAGTATGCGACAGTCAATGTTTCATATTGATCGCTTTGAACTAGTAAAATGGGCATGCGTTGATTTATTTAAAGCATTGGGTAAATCGGATGAATATGCCCTGAATATGGGAAATAGAGCTAAAGCATTTGCTAAAAAATTTCAGTTTAATGTTATCGATGATAGATATACGCCATTAAGCTTCACAAGTAGTCGACAAGAATTAATTATTGCTCAAATAAAAAACTACAAAAGTAAACAAGGGATATTAAGCCCATTCTAATATTCTTAATAATAAAGTTTCGATCAACTTATTAATACACTAATTTGCCCGAAGCTTAATTGTTAGAATTGTATCTATAAAACCGTAATAGTTCATTAAATCTAATCTTTGAATTCCCTATGTTAGACCCTACACAACTGCAAGTTAAAAAGCCTCTAGCTTGGTATAATAGGATTTTAAAAGTAGATTTTAAAAAACTATTTGTTTCATTATCGAAGTCATTATTGTATTTTAAATATAAAGGTGTTACTGACGGCACTAAAGAGTTTTTAGATAGTATTAGCGCATTTGATCTAAAGAAAGATCCAAGTGGCCTAGCATACATGCTAATATTAAAAGCAATGTTAAACTCTGCCAATGACTTAGTTATTGAGAACCGGAATCATTTATGCGAAGGCATGAAAACTGAGGACGAATTATATAAGAATAATATTTATATGCAGTTCTTAGATGAGATGAATGATATACTAGAGTCAAAGGAATTAACTATAGATCTGAAAACCTTAGAAAATCCGCGTACTTTATCAATACTACCTGATTTTTGTAATTATTTTGAGCAATGGCTTGTAATTTTTGGCTTAGATAAATTTGCCGCATCTACTATCGTACTACGTTTACCTTCATATTTTGTACTTAATTTAAATGAAGAGTGGAGGACTAATTCAGATTATGCTTTGATTTTACAAAATATTAATACTCCTATTACAGAGGCTGCACGCAGAGAGATAGAATGGCGTAGATATAACTCGTTTTTACAGCAACAGATTGATCAACCAATATTTGAAGAATCATTTAGTTTAAGACAAATTTATGTAGAACTTCGGGCATATAGTGAAATTAGAAAATCAGCAATGTCCAATTCTACTGATATAGATGATATTTCTAAAGAAAAACATATTCATATAAAACGCCCTTTTATATTAAAAGAAGAGTTAAACGGTTGGCTCCTTACAAATTTAGCTCGTGAGAGCATAAAGTTTCTAAGTGGTGGCCCGGGGTCAGGAAAGTCTTCTTTCGTGAAGATGTGGGCAGCCGAGGTGTCAAATAAGCAACAGATACGCACGATATTTATACCATTACATTTATTTGATATTCAAAATGATATTATAGAATCGATTGGTCGCTTTGTGCAATCATATTCAAATATTAATTTATCATATAATCCTATTGAGAAAATATCTGAAAAAATTTTAATAATTTTTGATGGATTGGACGAGCTTTCTCAACAAGGAAAGTACGCAATGGAAGTTGCCGGTCAATTCATAGATGCTTTGAGCTATATAAGTAATATTATCAATAATGATTATAATATTAAGGCCCTATTTCTAGTTGTAGGCCGCGAATTGTCAATACAAAATAATACACAAAAATTTAGGCTAGATAATCAAATAATTCATCTACTGCCTTATTATATAAGAGATATATCCGATTGGGAGAAATTAACGAAAGAGCAAGTAGATTTATTGAAATTAGATCAGAGAAATATTTGGTGGAATAAATATAGCTCACTAATTGGGGAGCCGCACAATTCTATGCCAAAAGAGTTGAATATTGAACGGCTGGAAGAAATAACGGCTCAGCCTCTACTAAATTATTTGGTAGCGTTGAGTCTCAAAAGGGGTAAGATTGAATTTTCAAGGAAAACTAATTTAAATGATATATATGCTGATTTGATAGAAGGCGTGCACGAAAGGGCTTATGAACAACATCGACGCTTTAAGCCTATTGAGATATTAGAGCTTTCTGATTTCAAGAGGATGTTAGAAGAAATTGCCCTTTCGGCGTGGCATGGTGGAGATGTTCGGACCACTTCTGTAAAAAAAATAGAGTTACATATTCAAAGAAATGACCTAGGGCAGCTTTTAGCAAAATTTAAAGAAGAAGCTAAATCTGGAATTGTTCGTTTACTTACAGCTTTCTATTTTAGGCAGCATGGCTTAAATGAAGGCGAACAAACATTTGAATTTACTCATAAAAGTTTTGGTGAGTATCTAACCGCATCAAGGCTTGTTAAGCAGATATTTCGCATTAGTAAGCAGCTTGAGGCTCGCCTGATTAATTACGATGAAGGTTGGAATGAAGAGAAAGCTTTAGAAGTATGGTTTGAAACAACTAGTGAGTCATCTATTGATGAATACCTACGAAGCTTCATTATTGATGAAATAGTAAAATATGATAAAGCTATAGTAAGGCAATGCCAAAAAAATTTAGCACATTTAATTTCGTGGGTATTGCAGAATGGCTTGCCGGTGGCTCGAGAGAGGAAATCCCATAACGAAGAAATTCGATTAGTAAGGAACACAAATGAATCTTTATTGATACTACTTAATTCATGTGCTCTTTATACGGAAGACATTTCAATAATTAAGACATATTCACAGGAATCTTTTTCTTCTTGGATTAGAAGCTTACAAATGCAGAGGATTGGGCCCCCAAATGTTGTTGGCTATAGATGTTTATCTTTTATCAAAGTATTTGCTCAGGATAAAAAGGATTTACAGCTGCCATGCATTTTTCATTTACAAGATTTGTATAGCGCAGATATAAGTCACTCTGATTTTAGAGGCTCGCAATTCCAAATTTCAATATTGATGCTAGCAAACTTAAGTTACTCTAATTTTAGTGAGGCTAATTTTCTAGATGCAAATCTTACAAGTACTAAGTTAATTGAAACAGATTTAAGGCATTCCGTATTAAAAGGTGCTAATTTAATGGGAGCTAATTTAACGGGGGCAGACCTAGCTGATTCTAATTTAATAGGCGCAAATCTAGCGGGCGCTAATTTAACTGAAACAAACTTAGCGGGCGCTAATTTAATGGGGGTAATTTTTAAATTTAAAGAATATTCGCCAAGACGATCTAGAACCCTTATAACTGAGGGAATATCATATGAACAATTAGAAAAGGTAAAATCTTTATCTGGCGCTATTGGAATACCCAGTGGAATTTTGGCTAGGCTACGCAAAGAAAAACCACATATTTTTGAATCTGAATCTGAGAATATTTTAGAAAGGTAATATTTTGAGTATGTCACTTTGATGATAATTGTTTGTATAAAAAATAATTACTGTAACATTTCACGATAAATTAATTGATATAGCCATATATCCGAAAAAATAATTTAAACAAAAGTAGGTAAATCATATCTGAAAGGATGGCTTTTGAATATGAGTTTCAACTATGTAATATCTATTAACTGATGCTTAAAGACATTTGCATACCGTAACAAGAGCTTCCTTATTTTATTGTGACGAAATGTTAGATATAGTAACGGTGATATATGTTAATATCTGGCATTTGCTTTTGTGAGTCAACTTAACCGTAATTATTGAATCGATTTAAATAATTCAATATTTGTATGGCGACCTATTGACAAAACTGACAAAAGGTTAATTTCCGGCTTTTGTCGGTTCTGTCAGTAGGTCGCTTCATACGTTTTAGAAATATATAGTATGTGGCTGGCAAAGATCTTGCCTTATCACTTACGTCTGTTTACTCTACCCGTGGCTAACCAGGCATCAATCATGGCTTTCGTGTACCATACGTCTTTTCCCTTTTTGTAAGGGTCCAGCCCGAAACGACGGTAATAGCTTAGCGAGTCATGAGAGCACTTCAGGTAAGCTTGTGCTTCGGCTGGTGTCATGAGTCGACTTGCTTCAGCTTCGGACGCAAACTTCTGCCTAGCGTTTTCCGTTTCGGCCAGCAAGGTTACGGCTTTAAGCAGATTGTCTTTATAGCTATCAATTAATTCTTCGTCTAAAGCAAGAAGAGTGCGAGATGTTTCAGTTGATTTAGTTTTATGCATGTATGATGAAAAAGACTGTAAAGTAAGCTTAACGAATTTTCTAGTATGTATTACGGGTGAACCTCACATGCTTTCTTATTGCCTAGCGATAAAATATAGCTTTCATCGGCTGTGTTGCGTCCTGTTCTTCCAAGTCGTCTGTATAGTTTTCAGTCGTCTTAAAATTACTGTGCCCTAACATCATCTGAATATCATACATGGTGATGGATGCATCTTCTTTCATAATGCGTTTGGCCAGGGCTGCGAAGCTGTGCCGTGCATTATGCATTCGCAAGGTTTCGTCTAATCCGGCTTCCTGTTGGATTAGCTTTAGACAAAGGTTCATTTGCCGGTTCCAGTGGTTTAGGTCAGCATAGAGCCGTTTTCTAACTGCAAAGGGTGCTGATTTGTAGGCTTCGTGCGTGACTAGCTTAGCATAAGGCTCAGTATTTTTCAGATAGGGTAATATATAATCAGTCGGCTTAGCCTGATCGTTCCACCAGCATTTCAGTAGTTTTCGTGCCTGGTCGAATACCGGAATACTAACCCGGTTGCCCGTTTTAAGCATTTCGTAACGAAGGTGCGTAGGTTCACCCACTTCATTCAGGGTGAAGTTTTTATAACGAAGCTGCATTACATCCGAATGACGCATTCCGGCCAGGTAGTGTGCCAGCATCCATATTTTAAACGCTCCTTCGGGTGTCACCTTTCTTCGCCTAGTTGCAATACGGGTTTGTGAGACTTTTAAAATAGTGTTTTGCTGCAACTTATCTTTCCTAGGTTTAACTTCAGGAACCGCCTTTACATCATCCCAAGGCGAAAGGTATTTTGCTTGCTTCGGCGAAACGCCCGTTTTAATCAAAACACACTGATGCACAATATGCATTCGGGCAATGTATATGTTTACAGAAGACCCCTTTCGCTTAGTATTAGTCATCTGCACTGGCAATTTAGTAAGATACTGCTGAAATTTTCTGACTAGTACAGGTGTTACCGACTGCAATAACAAATCTTCCCCAGCCCATTTCCGTAAATGGTTAACAACCGCCTTTTTGCCTAAATAGGTTGATACGGCCTGTTCTTTTGCATCATTCAGTACCTTATCTACCCAGTTGAAATAGCGGTCAGTAACACCATTTTTGAAGCGTTCGGCCAGTTGTTTAGGAGTTAGAATGTAATCCGGTTCGTCGTCTTGCCATTGTCTTACTTGTTTTTTAATCCGGTAATATTCCTCTTCAATTTCTTCGTTCAAAGCTTTAGCGTAAGGATGCCCCTTCACCCATTTACTAAACTGCTTTTGGTTCCAGTACTTTTTTAGATTAGTAGCTCTTACCGACGTAAGCACCCTGGCTGGCAACTGGCCTTTCAGTTGTAGTCGGATCATCACTGGCCATAGGCCTGTACTATTAGGTTTGCTGGCTAATTCTACGTTAAATGTGATTTGAGACACCCGAATAAAGGTTTGATAAGGCTTAAGAAATCGGGCGAAATTATTGATAAAAACATGCTGCGCAAAAGTTAGAGAATAATACTTTTAAAAGAAAAACCCCGACTATAGCCAGGGTTTTATAGTACTTGTCAAATATTCGTTACTTACTTGACAAGTACTTGTCAAAAATTTCAAGTCATTATACAGTCGCTTCTAATCGCTCAGTTCGCATACTAGCTTGGTCTAAAACCATCACCGTATCATTTGCCTCTTTCATGGCAACCAGGAAATTAACCAGGTCTAACATCTGGTTCAGATGACGCTTATTCTGTAGATTTCCCAGGTCAACAGACGGATTAGAAAGCCAGACTCTAAGCAGTTCGTTGATCGACTCAATTGGACTTTGGCAGTCCATGTAAGCTCCGACTAGCTCAAGTAGTGATGTTTGAGCTTCTGATAGACTTTGGTCTACGTCCATCGGCTTGAAAGAGTTTAGCCGATTGTCAACCGTAGATGATGTTTGGCCTTCGTTTTGGGCCATTTGTGGAAGGGTAGTTGCAGAATCTCCCTTACCCACGTAGTTTTGCTCCGTGTTCATTTGACTATGAGATTAAGTGTGACACATGGCCCCAACGCTCTTTCTGCCAAGATACCAGCGTTGGGGTTCTTCATGCTTAGCAGATGACTTCCATCTGCATTAATAATACAATACTACCAAAGCTGATTATATATAACAAGTAACAGAGCGAAAAACTATTTGAAATATACTCCAAATTCCATTCCAAGCACATCAGCAATCTTTTTGAGAGTTGCGACAGTTAAATTCTGACTTCCTAATTCATATCTGCTTACAGTAGCTTCAGCCACTCCTAATTGATCTCCCACTTCTCTCAAGGTCATTCCTTTTGCCTTACGGGCTTCTCGTATCTGTTGACCTACCTTCTGTTTAATGTCTGTCATTGTCATTGCCTTTACAGTGTGAATATACTCTTTAGCCTTAATAATGCATAAATATATTTATTGTATACTTCTGTTAAAGTATAAAAAATTCCCTAAAAAAGGGTGTTTTTCCCGTATGAAATAAGGAGCGGAAAACAGTAATTGCCCTTTAAGAATGCGAGGGTACCTAACATTTTGTTGACAAAAGATAGATAAATCACGTACAAAATTATGCTAGGTGCAAATCCATAAAATGCTTGAGGTGCAGGCTGTAAGCGATAAGTTCCATGAACCCAAAGATTGGTTTTGATTTATTTTTTGGGTTCCGTCTGAAAATTCAAACACTCTAACAGGTCATACTCTAAGTTTATTGGACAGTATCTAAGTGACAGAGGGCAATTAGCAAAGGGGGCGCAATTTCATTCGATGTTCGGCCAATTTATTTTTTTTACCTTAAAGAAGATAATGAAAAAAATATCAGTAAAAAACATTATTGTCTTTCGTAAGAAGTCTGACAAATTCAAAAAGAATTTTTTAAAGTCATTAACTAAAGATAAAGTTAATGATTCTGAAAGCGGAGGGAACTATTGGGTTAGAAGCATAAGTGCATTGAGCAACGCATTTAGAGCGAATGATAATCAATATATCAAAGATAAGATAGACGACATTAGTGTTGATTATAACTCTTCAAAACGGCAACAAACTAGAGATATGTATGAACGGAACCTCAATATTTTACATAATTACGAAGACTTTGACTTTTCAACTTGGCACCCAAATAAAACTTTTCAAATACTTGAGAAGGCTAATAAAAAACCAATTATAGAAATAGATAAAGTTCCTGTACAGGTTCTACCAAACCAAATATTTACTTTTACTAAAGATAAAACTGCATACGTGGGGGCGATATGGTTTATTGCTAAACTTGATAGATACAGTAAAGCAGAATTCGGTATTTTTGCTGAGACTCTTTTTAATTATTTATATAATAATTTTTCAAAAGATTATGAAATAAGCCCAGAAAACTGTTTAGTAGTTGACGTACTAAATATAGATGAAGTTAACTATCAGATGGTACTAGATGGAAGAATACCAGCTATCTTAAAAGAAACCCTAAAGTCTATAAGAGAAAACTTATAAGCAATCAAGGATAATAAGAGGCTTGGTTAGCAAGTAATTGAGTTTTTATAAGGCAGCTTCCCGGCGATATGCAGCAGGCCGCAAGAGTGGCTTTTTGCTCGTTCGGCGGGTTTCGCGTGATAGATTGAACGCCCCGGTTAGGCAGGTTTAGGTTTAGAAGACAGAATCATGGCGACAGGAAACTGTCGAAAGTTGATAAGCATTGGAAAAAACAGAGTTGGTTATCGTTCATCCTTCTTCCTTACTTATTAAGCCACCATTTTCGATATCACTTTAATACTAACATAAATTCACTTTTAAAGATGGCAGATCCTGTAGAAATAGCTACTATAAAACCGATTCTAGATGAAGAGTCAAATAATTTTAACTATTGGCAAGTCGAGGCGCTGCTTAGTCAATCGGCAGACTTAATAGATAAGAGTTTGAATGAATTAAAAGAATTTCGATCCCTAGATGTTTTTTTAAGCCAATTCGAAATTAATTTAACATCTGAACAAAATAGGCTTAATATTGATAATAGGCAAATAGTTGAAGTTTTTAGAAAAAATGTTGATATAACAGGTCACAGATTAGCTTTCTTTAGTAGGGAAAGCACCGGAACAAACTTTGATCGTGTAAGAAATCTCTTAACAATAGACGCTGATGCTGACCCAAATAATCATTCTAAAATAATTGCAAGAGATGAAAAAGAAATTGAGTTTGTGGCTAGGTTTAGAGAAAAACAAGTCGCCGAAATACAATCGGATATTGCTAGAGATGACAAATCCCGTTATGAGGACATACTTGTAATTCGACAAAATATTATCAATGAGCTAAATAGAAGTGTAAGACCAAATTTAGAAAGACAGCGTGATGAACTACGAATTAGTTTGATTGAAAATTATAAGGATGCATTTAGACGTTTGATAGTTGCCAAGAAGGGCCTTATCCAAGTTTACGGTTTTGTAGAATCACAAGCCTTAAACCTTGATTCAATAAGTTCAATTTCGAACTTAGCATTATGGACACGAGATGCAATAGAATTTGTTATATCAAAGCAATTATTTGACCAGAATTTTACACGCATCATTTCTATTCGAAATTTAGTAGATCCAGATACGTGGAATGATTTTAAAATTAACCAAATTGAAGTAAATATTCCTTCTTCCTTATTTGATACTCATAAGAATGTTCGATTGAGAAGTTTAGGAGCGATTATTATTGGTAAATCAGGTAAAATTCCTTGGACTTTAGAAGTTAACCTGCCAAGGCAAGCCATTTATAAGAGGGATACTGATATTGTAGTTAGTCAAACAGATTTGCCATCTTGTCACATTGGTAGAGTTGAGAACAATAATTCTTTTCGAGCGGTAGAATTATGTGGAATGGTCACTCTTATGAATGCAAGTCCTATTGGGCAATCAGGAAACGATGGATCATGGCTTCTTAAACTTGAAAAGATAGCAGGCAACAAGGAAGAATTTTCTGAAATTGATGATTTATTAATTGAAATAAACGTAGTCGGCATACCCAAAAATTTCTGACATATATGAGGATTGAAACGACAATTTCTTATGGATCATTACCAAGTGGAAGTGGACGGGAAAATAATAACGGTAACTCGCCTAACGATTCATCCCAGAAAAGACCAGACAATTCGAGCGGTGAAATACAGAGAGGATCATCACCAATAAATTCGAAGGGGGAATCGTCTGCAAAAGTTAAACCAGAAAACAAAAGTGTAAATATCGGACGCTCAGATAGGGAGCGAAGTGGCGGAATTACTGGAAGTTTTGGTAGGGAAAGGGCAGATTTTAACCTTGATAAGAAGGCTAAGATGCTTAATGATAGTATTAAAAGAAATCATACCGAGGGATATAACGAGGCTTATGAGGCATTAGCTAATGTTTATGATGTAACTAAGGGGATAACAGAAAGCGGAATGGAAATAGGTGAAAGATTAAAAGTTAATAATTATGGGGTGAATCTCGATAACCGTTTTTTTGTCGGGCTTGATCTATTACGTCTTTCAAAATCTATTTATGAAACAGATGGAAATTACGATAAAGTTTTTGCTTTAAGTTCTAGTATGCTAATAGGTCTAGGTATTGGTGCCATTCCATTTGCAGGGCCTATCTTAGCTCCTTTTGCTACATATGCTTGGGAGGCAAAGTTTGCTATTCCAACTTATCGCTGGATATTAGACCACGACCTCATTAATGAGGCTTTGTAAAGGTGATTCTCTCGATGATGTGCGTGTGCGCGTCCCGAAGGATGTTTCCAGCCCAACCTAATGAGTTTGTAAAGAATAGTGGCCAATAAGTTTGTACTCATTGGCCACTATTCTTTACAACGCAATCAAAACTACTTCACAGGTCTTGCCAGAACGGTACTGATTTAATTTATTGAGGTAAAAAACGTTGTCGTTTATATCCAGACTGCCTACTCGAACCGCCTTCAGTCGAATCGGTACGGACAAATCCAGTGTCGCAATATCCGACGGTTGCAGATAGACCGATAGCGTTAACATCCGTGGTCTGCGAAGTACCCGCTTCAGGGCTGAAAAGTAGCGAACCAGTAACGGCTGTTCGTACTGGCCAGCCACGGGCGAAAAAGAGAGCGAAAAGTTATTTTCATCCGTTCGCACACCATCAGGCCGTATTGCCCACCAGCAGCCCGTAAGCGTAACTGGAACGGTGATAATATCACCCGAAGGCGTTAGCGTTTTGGTCTGGACTGTGACGGTTTTACTTGGTTCAATCAGCACAATACGTGCGCCTGCATCACTCTTATCAATGCTGGTGTTATCACCTACTTTCTGAATGGTGCGCGTCTTGATCAGGATAGGCTTGCCATACCCACCAATCGCATTTTCAGACACTACAGCAGCCATAAAGGGCAGTTCAAATAAGGTGCTTTCACTACTACCCGCCGTGCCACTACTCAAATAGCCGTCACCATAACCTAGATTAGCTTTATCTTCGTTTTCTTTCCACTTACACCAGTTTTTTGCGCCGTATCCGTCAAGCTGCACGGTTAGTTCTGGTTCGACTGATTCATCAACCTTGTCGGACCAGTTCAAGGCATTCGGAATATTACTAACAGCCCTATCCAGTGGCACCAGCTTCACGGTTTTTCGTAGCTCATCGACTTCAAATGTCCCTTGCATCACTTTGGCAATCGTCAGCATCAAGTCAGCACAGGAAATGTCATTCGGCAAGTTAGGTGCCACGGGCCACAGATCACCCAAATGAACCGAAGCGTCCGGCGTGAAGCTGGCCCATGTGTTGCCAGAAGACAGATCGAAAAGGAATTCATAATCGGCAAAGTTGGTACGGCTGCTACCTGTAAGTTTCAAAGAAAGTTCATCCCCAGGCAAGCAATCGACTGATGTATCCAAACGTAATGCATCTGCAATCTGTAGATGATCATAATAGCCACCTTCTGAAAAGTAAGCGGATTCGATTTCCTGGCCGTTCTTTAATAGGATTAGCTTTATTTCAGCCGCACCAAAACGGGTAATGCTGTAGAAGAGGATTTGAGCTTGTACCTTGACACGCATCCGGTCGGGACATACATACGTGTAGCGGTCAGTTTTGAAGGGTTTCAGCTTCCCATTGGTAAAACCATCAAGGGGCAAGTTGTCGACCGATAAGGGTAATAACTGGTCAATTGGATGACCGTCTACTAAGCGAATATCGCCTACATTGCCATTCGTTGTTATCCAGGCTGAACGATCTCTTATCCATTCATCGTCATGCGATTTGGGATCAGCGTTCACAAACGGCAAAGCCATTGCGGTTAATAGTGGGTCAGTTAGCCAGTCACCTACGGGCTTGTAACCCGCTTCCTTACAGAGTTGGCCGACAACCGTTTTGACGTACACGGCAGGGCAAGCCGTGTCGTACGGCACAATACCTGCATCTATGCCGCCGTAGTCGATCATCGGGTAAACGACTCCTTCAGTCGATCCGGCCAGTTGTGAAATGCGTTCCAGTGTCCAGGGATGGTCTAAGGCAGATAGGTTCAAGCTCGTTAGCATCTTGTCTTTGATTGCGTCAAAGAATGATACAATGCTATCCAGCAGGTTTATTTTCCACCCGGCCTGAAAGCTGACAAAATCGGCTACACCCCGAAAGATTCGTTCGCCCTCATCAATCACGCTGGCTGGCAGTTGCCGGTAGGGCATAGGTCCACCCGCGTCAACCTGTTCACTCCCTTGCATCAAATCACGCATGGTCTGACTATCGGGCAAGGTGAACGAATTGGAGAATGAAGCGGTACGGGCATCGGGTTTAGTGAGGTCGTTACCCTGAAAGGTTAACGAGAAATCGACTTCAGAAACCCATTCGCCGTTGATATATAGTCCGTCGTCAAAAGTCATTGTTTTATCTGTCTAATGGTTGTTGTTACTAAGAAAAGTAGCTGTGTTGCTTACGCTGAGGGATTTTAATGGTAGGCCGTTTATGCTGTACAGGCTGGTGTCTATGTTGATCGTAGGCCAGGGCTAGTGCCATAACGCAATCATCATGCAGTCCTTCGGGTGCTGAATACCTGACACCTGTACGGGTATGGGTGTACTCGAACGAATAGAGTTCATCTTCAAGCGGTCCACCTTCAGGAAAGGTGATTTCTCCCATTTGAAAGGCTGTTGCCAGGGCTTCGATTAATCGCTGCTTACTTGATCCCGTAAATACGAATCCTTCGGTATGCTTACGGCCTTTCTGCATCCGTTCCAGAATTGGCTTACCTACGCCCGTAGAATCCACGCCTGTAGGCACATCCGGCAATTTGCTTAGGTTGGTTGTGGTCAGTTCCCAATCAAGCTGATAGCGATTAAACAGACATACAGCCCGATCATTGTTTAGCCCGATTTCTACTGTAAAGTCAGTAGTCGAAGCTAGGTCCACGCCTAAGCTTTTGATAGGACCAGCAGCCAGGCCGCTACGCTTAGCCCTGTCGAGGTTTTTCACGCCAAATGGGTTCCCGCCATCATCAGACGGTTCAGCTTCGTAGAGTTCACGAAACACGTGTGCTGGTACGTCGGACTTTGCCTGTAGCACTTCAGCCAGACTAAGCCGGTTTTTTACATCCTTCGGGCTAAGTGGTGCATAGGCATAGGCTAGTAGCTTATCATACACAGCCTGTGCCCGTTTTACGTCGTCTGGATCATCAGCACCGGCAAAGATTTTAGAACGGTTGCGTGTTACCTCTTCAGGGTCAAGACCGCCAGTCATAACAGCATCCCAGCACGTAACCTTTCTGTAGGCATATTCAGGATCGCCACCATTCTTCGCCTTTTGAGCCAGCTTGTAATACCAGCCACGGCCACGCACGTTAGCAATAAACTTGCATTTACCTTTCGTACTGGTCAGTGTCGAACGGATCGCAAACCACGCTGATTCTTTGGCCCTTGAAGCTTCATCAAATACGCAGGCATACACATCTTCACCATAAAGGCTATCGGGATTATCCGCGCTCTTGAAGTGAATGACTGAACCTGTAGGCAAGGTTAAGGTCAGTTCACTTTTATTATCGGTGAAGAAGTTCTTTACCCCTATTTGAGCTTTCATTCGGTCAAAGGCAATCTTCGCCTGTGATCGAATAGGAGCCACCCACCAGAAGTTATGGCCTGCTTTACCCTTTAACGCCTGTTCCAACAGCCAGATAATCAAGGGTGCTGTCTTGCCGACTTTCGTAGCGCCTTCTACTACTGTGTAGCGTTCTGGATTGTCCATGAACGAGCGTTGGTACTCGAATACAAACGGTCTGATCCAGACAATTTCAAGTTCTTGTTGTTTACGGTTCCTCATGATTGCTGGCTTGAATTAGGATCACCGTCTAGATGCATGGTTAGCACAATCTTAGGCGGCAATTCTACGTCTACTTTGTCCCTCCACTTGTCCGGCTGTCTGTTCTTCAGCCAGTTCAAAGCAGCACCAGCGTCAGGCAGCACTACGGCTGTGACGGGTACACGCTCAACCTGTGAACACCCATCGCCTATAGATATAGTTACAATCTTCTCGGATGGATATTCGTACCCGGTTGCCCGTTTGAAAAAGCTTACTGCCACTTTTGCATCTGCAAGGTCTCTTCCTTCCTGGACTGCCTGAAAAAACTCTTCATGTTGGTTCAGCCAGTAGTTTATAGTACGCTCAGATACATTGAACGTGCTGGCAAGTTCCTTATTGGTGTACCCTAATAAGCAAAGTTCTTTCGCTTGTTCAGGGTGATAATCCGGTTTGTATTCTCTTGGTCGTGCCATCTTCTTTATTAGCTGTCTGTTGGTACTATATCTTATTGTAGAGGAATGAAATCGAAGCTGAAGTCAATGACCCCTTCACGGCTTGAGTAGTAATGATTGTAATCGCTGATCAGTCGGGCCGCGCAAGGCAGAGCATCTTGTAAGATGGTATAAGTGCGTGCTGAATCTTCTTTCAATTGGCGAAGTTGCCCAATTCGTTCATTGAGTACTTCGTCCGATAGGGTAGATAGATCGCTGACTTTGTCAAACTGACGATACGGACCCGTAAGCTTTACCTCAACCAGGCCAAAGCCCTGATTATGCTTGTGAATGTGGTAATACTCTGACTCGCAAAGCAGTTCTTCCAGGTTATTCCAAACAGCACGGGGAGAAGAGCAGGCTTCATCATCGTTGCTAACGTCCATGGTCACGTTCATTGACTCTGACAAGTCGCTATCAGCATCTATGGTTACGACTATACGTTTACTGTTGGGCTGAGGAATAATCAGGTTTGGCCGAAATTGTTGCCTAAAGACGGTGCATATAATTTCGGGTTTGTTGGTCACGATGGATAGGTCAGTTTCCACCAGGTGAATTGCTATTTCCAGCACATGTGTTCGAAGGGGTTCAGCCTGTAAATTCTCAGCAAACTGAAAAGCGGTTTGCCTGGCTGAAAGAAAATTAGCATCCCGAAACAGATTTGATGCATAGCGTTTCTTGCCTGATTGGTCTATGGCCTGGACTAAATAGCCACGTTGTAGGGGTTTTTCTTGGGTGTTCATTGGAGCTTGGTTTATGATACGTGTGTTTGAATGATTCTTTTTGCCTTGTTAATCAGGTGTTCAATGGCTAAGCCGACTGGTTGGCCGTTTTGGTTTTGATAGCCCTCCCAGGGTGGTTTTTGCTGGCCTGCCTTTGCCTGTTTTTCGAGAATATTGACTACTGCCAAGGCTAGGCCGAGCAGCTCGTCGTGTGGGTTTTTCATTGATTGTATCGGGTCTGGTTCTAATGATATAGCCATGTGCTCGTTTAAGGATAGTTCCGTCTGAAGCCGTGATTTCGTCAGGAGTCAGTTTCACTTCCTGATAAAATCCAAAGCGGGTACGCTTGAATGTCGAATTGTCACCGCAACTTTCGGTTCTATGGCCATCTGGGTAGCCGTGTCTATGCGATTTTCCGCAAAAGGGGCAAGGCTCGATTTTGTCAGTTTGGCCTATTCTGAACAGGACGGCTACAGGATTGCCCTGATAAGTTTCGTAATTCTCACAAATCGGTAGTGTAGGGGCACGTCTCATAATTGATTATTGGTTTAAGTGTAGTATCCCATTCGGCGGGATAAGTATCAGTCAATTCAACATTCAATACTTCACCGTAAATAATTTGATCGCTGTCAGCAGGGAAGTAGCAGGCACGGGTTAGCAGGTCGCGTAGATCAATGTTTTTCATACCTGCTGGTGCATTCTTCTCAACATAATCCGTTACATGCAGTGATTGAACCAGTGGCCGTAAAACTTCAGCTTTTTGGCACCAATCATCATACTTACCCGTGTCAGGCCAAAGGGTTACATTGCGACCACGTAGCACACGGAACCGTTCAGGAGAATACCAGCTACCACCCGTGCTACCGCCTGTAGCTAACCAGATGTATTGCGGCCACAGGATAGAACACACAATGGCTGTTGACTCGCCTTCAACTAATGCGACCGCTTTATCTAGGTATTCGGATAATAGGTGCTCACCAAAGAAGCATTGGCGAAGGTTAGGCCGATTCGCTTTTGAATAGCAGGGGAGGAAACGGCCAACAATTTTACTCTTATCTGTAAGGGGTTCTGTTGGCTTATAGCGTTTGGCTTTTACATCCCATTCTAAGGCTTGCTGGTGGTTCTTTACCCGCCTGCCACTCATGGCATTAAAGACAATAATCTTAATCTGACAGAGCCGGTTAGCATAATCAAATTGAGGTAAGCATGTAGCCTGATAGCCGTAATACTGCCAACGTCTTGATGTGCCTAAGCGGTAACGGGTGAAAGCTTCCTGTGCTGCCTGTAGGCCATAGGTGAATCGTAGGTACTCGTACAGACCGTTGTATTCAAAGTGCGTTTGGCAACGCTGGTAGTATTCGATAGGGATATAATCAACGGGTTGTGGTGGTTTTGGCAGTTGAACAAGCCGTGGTTTTGGTTTATCAACTACCGTGTCCCCGTAATACTCTTGAATCAATTGGGCTTTGGCCGTATTGAAATCAAGATCATAGAACAGGCTGTAGGCTGTAACTGGGTAATAGCGTTTACCATTCTGATAATCTTGGATGTAGGGCTTACCCTGCTTGTCAGTAGGGTAATACACCTCTGCACTATTCTTTGTTTTATCGAGCAACCTTACTGACTGTTGATTTCTGGTCAATGGTTCTCCGCACAATTCGGAAAGAATAGCCGTGCCATGCTCTAATTCTAGCTGGTCTAAAGTGATCGTTTCCATAACTAAGTGCTGGAAACGCATAGGCTGACCTACTGACAAAACTGACAAAAGTCAGTACACAGGGTTTTGTCGGTTTTGTCAGTGAGTCGCCTTACGCGTTTTGAATGATTTCAGGGTTAATTAAGTAGTGAGGTGCTTCTGGCCGACCGCCTGTAGGTTGGTCCGTTTGTACTTCCTTCAGCCAATGAGTAGCAATCAGTTCACTTAAAGCCGATTCTATTGTTTCCTGATCGGAAAGTCCTGACCAACCTTTACGCTGCACATCTCTAGCCTTGAATCCGTCCTTCAAATGACCTATTTTGATGTGCTGTAGCAAGGTTTTAGCTGCTTCCACCTGCTGATTATCCAGAAGACCGTAGATACGACGTGCGTGTGATTGCAAATAAGTACACCACTCTACAGCCATTAGCGCCGCTTCGGTTGATACCAAGTATTTCTGTTGCGGGTTTGCTAGGCCAGGCTTATCCACACAATTAACGACATGGAAAATTAAAGCTAGCGAGGGCATCAAGGAACGATATTTCGTGAAGTGTTCCAGCAGTAAGCCGCTTTCATTGGGCAGCACATTAGTTTCCCAATCTGTAATCCATTGCTTAAAGATTTCCTGTGCTTCAGAGGCAAAGCGGGTATATGGATACCGATTATAATCATCAGCATCATAAGCGATTTCTGAAAAGTCAGACTCCGTTATTTTACGAATAATGGCAAAAGCTTTGTCTCTGGCATAGGCATCAGGAAATTCATCTACATACTCCCAGGTCGGTTTATTTGGATAAACGGATACCTGTAAACGTTGCACAAATCCATCATTGTCAAACTGATTAGCGGCTTTTAAATAACCCATTAGTTTAGAAGGCTGAATTCCGCCAAACAGCGACACACAAACGTTCTTGACATGCGTTGTGCCTCGTCCTATTCGATCAATTGTCATTGATCCGTTGCCATTCCACGCTTCTAGATAGAATGCTCTGTCTTGCTCTTTTCCTGAACGGTCCCAACCTGTTAATAAGCCTGTTAATTCATCGCGGAATTGTAGCAATCCGGTAGGATTCTCGTTGAGCAATTCTCCGATTTTTTCAATAGACGCATCGTTAGTCATGTACCGTCGTTCGGTCGGCTTCTTAGGCGATTCAGGATAGCCGATTGGATTGCTAACGGGTTTGCCTTTTAAGCGATCCTGCTCCTGAGCTTGATAGACTTTCTTTTGAACCTCGTATGTAAGCTGCTCTGCTTCATAGCATTGCATTTCCTCCTCAAAAATCTTAATGGATTCAGCAATCAGCCGATTAAGGGTTTTGAATACCTCACTGACTGAAGGTGTTTTCATAGTAGAAGGATCACCAATGGCTGCACCCCATAAATTGACAATGATCGTCCAATCATCTTTTGCTTTTGGCTTAATGGCTAATCGAGTGCCGATCAACGATGAAAGCATAACGACCGTTGCAGATGCTACGAAGTCTAACGGACATTTCATCCGGTTGGAAATGTCAATTAGCCAGGGACGTAATTGCTCAGGAAGCATAGAAGGACTTACTGACAAAACCGACAAAAGATTACTTTTTAAGGGTTTGGGTTTCAGCCATTGCTGTGAAGAAGACAAGTTCGATTCCATTTCCTTGGCTATATCCTCACGTGGTACCGACGTTTTTTTGCCGTTCGGATTTTGCGTAAATTTGTCCCATTCTCCAAGTAAAGGGACCGTTGATTGTGGCGCACTCATTCGGTTCCTTTGTTTTTGATTGAGAATTCAGGGTAAGGCAATAGAGCAAATCCCTGAAAAATCTGAATGATTGAAGGCTTCATGCTGACACAATTTCCTTTTTGGTCAGAGCTGCAATGATTTCCTGCCAGATAAAGTACTTGCGGTTACCTAAGTGATAACCCTTGATTAGGCCTTTCTTTTCCCATGCCCATGCTGTAGGCTTAGAAATATCTAGCCGTTTACATAACTCTTCAGGAGAAATAGGTTCCGCTGAAGGAGAGCTAGTTGCTATTACAGGGGCGTTACTTTTTGCGGCCTTGCTAGCCTCTTCAAACATCATTGTCCGCACTTGATCGGCGGGTAAAACAACCATTTCCATGCTTCGCGTTGGTTTGCGTTTGACATGGACAAAAGTGGCTTAGGAGGAGGGAAATTAAATCAGGTTAAACGCAAACGATGTGCTATCGTTTACATTCAGTAGTATAGATTAAACTAGCTACAAATACGCATAATCTAGATGAGCCGCCTGGATTGTCGACTCATAATTAGGTAGTTGCGATCTTTTAATATACCCTATTGGGTTAGTTTTTGCCAATGCATGGCAATGATTTTGGCGTGTTGTTCTTCGTCCAGCTTTATATACCTCATAAATGCTTTTTCGGTCTTATGACCTGTGATTCGCATAATGGTAATAGCTGGAACACCCAACAGATACATATTAGTCGCAAAACTTCTGCGAGCCGTATGCGTAGAGACCAACTGCCACTTTTCAACCGAACGAACAACACGAACCCCTCCTTTGGTTATCCCCTTCCCTTCTTTACTAGTCAGACCGGCCAGTTGGCAAAGTTCTTTCAGGTAGTCATTCATCTTTTGGTTGCTGATCGACTGTGGCAAGCGCCCGTTGTATTTTTCCAACAAAGCCGTTACAATCGGGTGACAGGGAATAACAACCTTACCCATCGTTTTAAACTGCTCCATTCGTATTAGCCCATCTTTGATGTATTCCGGTCGTATAGCTGTGAAATCAGAGAACCGAAGCCCTGTATAACAACCAACTAAGAAAAGGTCTCTAACGCGTTCTAATCGAGGTTTACCCGAAAGGTCAAGATAATTTAATCGTTGCAATTCCGGCTCTGTCAGATAAATGCTGTCGGCATCTTCTTTGAGTACTTTAAACCGGTTGCTTTTATAATCCAGCTTTGCGTTTATGCCTTTGGCTGTCGCTTCGTTGAGGAAGACTTTAAGCGTCTGTATGTATTTACCGACACTGTTGACGGCTAACCCTTCTTTTTTGGTTAGATAAGCCGTAAAATCGCCATAGAAGTCTAAATCCATCGTATCAAAGTCAACCGGGCGTTTATAGGTACTGGCAAACTCTCTAAGCACTTTAACCGTCGTTCGATACTTCTTTATCGTTCGTTCGTGAATATGCTTTCCCGTTTCAATATTGACCCGTTGAGGGGCGTCTTCTATAAATTGATCAATGAACGAAAATAAAGCGGCTTGCTTTGGCTTTTCTGGTTCAGCCGCTGGCTTTAAATAAGCGTTTATACGTTGTCGTACAGCTTCAACAGTCAAACTTCTAGTAGCTCGTAGCTCTGTAACGATTTCTTTGATTGTACTTTCCAGGTCAATTAAAAAGCCGTTGATTTCGTCTTTATCCAAGGCATCGACAACATTTTTCACCCTGCTGGTTTTTAAATTCCAGTGAGAGGGTAAGACCTTAAACCCTGTACCGACATTGATACGCTGATTGTCGAATCGAACGATACAGTTGATTGGCGTAGGCTTTTTAGCCTTAGGATCGCGAAGTAGGTAGGTAACAGGAGAATCAGAAGAGCGTGCCATACACAAAGTCAACAATCCGTACACCAAATATAAGACGGTATACGGAATCGTATACGGAATGGCTTAATTTATTTTAACCCAACTAAATCTAATCTAATTACAAGCAAAGCAAAAAAGGGGATTGTGATTAAATTAGAGGCATTTTTGCTAATTTCCCAAAAATAGAGCTATTGAGCAAATTAAGTAGGTTATAGCTTGCTCCCCGCTACAACAAGTTGTTTCATAAGACATGACGGACCCACATCTTAGTGGGTCTTTTGCATTATAGCCTCTTTCTGAACCATTTACAGGTACTGACAAGAGGTCCTCGATTAGGGCTAGTCGCCAGTCTCTTCCTGGGATTCGTGCCCGTTCCGCTTATGATCAAGTCCTTTTGCCCAAACTAACGGATTAGGATTTCAAACTTTCCTGTTGCCAGTCAGTTTCGCTAGATACAGGTTGACACCTGTGCGATACTACCCTGCTCGTCAACCTGTCACAGAATCGTTCAATTCTACGCAAGTCGACACATTGGAAACACATTCGTTTACACCGTCTCCTTTAGCCCCGATTGCGGCCTATTTACTCGCTAAACGGGAAATTATTTTCAACACCTGGCGAACTCGGATCAATAACGAGCGCCTTTCACTGCCCACCGCATCCAGCCTGGCGCGTGACGAGTTCAACGATCAGATTCCCCTGATCCTCGATGCCCTGGATTGTCGGCTACACGGTCGGCCAGAAGAGTCGTCACCCTTTGAAAAGGCCAAAGAACATGGACTGCATCGTTGGCAAAAAGGCTATACGCTTACCGAACTCCTACAGGAACTGGCTCATCTGCACCAACTCCTGGTACATGAGTTAGACGCCTTCGCATCAGCCCATACCGAGATTCTTCCCACCTCGCTGGCCCAGGCGTTTGGGCATATCAATACCTTAATGCTGGAAGTAATTCAGGGTAGTGCAGCTCAATTCGATGAGCTGCAACGGCATGAAGCCGCCCAGCGTGCAGCCAAACTTCAGCAGGCGTTAGAATCACTCAACGAACTAAGCCAGCAACGGGGAGAACTCCTGCGAACGGCCACCCATGACCTACGTAGTTATTACGGGCTCATTCGAAATGCCGCCTGGCTCCTCGATCAGCCCGGAACGGAAGAAGAACAAGCTCAATGGCGAAGTATGTGGCAACGAAACCTGGATAATGCGGCAACCTTACTGACGGAGCTAATGGATCTGGCCCGATTAGAAGCCGGTCAGGAAACGCTGCAGGTGGAACCGTTCGATGCCGGGGAGCTATTGCGTCAGGTGGCTCAGAGTATACAACCCATCGTCGAGCAGCAGCAGTTGACTCTGGAATGGGCCGGGCCTGACACGCTGCCGGTTGAAGGTGATCCAATTAAAGTTCAGCGTATCATTCAAAACCTGCTCATCAATGCGCTTCATCACACCAAAACCGGTTTAATTACGCTTAGCTGGAGCCGGGAGGATAATTTTCGGTGGGTCGTCAGTGTACAGGATACGGGCCCCGGCTTACCTCCCGATGTAGTTCAGGAACTGAGTCAGTACCTGCTTCCAACGTCCGACTCTACAGCTGTCTTTCAGCGTCCATCCATTGATGATATGTTGACGGAACAAAAGCGGAAAGAACAGCCGCCTGTTTCCATATCGCAATCCAAAGGTGAAGGCATTGGCCTGATGATTGTCAAACGCCTATGCGAACTGTTGCATGCCACCATGGACATCGAAACCAGACCGTCTGTGGGCACAATCTTCCGGATTGTATTTCCGATGCACTATCCCAATAATCAGTGATCAGTATCCTACAATTTTGAGGCTGCTCGCTGAACGGTGGCACGGCTAGTTTCATAGTTGATAATCAGACGCTTGCATCAGCCGTACCACCGTATAATACGTTATTGGACAACAACGGTAAAATCGGTATCCAGGTCGGATGTACCGGGTGTGGCCAGGCCATTTTTTGAATTGGGCTGATGGCGCAGCACCACCTTGAGCTTACCAGAGCCTGCCGCGCCGGTTTTAATTTCCGTTGTCAGGCCAATAGGATAAGGCCCTGGTGCCGGATTGGTATCTTTATCCGTCAATGTAACCGTCAGCAGATTAGACGGGGTGGGTGTGTACACGAACAGGTGTTCATTGGCTTTCTCCTTAATTTCGGCTGTGGCATCCAGTGCTGGTGTTTTGGTCTTATCCAGCAAGCTAATCACTCCCGTGTAGGTCGTATTGGCTTTCAGATTTAGCGTAGCCTTACTAAAATCGGCCGTCGTGTTCAGGTTTTCGACGGTGGCGGTTACTACGTCGCTCTGGTTCGCTTTGTTGGTCAGGGTGAGCGTAGCGGTGGTAATCGCTTCATTATCGTCGGTTGGCGCTACAGTTTGCTCACCGTTGTTACAGGCTGTTACCAGCGTAGCAATACTAAAAAAACTGGCAATGAACGTGTTCATTCGTGTCATAACTGAGAGAATTTAAGATTAAAAACAGGTTGTATTCGGCACTATCCCCTACTACCAATCGAGAAGGGAAGCTTGATCTTTAGCAGGATAGACCGACCGGGTTCATCGGCGAAATACCGGAAGCGGTTCAGGTAATCCCGATAAGCCACATTGGCCAGATTTGTCCCACTCAGGCTTACATTCATGGCCTGTTTGCCAACCAGAGTCGTAAACCCCAACTCGGCCCCGATCAGAAAATACGCAGGCGGTGGAGCCGCAAAATCGCCGGTAAAGATGATCTGTCCATTCTCCTGGCGGGCTGTTACGGCAGGGGCTCGATTCTGACGGGCTACATACAGCCCGCTCATCGACAGGTAAAGATTCGATAGCCTCCCCCACTTCGCCCAGTCGTACCGCAGGCTGTTGTCGGACCGATTGGGCGGGATAAATACGAGATAGGCATGTTCAGTCTGATTATAGGCAAACAAGACGGAGTTTTTCGTAGTCAGTGTTAGCCGATCGGTCAGTTTATAGGTCAATGTGGCATCCAGCCCACGGAAGGTCGCCCGCACCTGTGTATAGGTATAGGACGGAAACGCCCCGCGTTGCCGAATGATCGGTATGGAATCCGGTTTCAGGTAGATATAGTTGTTGATCAGGTTGTTATACACGCCGATTTCACCACTGAGCCGCTTACCGGCATAAGCCAATACCAGATTTCCGTTAAGCGCCTGTTCGGGCTGAAGATTCGGATTACCCCGTTCATACGCGACTGCACTCTGATGCAATCCATTCGAATATAGATCGGCTACATTGGGAGCTCGCCAGGCTGTGCTCAGGTTGGCCGTTAAGGTAAGCTCCGGACGAATTTCAAAGGCAATCCCCAGCGATCCATTCACATTTTGCCAGTCGTGGGTTTCGGAATACGTTTGTTTCGTCGCTTCATCCAGAAAATAAGCCCGCAGCCAGCGGTAATCGTACCGCAATCCGGCTTCGAGTGTCCAGGGACCAACAGCATAGCGCTCAATGGCAAACAGACCCGCTCCATAGTTTCGGAAGTTGGGAATCAGGAACAAATATTGGCGTATATTGCCCTGAGTTAGTCCATTGAAGCCCACACTTCCCGACCATTGCCCCCCCGCTTTGGACTTGACCGGTGCATGTTCCCACACCAGATCGACGGTTTGCGACACCAGCTTCAAATAGAGTTCGGGAGTTAAAGCGCCACTGAACGACACATAGTCATATTCCCGTCGCTGGTTCTGTTGCCAGGCATAGGTTGCTGTGAGCTCACCACCATGGCCTGTGTGCCAATACGATCGAATTTTTAATAAATCGTGCTGTACATCCTGGTAGGGTCGATTCAGTTCATACGAAAACCCCGGTTGTACTAAGGGCTCAGGGCGTTGCATCGCGGCATACAGATCGGCCAGGCTGCTCACCTGCGCACCTGTAAACAGACCTATTTTCGTATCGAACTGACTATAGAATACTTCAGTGCCCCAGTTACCCCGATCATAATGCAGATCGCCCGAAAAGTTATTTTCGTGATAGCTCGTATTTTCCAGGTAATAATTCGGCGTTCGTACGTAGCCTGATCGCTTAAGTGTTCCCTGGAGTCGCCAGCTTAGCCCAGCCAGTTTTTTAGCAAAAGCCCCCTCCACCATGCCGGATACGACTCCTAAACCGCCATTGGTCGCACCAACGACGTTAAGCTCACCGTTTATTCCGGGGCGGGTGGGCATGGATTTGGGCTCCACTAAAATAACTCCGCCAATAGCATCGGAGCCGTATCGAATGCTGGCGGCACCTTTGATCACCGTCAGTCGCGACGCCAGAAACTGGTCTACCTGTGGCGCATGTTCAGTGCCCCATTGCTGGTCTTCCTGCCGTATACCATTGTTCAGAATAATAATCCGGTTGCTATACAGCCCATGAATTACCGGTTTGGAAATGCTCGGCCCGGTCTGAATGGCGTACAAGCCTGTCAATGCCTTCAGGCTTTCTCCCAGCGATTGCCCCCGTGTTTGATCGAGTGCCGACCCCGACAAACTGCTTTGGGTTTGAAGCAACTGTTGTGCTTCAGAACGATGTTCCGATATAACCACTTCCTGCAACGTTTGGCTATCGGTTACTAGTTGTATAGGTTTGAGCACCAGGGTCGAATCGGTATTTACCAGCACAGAAACGGTAGCGGGCTTATAACCAATATACTGATAATCAACCGTATAATTACCTTTACAAACCTTAGTTAATTGAAAGCTGCCAGTTGAATCTGTCGTAACACCGGTTTTCAGTTCACGTACGTAAACAGTTGCCCCAATCAGGGGTTGTTGAGTATCATTCGCCAGAATTGTCCCCTGCACAACAGCCCGACACGTACCGGTTTGTGCCCAGGTAGTCGTACTGGCTATCGCCAGTCCCCCTATCAATAAACTTAGTTTCCAATAACGATGCATCGCCCTATCCAGAAAGCCTGGTCATTCCCAAATCGGTCGCAATTTATGCAACAATGTTGCAAATAAAAACAAAACGGTTCTAAATCCTGGAGGAATTTGCTGAATCGTTCAAAATTCGTCACGTCATAATCAGCAATGCATCATAAACTCAACAAATAGCCGGATAGTTAGCTATGGATTATGTACTTAGGGTTGCAATAATTTTCCTAGATTTAGTCATCGTAAACTCATTAATTGAAGGTCAGAAACAAACGATGAAAGTCTCTATCACAATTTGGGTTTTACTCACTACAGTAGTTACCAGCCTTGCCCAACTGGTTAGCGTTGTCGCTATCGAAGAGCCGCAATTTGATGCCCAGTTTGCTCAACGGATTATACCTCAGGTCACCGGTAAACTCCTCCACATAAGCCCACAGGAAATCAGGGAAACAACCATCACCTATACGCTCGTTACGCTTTTTGGACAAAAAAAGAAAAGCGCTCACTTGGCAACGGACGGAAGCTTTCAATTGGAACTGGACTATCCGCTGCCTTACCAGCAGATCTGGGTACATTTCGGCGATCTGTTTTATACGGGTCTCTACGCCAATAAACAGCTCTATGTCGAGTTAGACGTACCCAAACTAAAAGCAGCCGGAAAGGAACTTGCTTTTCAGGCAGACGGCGTTCGGTATCTAGGCGAAGATGGGCCACTAAACGAGTATTTGAATGAGTATATCCTCTTCAAGCGGGCCGACCAACTGGCCCTTTCTGCTCGCATACAGCAGATTCGCCGGTTCCAACACCCAGTGGCTAGCGAAGTATTGGCCGCCTTCACCCCTATTTTCGACTCGTTGAAAACGATTCAGGCTGAGTTTGTAGCTACTCATCCGTCTCCCTACGCCTGGTTGCTCGAGAATGATCGCCTGTCCGAGTTTTATAGTCAGCTTTGTCTTCAGTACTGGGGGCATAGCATGGAACCTGCTCTCTTCGACCAAATTAAGGATCATAAGACCAATCTACGATCCAATAGCAGCATGGTCTATTACCTATATCTGTCCACTTATTTTCATCTACTTCCAGCTAATCGAGTGCAGGTCAATTGGCAGGACGTGGCCCGTTTGCCGGATCTGACGGAGCCGGAAAAGGCCGCCATTGATTCCTTACGGGGTACGGAAACGCTTTCACCCGCTCCTGCCCATCGGGCACAGTGGCTCAAACAGTTAGGGCCAAGAATGCGAAAAATGTACCAGGATCGGATGATTACCCGAGGTATTCGTTGGCTGGATAGCCTCTACTCTCCTGCTAGGGCCGACATCATGAAGTTGCAGTTGAATGACAGTAAGGATATTGCCGAACAGAAAGCGGCCTTAGAACAGATCCTGCCCAGTATTTCCACCGGCTGGTGTAAGGAGATCGTCCAGAAAGAATACGCTCGCACTGTTGAGCAGGGAGCCTCGGTGAACAGGGCATTGGCTGCTTCCGGAAATTCGCCCACCGCAGCTGGTTTCGGAAGCCCTTTACAGCAAACTGATTTTGGGGCAACGCTGTACAAGCTATCGAGCATGAACGGAGCGGATTTTCTAGCCAAGCTTAAGCAGAGTTTCGTCGGGAAGGCCATCGTACTAGATCGGTGGGCCACCTGGTGTGTGCCCTGCCTACAAGAAATGCCACACAGTAAAAAATTGCAGCAGGATGCCAAAGACCTGCCGATTGTATTTGTCTACGTTTGCACAGCCCAAGGTTCGGACGATGAAAAGTGGAAGCGAAAAATAGGCGAGTTAAAACTGCCTGGTATTCACTTTTTCATTGATGAAGCTCTGGATGTGAAGCTGGCCCAGTATTTCTCGTTCAGCGGTTTTCCAGGTTACGCCTTCATCGATCAAAAAGGAGTCTATAAGCCAGGGGCTATCACGTGGCTATCAGCGATAAAAGGCAAGGATGCTTTAGCGGCCCTACTAGAGTGAATGGGTGAAGCGTATGAAGTCTTTATTCAGGTATTTTTTTAGCCTTTGGCGAGCAGTCTCCCTTTGGCATAGCCAATGTTTGGTGCAGACCATCATAGGAAGTTCAATCAATTAATGAAGAATATCGAATACCAACTCCCGAAGGATGTCGCGCTCATTCATCGTAGGCGATTCAATACCTTTGCTTTGGGCGTCGGCCCGGCGAATGGCGTGGATCACGGAAGCTACTTTGGGAAGCGGGAAGGTGCGAGCGGCAGAAAGGTAATCTTTCACAAAAAATGGATTGACGCCAAGTAAGGACGCCAGTGCTTTATCGGTCTGGTCTTTAGAAGCCTGCACCATCAGTACCTTACTGAAATACCCAAACAACTGCGCCAGAATGACTACCAGGGGATTATCTTTCGGATTATGGCCGAAATAATCGACAATCTGGTTCGCTTTCACTACATCACGCTGGGCGAGTGCTTTTTGCAGTTCAAAAACGTTATATTCTTTACTGATACCAACTAAGCGCTCAACAGTAGTAGCCGAAATTTCTTCGCCTACGTGCAGGTTGATCAGCATTTTGTCGATTTCACCCGCTAGTCGTTTCAGGTCGTTGCCGATATGGTCGGCCAGGAGCTGGCAGGCTTTTGGACTTACTTTTACCCCCTGTTCCCGACAATATTCCCCTACCCAATCGGGTACTTTATTGTCATATAATTTTTTAACACTCAGTAGTTTTCCTTTAGTCCCAAAGGCTTTTACCCACGACTTACGCTCATCGAGTCCGGGTTTGCCTTCTTCCTTTACGCAACACAGCATCAGTATGGTACTGGGCAAGGGGTTCAGGGCGTAATCTTCCAGCAACGTTTGGGCTGACTTATCGCCTAATCCCCCCATTTGTTGAGCTTCCTTGACCAGAACCAACTGACGTTCGGCCATAAACGGATAGCGCCGGGCATAATTCAGCACAGCACCAACATCGGTATCTTTACCAAACAGCACAAACTGATTGAAGCCTCGTTCGGCAACTGGAACGGCTACTTTTTCAAGTTCATCAGCAATGCGATCGATATAATACGGCTCGTCGCCATGAATCAGGTAAACGGGGGCAATCCGCTTGTTGCGGATGTCTTTTAATAAGGTATCAACGGCAGCAATCAAAGTATTTTACGTATTACAGTTCCTGATGGCTACTTCCATCGAAGAACCAGTCCACCCGGCAAAAATAAGGGTTTAACCCGTTCTTCTGCTTAAACGAATCCTGAACGTATACGCGAATAAATCTTTTGTTTGGTCAGGCACGAATTCGATGCAACAACACATCCACTGTATCAGTCTATTACCTGAATTCGTCACGTTCGATGGCTGATAGCCCTTAACGAATGATTTTCCGTATTCTTTATGAAACAGTCTGTACGCTGCATCTCACCACAACCGAATGACACACGACCTGATTTCAATTCTGGAAGCTGTAAAAGAACATTTTACGGACAGTTCGGACATGCTCTGGACCAATTACGACCATCCTCGTGATGTTCGAAACGACCTGGAGCGATTAATCTACCAGCTTCAGTCCGGAGATACAAGCTGTTTACCAACGGTGCATGCTCTCTTTTTACCAACCTCCACCTTTCAGGAACACGCCTTATCGAACGACTGGGTCAAAGACTACCTGCGTTTGTCTGACCAGTTTGAACAGCTTTATGCATCAATTGAATTCTGATGGTCAGCCGCTTCCCTTCCACCTATCAACGCCGAATGAGTACGCCAGGATGCACTCCTGTACTTTTTTGGCCCTGATAAACCAGTTGCCCAGCCACCCATACGGCTTCAATTCCAGTCGACAGGGCTTTGTTATCACCAATGCGGGCGTTATCCTGTACGGTGTCGGGATTTAATAAAACCAGGTCGGCAAAATAACCCGGTGCAATTATTCCCCTATTTTTCAAGCCTAAATGTTCGGCCGTCAGGCTGGTCATTTTCTGGATTGCGATTTCGAGGGGCATCAGTTTTTGCTCGCGTACGTATCGGCCCAGTACACGGGTAAACGCTCCATAACCGCGTGGATGTCCGTCATTGGCGCCGTCTGAACAGATATTGGTGTGTGGCCAGGCCAGAAAGCGCTTTACATCAGCATCATCCATCGATTTGCCCATAACCCCTTCTATCCCTCCAGCCTCTGGATTTTTCTCCGAGAACGCGGAGGCTTCCGCCACCAGTCCCATCAGCGTCTGAGCCGTGGTTTGCTTCCGCAGTTGGGCCACTTCACCAACTGTTTTGCCAGCATAGGCTGGATTGGCAGCAAAGCGTACCAGCACCGATTGAGACGGATCAAAGAGTTGATTCACAGCAAACTCCGCGCTTGTCAGGTTTGTATAATCCCGTTTTGGAAATAGCACCCGCAATGTTGACATCCAGTAATGGTAAGGGTAACAGTCGGCGGTAATGTTGATCCCTTCAGAACGAGCCCGTTCGAGCTGAGCCAGTATACGTGTCGATTGGCCCCAGTTGTTGCGAAGGGCAATTTTCAGATGCGAAATCTGAACTGGTATTTTCGTGGCCCGGCCAATCTCAATAATTTCTTCGACGGCATCGTCCATCATGGCATCCTCACTTCGAATATGGCTGATATACCGCCCTCCCGAATCGGCCGCTACCTGTGCCAGTTGAAGGACTTCATCCCGATTCGAGAAAAACGCGGATTCATATTCCAGCCCGGTCGATAACCCCAGCGAACCATGATTCATTTCAGCCTGTAAAAGCCCTTTCATCCGTTCAACCTCATCGGATTTGGCGGTTCGATAAAGCCCATTTACTCCCATCACTTTCTGCCGGAGCATGGCATGACCGGTGTAGCTGGCTACATTGATAGCTGCAGGCTGCTGTTTCATTCGAGCCTGTAGGGTATCCATTAAATAACCTCCCCCATCCTGCCCGATTACAATGGTTGTGATACCCTGATTTAAGGCAGGAATGGCATCCGGTTTAGCGCTAATATCATGGTGACTATGGCTGTCGATGAAGCCCGGTGCCAATACCATCCCGTGTCCATCCGTAACATTCTCGCTCGGAAACGCCGTTAGTTCGCCTACTTCCCAGATTCGATCACCCCGCAATCGAACAGCCACTTTTCGGGCAACCGTTCCGGTACCATCTATGAGTCGGACATTGGTAATTAGCTGCGTTTGAGGTAATTGAGCGGGCTTACCTTCCAGAATCTCCCGTAAAATCCGGCCCGCTGCGTTGGCTCCATTGGCCAGAACGATCAGCGTTTGTTTTTTGTCGATGTATCGCAGGATCAACGTCCGAAAGCCAACCCATCCACCAGTATGCATTAATACTTTCCCACCCTCTTCTATCATCCAGCCAAATCCGTACGGATACGTGGTACCATCATTTAGCTTAACGGGCGTAAAAGCCTCCTGCAAGGTGCTGGTTTTCAGTAATTTTTCGGTATACAACGCCTGGCTCCAGGCCAGTAGATCTTCCGCAGACGAATAAACGTTACCATCGCCCACTACTCCGTCCACCCGGATCAGGTCATCCTGCACATTCCGGCCATTTTCCCGCCGAAACCCATACACCCGATTCCGGGGAACGGTACTGCTTTTATGGTAATAGATATACGTGTTTTTGAGCTTGAGTGGTCGGACTATGGCCTGTTCGAAAAATTTCTCGATAGGCATCCCACTCACTTTTGTGATAATGGTCCCCAGCACAACATACCCTGTATTGCTATACTCCCATCGGTCGCCCGGCTGAAAAACCAAAGGTGGCTGATATTGATGCAGTAATTGAATTAGTCCATCATTGGTCAAAGTATCCAGCGGTCCGAGGTATTTCTGCGCCAGATCGAAATATTCCGGTAGGCCAGAGGTATGATTCAGCAAATCCCGAACGGAGATTCCCGAATACGGAAAATCAGGCATGTAGGCTTGAACTGACTCATCATATATCAACTTACCCCGCTCCTGCAACTGCATGACCATCATGGCAATAAACTGTTTCGATACCGACGCCAGATTAAAAGCCGACTGTAGTGTCAGCGGTTCAGCCGTTTCGATATTCGCCACGCCCAGTGCTTTTTTATATCGAATCTTACCCTGATCAGCCACCAGTACCACCCCATTGAACATCGCTCGTTCATGAAGTTTCGTCAGAGCCGAATCCAGCGTTTTTAGTCGATCAGGAAGTAAAGAAGCCGTCGTTTGAGCATAGGTTTGGCAGCGAATGAGAAGCAATAGGAATATCAAATAGTAACGGTAGTGTGTGTACATAAGTAGCTCGGTGAAGAATTAAGCCAATATAATCGCAGACGTGCAATATATTTGGCAATTGATAAGATTGATGTAGGATAAATTCTTCTTTTGACAGAATGAACAGCCGGGCTATACTGCTCACCGACGGGTTACTTAGTACTCCAAATGCCAAAACGGCTCATGGGCTCATTCGCGGAACGGAACGCTATACGGTCGTAGGGGTGGTCGATGCGCCAACGGCCGGTCAGGATGCGGGTGCCGTGCTGGACGGGCAACCCCGAACGATTCCCGTGTTTGCTTCAGTCGATGAAGCCCTTAGCCAGTTAGAGTCGGTTTCATATGCCGTGATTGCCATTGCCACCAACGGCGGTGTGTTGCCTTCCACCATGCTCGACGACGTCAAGCGTTGTCTGGAGCGTGGGCTATCGATTGTAAATGGTCTGCATGAATTTCTGAACGATAAACCTGATTTTGTCGCTTTGGCAAAACAACAGGGCGTTGAGCTTATCGATGTACGTCGTCCCAAGCCCCGCGCTGAACTCCATTTCTGGACCGGCGACGTTCGGCAAATTCCGGTTCCCATCATTGCCGTAATGGGTACTGACTGTGCCCTCGGCAAGCGAACCACAGCCCGCCTGATCCGGGAAGCCTGCGGACGGCATGGACTGAATGCTCAGATGATTTATACAGGGCAGACCGGCTGGCTGCAGGGTGGGAACTATGGATTTATTTTCGACTCGACCCTCAATGATTTTGTTTCGGGCGAACTGGAACACGCCCTTGTTTCCTGTTGGCGCGAAACCGGAGCCGATGTGTTGCTCATCGAAGGGCAGGCTGCTCTCCGAAACCCTAGCGGCCCTTGTGGTTCCGAATTCTTGGTGTCGGGAAACGCCCGGTATGTCGTTCTTGTGCATGCTCCCAAACGCAGATACTACGACCACGACCCCGCCTGGGGCGAAATTCCCTCCATCGAGTCGGAAATCGCTTTGATCTGGGCGTATAATTCGACGGTTATCGCTGTAGCGCTCAATACGGAAGACTGCACACTGGCAGAGGCTCATCAGTTTCAGAAAGAGTACATCAAACAACTCGGCATTCCTGTCTTATTACCTTTGGAAGAAGGCGTTGACGCGGTTATTCCTGTGATACGGTCAATGTAAGTTATCCCCATTCACTTCAACCCCTCTCCTCCAACTGGAGAGAGGCTAATTCCAGTAAAGATGCGTATTCGATCGATTCAGGCTTACTTGAAAAATCTAGCACTCACCAAGCCATATACCATTGCCTACCAGACCACTTCGGATGTGGAAAATGTATTTCTGGAAATCGAACTTGACAATGGAATGGTTGGCATTGGGGCAGCAAATCCATCGCCCGATGTGGTGGGAGAATCTCCGGAACAGGCCTTACAAAATTTGCAGGGTGAATGGACAAAGAGCCTGATTGGTAAAGACATACGGATATTTCAGTCCTGGATTCAGAAAGCACAAGGGCAATTTCCGAACGCTCCCGGTACACTGGCGGCATTGGATATTGCACTGCACGATGCGTTCGGTCAATATCTTGGTATCCCAATTGTACAGTTCTACGGCCAGAAGATATACTCATTGCCTACATCGGTCACGATCGGCATTATGAACGTTGCAGATACACTGGCCGAGGCCGCAGACTACCATCGACAGGGGTTCCGAATTTTAAAAGTTAAAACCGGACTGGACGTTGCTGAAGATATTGAACGGATCTTAAAATTACGTGAGCAATACCGTCAGTCAATGACGATCCGTGTTGATGCTAATCAGGGATATTCCCTGGCCGAGCTACAGCGTTTTTGCCTGGAAACCGCTCAGGCCGATGTCGAACTCATCGAACAGCCACTGTCTGTTGGTCAAGAGCAGGAGTTACTGACCTTATCGCCGGCTATTCGTCGTACATTAGCGGCCGATGAATCGCTAAAAGGGCCAAAAACAGCTTTAGATTTAACCCATCAGCCGCAACCGTTTGGTATCTTCAATATCAAGCTCATGAAATGCGGAGGTATCCGATCGGCACTGGAGATCGCCACTATAGCCGAACCGGCCGGGATTTCACTTTTCTGGGGATGTAATGATGAAAGCCGGGTCAGTATTACAGCCGCCTTGCATGCAGCGTTTGCCTGTTCTCATACCCGATATATCGACCTCGACGGTAGTTTCGATTTAGCAGAAGACGTGGTGTCGGGCGGCTTTGTCGTTGAAAATGGATACATGCGACCAACCAGCGGAAGTGGCCTTGGCTTAGCAAAACTGTAAACCCGATTGCCTATGCTTCCTTATTTTCCATTCGGTCAGCGATTTAACGATAAGATGGGTACATTACCCCTTTCGGAATCAGATCGGTTATTGGAAGTAGACGAACACTATGCATGGGAAATCGGATTAAAACGACAACTTCTATCTGAACTCCCTAATTATTACTTTCAGGCTTTGCCCAGCTATGAATCAGCTCAATGGGAAGTCCTTGATTTTGTTCTCCACAGCCTGATTCAGGCCTATCCCGATCAGTTTTCGCTCACCAAACAAGGAGATCAATGGCATTGGGTCAACCGCTTACTCGCTGAAGAGCAAACGTTTATCCTGGGTGATATGACCTCACTTCCTCAATCTCCGCTCGACTGGGTTGGCCAACAGGTTCAGGAAGACTTGTTACTTTTATCGGGTCCAGACGGGCATTTAGTGGCTGGTCAACTTTGCTTTGCCAATGACTGGAATCTGGACGAAAAGATAGGTCTTCCTTTCTGGCAAATTCATGCGCCAATAAACGACATCGTTGAACCCATGATGCGCTCGGCCGAAACATTTATGCAGCGCTTACCAGCAGGAAAATCGTACTGGCGTGCCAACTGGAGTGTTAAGGTTAGTAATCAGTTAGACATGAGCACCCGGCATTTGCCCGCCCTGAAACAACAACTGATGGGTCGGCTGCCTTATTTGACCCTCAACACGATTGGCGATCAGTTATATGTACGGGTTGAACGGCAAATTTTAACCCGGCTCCCGCACTCCAACGCAGTTCTGTTCAGTATTCATACCTACCAGAATCTTCTGGCCAACGAAGCCGCCGACCCCGACCGGGCAGCCCGTATGGCTCAGGTATTCAGCACCACACCGCCAGCCCTAATCGATTACAAGAGCATGACCGATTTTCTTCCGATTCTATTAGCGTATTTAAGGTTTAGGGGTTAATTGGTTCATTGACTGATTGGTTAACTAGATGACTTTTATTTCCCACTCCGACTAACAACCAATTAACCCCTCAACCAACCCATGCAACATCTCGCACGAACACTCGACACCCGCTCGGCTATCTTACTGGTGGTTAGTGGAATTATTGGCTCGGGCGTATTCAAAAAAGTAGCACCGATGGCGGCTGAGTTAGGGTCTCCATTTCTGGTCGTTGCCTGCTGGAGCGCTGCGGGTTTCGTAAGCCTGGCGGGGGCACTCACGTATGCCGAAATGGCCGGGATGTTTCCGCAGTCGGGTGGTGAGTATGTTTATTTCAAAAAAGTGTATGGGAAACTATTTGCGTTTCTTTACGGCTGGGGGGCTTTTACAGTCATGCGTACGGCTACGATTGCCGCGCTGGCACACATCTTTGGCCAGTCGCTTATATCGCTGACTAACGTTCCTGGTGAATTTGTCGAGCTGGCGGTTAAAAGTGTGGCTACGCTACTGATTCTGTTTCTAAGCGTTATCAATTACCGGGGCATTACGGTAGCGGAAGGCCTTAGCCGTATACTTATCTACCTCATTTTCACGGCAGTAGCCATCATCGTTTTACTTGGTTTCCTCGCAAAGTCGGGTAGTTTAACGAACCTAACCCATGCCATCCCACGTACGGGCTCTACTGCGTATGGCAACCTGCTTGGGTCGCTTGTTGTGGCGTCCCTTGGCGCTTTCTGGGGATATGATGGCTGGAACCAGATTGGCTATATTGGCGAAGAAATCAAAAATCCTCAACGGAATTTACCCATCGCCCTCATCGTCGGAACCAGCATTGTGGCGGCCATTTACGTCTTACTGAACATCGTGTATGTGTACGTATTGCCTATCGATACTCTGGCCCAACTGGCTGGTACACCGGGCAAAATTGCGGCTGTTGAAGTCGTACGGGAAGCGGCTGGCTGGATTGGGGCTACCTTTATTTCAGTCCTGATTCTGATTACCACATCGAATTCAACCAATGCGTCCATACTGATGCCGGCCCGGATTTTTTATGCAATGGCTCGGGACGGACTGTTTTTTAAGGCAGCCGCGACTATACATCCGAAGTACAAAACGCCTTCCGTTTCTATTCTGCTCCAGACCATGTGGTCGATGGTTCTGGTATGGACGGGTAGTTTTGACCAGCTTACCGATATGCTGGTCTTTGCCTCGTTTATTTTCTATGGGGCCACGGCACTAGCAGTATTCATCCTACGCACGAAACAACCCGAGTTAAAGCGGCCCTATCGAGTAATTGGTTACCCGGTTGTGCCTGCATTCTTTCTAATTTGCTGCGCCTTGTTGGTCATCATGACCCTTATAAACCAACCACGTGAAGCCCTGACCGGACTCGGACTCATTGCCACCGGACTACCGTTTTACTGGGTTTGGCAGAAACGGTCGAATTAGCCTTTCGTTTCAGGTTTTATGCCTCAAGTTTAAAGCCCCTAAGCAGCTTATCTAACTGTACGTCAGCCAGCTAAGACCTTAAACTTGAAATAAACAACCTATTCAATCACTGGATAGCCTTTATCGATCCAGTCGGTTTTAAGGTTTTTGGCGATGTTGAGCAACTTGTGATTTTTAAAACCTAACTCGTTCAGCTTCGTAAAGGCTGGGCGAACATTCGGGCAATTTTTAAACGGGCAGCAACCGCAGTAAATCACAATTGCCCTGTCTTTCGATTCCTTGCTAAGTAGTTTTTCCAGTTTCGCTAGATTTTCCGCTTCACCGGCTGGCCCTACCCCTACCGACGTTTTGATGGTTGCCGCTGGTCCAATGCTGATAATCAGTGGCTGTTTAGAACTTGGCGTATTGATGGTAGCGGCCAAATCAGCCGGTTCCAGCAACTGCTCTGCTCTCCAAGGCTCCGCGTTTTTCCAGCCAACCTGGGCAAGCAGTAGACAAACTAATAGGGCTGTCAGCAGGTAATTCGACGCTGTAATTATTGAATAAGCATGTTTCCGTTTCATAGGTTAGCAAGTAATGTGGTTCGTACGTTTTGAATTGAGGTAACAAAATTGGGCCAAAAGTTAGTAAAATGCTCGCCAATTTCAGTGTAGTAGCGCTCAAGATCCTCAATAGCCGTATCTAGCCCCGACGGGTAAGCTGTTCGACGGGCTACTCCCTTCAACGACCGGTCGATACCTTCCAAAAATTGATAACCCGACAACCAGTCTTGCCGAATCATATACTCGGCCATTCGACTGGCATGGGCTGGCAATCGATTTGTGTTCGTTTGGATGATCTGGTAGAAATAGGCGACGAAATCGGTCAAACGTTCGCCCGTTAGCGTCTGAAAATTAGCAGCCAAAAAATGATCAAAAAAAATATCGACAGCCGCCCCCGCATATTTGTGGCAACGAGGATGCAGCAAATCTCGAACTGCCGCTACTGCCGGATGTTCGTCGGTAAATGTGTCGATGGCTCGGTGTAGCCGTACGCCCGCTATTTCGCCTGGTGTCAATCCATGACGTAGATGTTCGGGATCGCCTTTAATAAAATCGCCACTAAAATTTCCAATGATCAACTCAGGATGTCGGCCCGACAGGTACGCATGTGCCAGTATATTCATGGTATATTGGGCGATGGCGTCGTGGAGTCACCCGATCCATACCGCTCGACGGTCACGCCAAACCGGCGCAGGAATTCAACGCCTTCGTCGGTCCCAATACCCTTATATGCGGCATACGAGTTCAGGTACACCACTCGGGCGATTTTCATGCTGTAAATAATCCGGGCGCAGGCAATACAGGGCGACAGGGTTACATAGATGGTGGCCCCTTCGATTTCCGAGCCGTTTTTGGCCGCGTATAAAATGGCATTCTGCTCGGCATGAAGCGCCAGCGAACACGACCCTTTCGAATCGCGGGGACAGCCGACTTCAGGGAATTCTTCATCACAATTATGCGTTCCGGCCGGGGGTCCATTGTAGCCAATCGAAATAATACGGGTATCGCGGGTTAATACGGCTCCTACCTGCGCCTTGATACAATGTGATCGTTTAGCCAGATTTACGGCCAGGTCCATAAAAATATCATCGAAGCGCGGGCGTGCCGATTTTAGTTTGGCATGGGAAATTGCGGTGTCAATTGCTGATTGCATTCGGTAAAGATACGGCTTCGATTCGCCAAATAATAGAAATGACCCAGTGGCTGATGGTTTTACCCTTTGATATGTAACTAATAAAGCTATTACATATCAAAGGGCATGATTTTTGCTCCTGATTTAGGAGCTAATCTACCACCCAGACTAACCTGTATGAAACAATTTTCCCTACTTTTTTGGGGAGTTTTCCTCACCATTTCTGCCTTTTCCCAATCCATTGTTTACGTAACGCCTGCCGGTGCAGGTACCAAATCAGGAACCTCCTGGGCCAACGCCCTTTCCGGCGTTCAATTACCCAACCGGGTAGTATCAGCCGACTCGGGCACCCAGTTCTGGATAGCTGCTGGAACCTACAAACCCACTACCACCACCGACCGAACGGCCTCATTCAGCATTGCCTCTGGCATATCAGTTTATGGTGGATTTGCGGGTACAGAGACCAGTTTAGAGCAACGAAAAGCTGACTTTTCATTGATTGGCCTTTTTGACGATTCATCACATCCTGCAGTGACTACTTTTTCGGGAGACATTGGCCAACCAGGCTACGACTCTGAAAATAGCATTCATGTAGTTCAATTTACTAACGCTGATGCTACTACGCGGCTAGATGGCGTATATATTATGAGTGGTTTTGCGAATATTGATTCTGCTTTCAACAACGTTGGTGGTGGCATCTATAATAATGCTAGTTTGGGACAAACCAGTAACCCTACCATTGCCAATTGTACTATCAGGTTTAACAATTCTTCATTGAATGGTGGTGGTATTTACAATAACGGATATTCAGGAATTTGCAACCCAATCTTTATCAACTGCACCATCAATGGTAATCACACAAGCGGATTAGGTGGCGGAATTTACAACAATGGAACAACAGGAATCTGCAATCCAATTCTCAGGAATTGCATCATAACGGGCAATTCCGCTACACAGGGTAGTGCTATTCACAACGAAGGTTCATCAGGCAGTTGTTCACCTATAATAGCTAATTGTATCTTTAAGGGAAATATACACGGACAAGCAGGCGGGGGCGTCTTATTCAATAGAGGAGTATCTGGTAACTGCCAGCCTGTCATTATCAACAGTATTTTTTGGGAGAATTTTTATTCTCGCCCGTCTATACATAACGAAGCAGCCTCACCCTCTGTAACTTATTGCGATGTTGAAGACAACTACCCTGGGCTTGGCAATATCAACCAGGACCCAAAATTCTTCAATTTCTACATTAATGATTTTCGGCTGCTTAAGAATAGTCCTGCTATCAATACAGGGGACCCATCAGCAACACTTTATACGACAAGTACAACTGACCTAGAAGGCAAGCCTCGAATACTAGATGGACGTATTGATAAGGGAGTCATTGAATACAAACCCAATTCAATAACTGGTGTCGTACATGTCAGTCCCAATGGAAACTCTCTATCGGGCTCATCATGGATCAGATCATTACATGGAGGTGCCTTCCAGGCTGCATTATCCGAGGCAGCTCCTGGCACTGTCTTCTGGCTTGCGCAGGGCATTTATATACCAACACCTGGTGGTACTGATCAGAATGCATCATTCATAATACCATCTGGAGTCAGTGTGTATGGAGGGTTCATAGGAACCGAAACCGCATTACAAGATCGCGTACTCACCTACCCCTCCAGCACGACTTTATCGGGAGTAATAAGTACTATTTTTTATGGTGATAGCGTTGCCGAACGTAACAGCTATCATGTTGTAAAGTTTCATAATGTATCAGCCGATACACGTCTGGATGGGGTTGTCATTAAAGGAGGAAACGCTAATCTAGTTTCTGTAGACTATGATTATCAAGATGCTGGAGGGGGAATTCTTAATATTGCCGATAGTCCAATGGGAAGCTCACCGCTCATTACAAACTGTTTGATTTGTAAGAATAGGGCAAATGCTGCCGGGGGAGGTATATATAGTAGTGCCATAGGTTTAAATACAAAGAGCATTAGGCTATCGAACTGTGTAATAGAAAATAATACATCTAATTCCCACGGGGGCGGTATATATATTTATGGTGGTAATTCATCACTTATAAATTGCAAAATCGCAAATAATACAGCTACATGGTTCGCTGGAGGATTATCCAATTTAGATGGAGATCCAGTTGGGAATAGTAACCTTTCGCTAATTAATTGCCTCATAGCTAACAATAAAGCTCATTCTGCTGGAGGCATATCCAATACATCTTTGCTAAGTTTCAGTCATAGTGTCTTTATAAATTGTTCAATTGTTAACAATACAGCTACGGTAAATGGAGGGGGGTTATCCATATATTCTGGTATGGGTAATGAACGAAGTTTAATAATAAAGAACTGCATGATTTGGGGAAACACTGACCCTCAAAATACAGCCTTTTCTGACATATCTCCATCTAATTTGGATAATCACCTAAACATCAATTACTCCCTCATTCAAAACGACTACCAGGGCACTGGAGACCTCAACGCTGATCCGCTTTTTGTTGACGCTGCTAATGGCAACTTTAGGCTACAGCCCACTAGCCCTGCGATCAATGCTGGTAGTCCCGATATAACCGACTTATTATACACTGACATCGCCGGAAATCCACGAATTCAGGGGAATCGGGTCGATATTGGCGCATATGAGTTTGGGGTTACCGGTTGTTCCGTATGCCTGCCTTTTACGATAAGCCGTATACATTGATTCCAATCCTTCATTAGGCTGAAATCTTCCTATGGCTCCGACACTACGGAGACCGTCGGGCAATGGAGTTGAGCGTCCTTTTTCAAAAAAACTATCGTTATAGCTACCGTTAAGTCATTTCGCTAACAATTCATTGGAAACCTCCAATGTAACTTTTTCATTTGTGGTATTACCGAAGCCACTAATGCTTAAAGCCTAAAGTACTGAAAATAAGTCTTATTGAGCCAGGGTTTTAAAAAATACAACCACCTCAACTCTATCAATTTCATCCTCAAATACCTTCCGTTCATGAAACCATTCCTATTCTTTTTCCTTTTCGCTCTGGCTACTCAGACTTTTGGTCAATCTAAGCCAGAATCTCGCTCCATGGCCCGCTCTGGCGAAACAGTGTGGGTATGCCTCGATCCAATAAAAAAAGACAAACGAGCCCAGTATGAACGCTTTCTGCATGAGATTTTCTGGCCTGGAGCAGCTAAACTTAGCCCTGCTGAACAGAAAGTATTTCGTCAGACCCGCATCTTACACCCCACGAAAGCTGAACCTGACGGCAGCTACTCCTACTTTTTCGTGATGGACCCCGTCATAAAAGGTGGCGATTATGACATTCCAAGCCTGCTCACAAAAATGTATGGTAAGGCTAAGGCCGCCGAATATTCCAAACTTTACGATACGGCTCATGCCCATCCTCAAGTATGTTATGTGACAACCCAGTCGAAAGACTAAGTTAACGCGAACTACGAAATTTGTTCGCTGGTTAGGAGATGATTCAGTGCCTACGGCACTTTATCAGCCAAATAATCCCATCGTTCGCGTTAAGTTACTAGTTGGTGGTTTTCAATAGAATGAGCTGATATAACCAGTATCTTTCATAGGCATGCTCATCAGGAAAAGCTGCGTATATCAACCATTAATTGCTGGTTATTTCATTCTAATCCTTAGTATTGGGCTTTTGTACATTTTCCGCTATTGCCCAACATGACAACTGTCCGTATTGCCCAACATGCTTTTTTTCTGATTATCCTGATAACCAGAGCATTTGGCCAAGTCAGTCAACCCGAACGATCTGTTACCACGAAACCGTTTGTGCTGGGCGTTACTCAGGAAATCAATTCGACGCAGTTAGCCGAAAAGCGAACGCTAAACATTTACCTGCCCGAGGGCTACAACCCCAACGACACCATCCGTTACCCGGTTATTTACCTGCTCGACGGCTCGGCCGATGAAGATTTTATTCATGTCGTGGGGCTCGTCCAGTTTAATACGTTTTCCTGGATCAACCGCATCCCAAAAACCATCGTTGTGGGCATTGCCAATACGGATCGACGGCGGGATTTTACCTATCCAACAACAATAGAAAAAGACAAACAACGCTATAAAACCGCTGGACAATCGGCGAAATTTATCGCATTCCTGGAAACCGAATTACAACCATACATTAATAAGGCGTATAAAACTACCGAAGTTAAAACGATTATCGGGCAGTCGCTGGGAGGGCTGCTGGCTACTGAAATTCTGGTTAAAAAACCGGCTTTGTTTACACAGTACATTATTATCAGTCCGAGTCTTTGGTGGGATAACGGCTCTCTGCTCCAGCAAAAAACGGATGCGCTTAAAGCTCATTTGAGTAAACCATTGGCCGTATATATAGGCGTTGGGAAAGAAGGCCTTGGCCCCAGCGATATACCGCACGTCATGGAAGTGGATGCGAACCTGTTGGCAGAAAAGTTAACTGATACTAAAAACAAAAATTTGCACCTGTACTTCGACTATCTGCCTCAGGAAAACCACGCGACCATTACCCACCAGGCTATTTTTAATGCATTCAGGCTCTTATACCCCCCTCCCGCTGACAAATAACTTTTTTACTTACTTTCTATAACCAACTGACTCATTTCAGGAAGCTATTTTTTGCTTTCTTTACAGCATGAGCAGACTGAAAGCAGCCATCATTGGCGGAGGCAATATTGCCGACAAGAATCATATTCCAGCCCTTAAACACCTATCCGATCAGGTCGATCTGGTAGCCGTATGCAGCCGCGAACTCAGCAAAGCCCGCGCCCTGGCCGACACCCACAACATTCCATATGCGTTCAACGAGACGGCCGAGCTTTTTCGGCAATGCGCTCCCGATGTGGTGGTTATCTGTACGCCCAATAATCTCCATTATCCCCAAACAATGGAGGCTCTGGAGCAGAATTGTCATGTTTTCTGCGAAAAACCACCGGCTCTAAACGCGCAAAATGCCCGCGAGATGGCCGATCTGGCCCGAAAAAAAGGCCGCGTGCTAGCCTATAACTTCCAGCTTCGGCAAGCGAGTGAATACGAACTGTTGATGCGGTGTAAAACGGATGGCTTGCTAGGAGATATTTATCATATCAAAGCCTCTTTTGTGCGTCGTCGGGGAATTCCGGGCTGGGGTTATTTTACCAACAAAGCTATGCAGGGTGGTGGTGCGTTGATGGATCTTGGTGTTCATGTGCTGGATCTGGCCCTCTTTGCCCTGGGTTATCCTACACCAGAACAGGTACTGGGCAATACGTATGATTTTATTGGCAAGGCAGGTGGAAAGGGACTATTGGGCCAATGGAATCCTGAAACGTTTGAGGTAGAAGATGCTGCTACAGCCTATTTGTCGTTTCCCAATAAATCGTCCATCATGTTAACGGCTTCATTTGCCCTGAATATGGAGGCCGAAAAAGAACGAAATCTGGAGGTCTTTGGAGCCAAAGGTGGAGCCAGGCTTTTCCCGTTTTCACTCCATACTGAATTGGCGGGCGAACTGGCCGATATACGCTTCCCCTTTCTGGAAGAGACTGATATTCAACTTAAAAACACTATGGCTTTCCTGGATGCATGCGCCGGTAAACCCTCAAATGTCTGTACGGCCGACCAGGGAGCTATTCTACAGGAAATCGTTGAACGGATTTACCAATCGGCAGAACGGTAAAAAATGTTTCATGTTTCAAACGCTACCACTGATCGTTTGAAACATGAAACCTATAGTAATAATCATTTAGTTAACAAGAATCCGATGCAGCCGGACTTGCGCCCGTTCTTCTACTCGTAGCATATATACACCCGCTGGTAGTTTCTGGACCGTTTTCAACGTTAAGTTTCCGTCCTGATGGGTTCCCCGCTGTAAGGAAATTGACCGCCCCTCTACGGTAAATAATCCAATTAAGGCGGTTTCTGGCTCATCAAGATGAAGCGTTAACTGATTCGTTTCAACCGGATTCGGAAATACGCCATAGGATTGATTGTCGACCACTACAGAAACCCAGCGGTAAGTGGTTTGATGTCCATCCAGATCAACCTGACGTAAACGATAATAACTGGTTCCAGGAATAGGTTGCTCATCATGATACGCGTAGGAATGATCCTGAAAAATCCCTTCAGCCGCCTGTATTTTAGCTACAGTCTCAATCTGTTTCAGGTCCTTGCTGCGTTCCAGTAAAAAGTAGGCGTTGTTGGTTTCGTTCGTCGTTTTCCAATTCAGTTTGACGGTGCGTTTGTCCTGAACATCAGCCGAAAACGATAGAAGCGTAACTGGTAAAGCGTTCACAGCACAATACGACAGTCCCCCATCAGTGCCTACATAAATTCGATCGCTTAACGCAAATACACTCAGGGCATAATTACTACCCAGACCGTTTGCATCGGTTTTAGTCGAAAAAGTAACTCCACCATCCGTCGAAATGCTTAACCCACCGTCGGTTCCTACATAGATTGTACTGCCAATGGCATACACACTGATTGCCGTATTACTGCCTAACCCATCAGCATCCGTTCGGTTGGTAAACGTAGCACCGCCATCGGTCGACATGCTAAACCCACCATCGGTAGCTGCATAGACATTGTTTCCGACGGCATATATACCGTACACAGTATTACTGCCTAATCCATTGGCATCCGTTCGGTTGGCAAATGTGGCACCGCCATCGGTTGATATACTTACTCCACCTCCCGTAGCGGCATAAACGGTTGTTCCGATGGCATACACCCCCCAGACAAAATTACTACCCAGTCCATCGGCTGTGGTTTTTGTTACGAATGTGTTGCCACCATCCGTTGAAATATTCAGACCGCTTTGTGTAGCGGCATAAACGGTACTACCCACCGCATATACACTGGTAATAAAATCATCACTTAATCCATCGGCCGTGGTTTTATTGGTGAATGTGGCACCGCCATCGGTTGATATACTGAAGCCGCGGAGTGTGCCGGCATATACGGTGCTTCCTACCACATATACGCTAAAAACCACATCATCACCCAGACCATCGGTCGTTGTTCGGTTTGTGAATGTAACACCCCCGTTGGTCGATATACTCAAGCCACCATCCGACTCCCCGCCCGTTGCCGCATAAACGGTGTTTCCAACGGCGTAGACACTGTTTACAGAGTTGCTTCCCAGTCCATCAGCAACCGTTTTATTAACGTATGTATCGCAGGAAGGACCGCTCTGAGCCAAACTCGTTTGAGATGCGGATAACACCAAAATTAACAATAGCCCAAGGCCAAATTGGCTTACTTTTACAAAAAAAGAAGTGAATGTAGTTGTAAATTGCATAGAGGAATGATGAATAAAGATGGATGCTATCAATTGACAGAGCAGGATAAGTAATTGAGTGTAATACTTAAGCTGAGACTATCTACATATAATCACCAGTAAATATCCTGATTCTTGCTGCAAAAGTAATTGCTGAAACAATACCAATCCATTATTCACATTTCAGTAACATCGCAGTTTCCTATCCCCACTTTGATAAACTTTTTTTATTCCATATTCGCTTCATGCTTGACCTGATCATCGACGCTCGCCCGGCCTCTTTAGGTAATGGATTCAATGTCCGACGTATACTTCCCTATCGGCTTCGACGGATGCTTGGTCCGTTTATTTTTATGGATCATGGAGGCCCCGTAGAGTTTACACCCGCTCAGGCTCCCAGCATGGATGTGCTCCCTCATCCGCACATTGGCCTGTCGACAGTAAGTTATCTGTTCGATGGGCAGGTGACTCATCGCGATAGTCTGGGCGTTGAGCAGATTATCCGCCCCGGTGAGGTGAACTGGATGACAGCGGGACGGGGCATCGCCCATTCCGAGCGCTTTGAAGACCCGGCTACCTTAGCCGGTGGACGACTGGAGATGCTTCAGACGTGGGTGGCCCTTCCCGAAACCCATGAAGAAAATGCCCCCAGTTTCGACAATTACCAACCGCATGAACTTCCAATTTTTACGGACAATGGCGTTTGGCTACGGCTGATTGCGGGTAATGCGTTTGGACTTACCAACCACGTTAAAACTCACTCACCCTTATTTTACGCTCATGTTGTTTTACAGCCTGGCGCCCGATTTGGTTTACCGATGGGCTATCCCGAACGGGGTGCGTATGTGGCCAAAGGAACGGTAGAAGTTGGCGCTAATCGGTATGGAGCCGGTCAGCTACTGGTATTTACACCCGGCATCGATCCGGTCCTGACTGCTCTTGAAGCCACCACGATCATGCTGCTGGGTGGAGAACCTCTGGGCGAGCGATTTATCTGGTGGAATTTTGTTTCGTCCCGAAAAGAACGCATTGAACAGGCCAAAGCCGACTGGAAAGCCGGCCGAATTGCCTTACCTCCCAATGATAATAAAGAATTTATACCGCTTCCGCACGATCATTCCAGACCAGCCGGTACTGGCACGCCCCCTCCTCCACCTCTATCCTGAACGCCTTACTGAAGCCCTGGCCCAAACAGAATCAGGCCAGGGTCAATGCCATACGCTTAAGCTACCAGTTGCTTTGGTCGCAACCATTCTGGTTTAGTAATCTGTACGCGAGCCTTTAATTCGTTTAGCATGGCATACAACCCGTAGTATGTCCGGTTGATGTATAATCCATCCCGATTGGCTCGTACCACCTTCGAGTTCTTTAATTCTTCCATCTTCGACAGGTCTTCGGCAAATGCATACACTTTGTTAAAATAGGCATCGTCGCCGAAATCGAAATAGTCGACGGCAAAGGGTTTGCCCAGCATTTCGATCATCTGCACAAACAGATCGGAATAAAATTTTCGCTCAGAAATCGTATCCTGCGGTACGAGAAAGCCTAGGTTCAGGAAGACCTGCTCAGCAACTGGCGGATCCAGAAGCTTATCCGGTCGAAGCAACTGGAAATAGTTGTCATAAAAATAATCGGGAATCTCCTTGACACAGCCGAAATCAATAACGCCAAGCGTTCCATCGGCACGCATCAGAAAATTGCCGGGGTGGGGATCGGCATGGACTTGCCGAAGCGCATGAATCTGATGATCATAGAAATCCCAGAGCAATTGCCCAATATGATCGCGCACTTCCTGCGAAGGATTTGTTGCCAGAAACTCCCGTAAGTGCAGGCCATCCAACCAATCCATCGTTAGGATTCGTCGACTCGACAATTCGGGGTAGTAGTGTGGAAATACCAACCCACTAATATGCGAACATGCCTCCGATATTTCGATGCTTCGGCGGAGTTCGAGTTCGTAATCTGTCTCTTCCAGGAGCTTACTTTCCACTTCCTGCATAAAATAGTCAATCTGTCGCTCATCCAGATTGAGTAAACGAACAGCCAGTGGCTTGGCTATTTTCAAGTCCGAACTAACTGAATCAGCCACGCCGGGATATTGAATTTTAACCGCCAGTTTTTTCCCATCTTTCCAGGCAAGATGTACCTGCCCAATACTAGCCGCATTAACGGCATTGATATCAAACGAATCGAACAGCTGCGACGGTGCTTTCCCGAAATACGTTCGAAACGTTTTGACTACCAATGGGCCCGACAGCGGTGGCGCTGAATACTGCGCCATGGTAAACTTATCCGAATAGGCTACGGGAAGCAATCCCCGGTCCATACTTAGCATCTGCGCCATTTTCAGCGCCGAACCTTTCAATTCGCTCAATGCTTCATAGATATCTGCTGCGTTATCTTTGTGCAGTTCCTCTCTGGGAAGTTCAGGATCGAGCAGTTTCTTGCTGTAATGTTTTATATAATTCCCACCAACTTTCACTCCAGCCTTAACAAACTGAGTGGCACGAGCAACTTTGGTAGTTGGAACAGACGTTTGGGTTTTCATCCGGAGTTAATTTTGAATGATTGAGTGATTGAATGATTGAATAGGCTCAGGAGGCAGTTTTATTCGATCATTCACTCATTCAAAATTCAATCATTTATTTTGGTACATAAACTTGGCCAGATCAAACAGTGTATCCAGAGGTGACCGCCCGATCAGATCGAACGCGGTGTTGACTGTCTTTTCAATGGCGGTATCGGTTTTCTCGAAATTTTTACTCACATCTCGCACCCAGAAATTGAGCAGATACAGCGTTTGACCCCAAAGTGCATCGGGGTAACGGTCTGTAATAAACGGACGCGGTTCAACTTCTTTACTCTCACGACCTTCGGCCAGCAAATCGCGAACATAATCATAGAAAGCTTCTTTAAAGGGCTCCAACACGCGCGATTTCTGATTCAGTTGCCAAGCTTCCGGCCTTAATCGCCGTGTACCATTCCCCTCGCTCTGAAGTCGTCCAAAACTATATACTACAAAGCTTCGCTGGGATTTCAGCAATTCAATCCAGGTATAGTAAAACGCCAGCAGTTTCTCGCGAACGGAATAACTCTGGTAGGTTTGGTCTGCTTCAACGGTGGTTTTGGCTTCGTTGAAAAAGGTAGTCCAGACATCGGCCTCGATGGCGTCAAATGAAGCATACTCCTTGTAAAAGTCTGCTTCGGCAATCTTGAGTTTTTTTACAAACTGGAAAACGGAGGTGGGCTGTTTTCCATGTTCCAGGACGTACTCGGTGTACGCCTTACGGATTTTTTCGAGCGTTTCCATATACTAATCCAACGGTCTGTCGATCAGAAAAGTTTGCCCTTTCAATCATAAAACCGCTGTATAAATCACTAATTTCATTGTAAATTTAACCCGTATTTATCCTCTTTCTAATCTTCATGAACACGCGCCTTTTTTGTCTGCTTCTGACCCTTGGTGTTGGATTGGGCTTCTCGACCCAGGCACAATCGTCCTACGAAATTACAACTGACCAACCCGCTCAATTCAATGGTATTGAATATGGGTACGCCATTCGTAATGAAAGCAAAAAAGAGATCGGTAGTAAAGGCACCTTCAATCGGTATGAACTCACGGTTTACGTAACCAACAAAAGCGGTTGCACCCGGCTGTTTTTTCCCCGGCAAACAACCTTTGGTCTGCAAGACCAGGATTTGCTGGCCAATTTCGATTGTGTCAACGCTACGGGAGCCCGGTTAACATCAAAAACAACAACGGTTCGCGCCCGTCCTTTCTCGGTTCCCTATTCGACTAGTTCGAAAAATGCCGAAGGGAAAGTGGTTACCACTACGATCCAGGTGCAGGCGGGTCATATGCTCGAAAACGGTGAAACCGTTTCTAACAACATCATCGTACTGGTACCCGAGGGTGAGCAACCTCAACTACGCGTTCGCGTTCAAACTACTGAGACTACTTTAGGTCGGGCTTCCTATGTCCGGTAGTTTAGTTCGTAGGCTAGTGTACATTTTTTACCGAACTTTGCCGTTCTAATTACATACTTGTCAAATCCAATCGTAACTATGAACGTCTCAGCCCATAGTCATTTTCTAGGTAGTTTATGCTTTTGTATCAGCTTATTGATCAGTGTTCAAAGCGTGGGTCAGTATGGTGGATATGGATATGGTGGTGGATATGGTGGAAGCATGGGACGCCGGATGGGCGGTAACTTTAGCCAGGACATGACAGCCACCTCGCGATCGAACATTCCTAACATTGCAGGCGAACTGGCCCAACGAGAAACCAAATGGCTAAAAGAAAACCTTCCGCTTTCTAAAGAGCAGTTTAAAGCAGTCAAACAACTCAATAACGAGTACGGGAATCAGCAGCAGTCAGCTCTTAAAGACATCATAGGTACCAGCACCAAACCAACTCCCGAAAGCCGCAAGCAGATTGAAGACATGATGCTTATGCTCAATGAGGAAAAAGAAGACAAACTCAAAGAGATTCTTACGGCTGAACAGTGGACATTATATCAGACGAAAAAGCCGGAAATGCAGAAAGCAGTTGGCGGCTGGCGCCCACCTGCCCCTAAAGGCATGCAGCCCAAACCCGACTCGACGGGTACGCCAAAGCAATAGATCACAAAAACGAATCGGTCAGAGAAAATTCTCTGACCGATTCGTTTTTGCATACCATATGAACGTTACATAAAACGGTGCAATTATTTTAAATTAGCTATATAAGCTCCCATCTGCCGAACCGAATAGCAGGTAATTCCTCGTTGCCTGGCGTCAGTTAACAACCTGTCGGTCAATGGAGTGCGGTTTGAATCATCGAATATGATATGCTGGGCTACGATCCGCCCGTTTAGCTGGTCCCATTCACGCAAGGCATTCCGCCGGATAATCAGGTAGTCTACAACAGTTGGAAATCGCCAGTGCGATTGACCGGTCAGTTTATTCAACAGTAGAATTGTTTTGCCATGCCAAACCCATAGCGCCCAGTTGCGTGACTGGTGATAAGCCGGAATCGACACTGAAGAATCAGCCGTAGTAGTGCTCCGACTCAGATGGGCAGTATGTATGTCCGAAACACCCCACAGACCAAAGGTATTTTTAAGATAAAAATCAAATGAACGCTTATCGGCCGTATCCAGATCGGTCAGGAGCGTGCTTTGCCGACCTTTCGTCAGGCTAACCGCCGTTCGATGCGGTAGAAAATGGACTGCCAGTTTCTCCTGATGGGTTTGCTGAACCATTTCCCAAAGAAGCACACCAGCCAATGCCACCGCAGCCAAGCAAGTTGACCACAGATAAGTTCGATGGCGGGTCAGTAACAGAGCGGCCCCGCAAAAAATGAACCCATACGTAAGTACCAAAGCGACTGATGATAGCCATAGCCCTTCCCAGGCAGCCCCTGGTAACTCGCTGGTCAATTGAACGGCTCCGTTCAATAGCCAGGCCGTTTTTTGCAAAAACCAGCCTACAATCGTGTTTATATAGGGCACCCAGCTTACTGCAAGACATAACATAGCCATCGGCAGCAGGATTTCTGACATGACAATGACGACTGGATTGGCGAGCAGAAAATAGGTTGGAAACTGGTGGAAATAAAATACACCGAGTGGAAACGTAATGAGCTGCGCCACCAACGCAACAGCCGTCAGTTCCCAGAGCCGATTAGCCCAGCTATTCCGAAACGTAAACGACTGATAAAGCGATGATTGCCACGCGCCTATTCAGGCAACCGCCAGATAAGACAACTGAAAGCCAGCCGAAAATAGCGCATACGGATCAAAGCAGAGGATAAAAAAGGCCGATGCACCAAGTGTGTTCGGCAATTGCTGTTGACGCCCCAGGGCATTGGCCAGAATAACCATTGAAAACATCCCGGCCGAACGCAGCACTGGTGGCGAAAATCCGGTTATGAGTGCATAAAACCACAGGATAGTCAACTGCAAAGCCGCCATTAGCAGCTTACCTCCCTTTCGCTTCGCCAGAAACCCAAGCAACAACGTCAGCACCTGAAACAGGATACCCACGTGCAAGCCCGAAACCGATAGAATATGGACGGCCCCTGCCACTGAATACGCCCGGTATTGTTCTGTATCCAGGTCATCTCGAACGCCCAGAATCATCGCATTAACGATGCCATATTCAGACCGTGTTCCAATTTGTTGAGTTAGTACACTATCTGCCCAACGGTTTATTTGTATTGCGACCTTCGTGATAGGGTTCGGCGGGTCAAGGGATAAAATCTGTCGCTGATAGGGCCGCAAGTATTGCTGATGTCCAATGTTTCGGTAGCTGAGATATCGTTTGTAATTAAATTCGCCCGGATTGAGCGGAGGGTCAATCGGTCGGGGTGGGCCGGATACCAGCCAGACTTCTCCATAGGTTGGCGATCTCTGCCCTGCTTTATCCAGATAGACAATTACGCGTCCACTTAGTGGATGCCAATCACCAGCCGAATCCGTTAAGCTCTTCTTCTGTGTGTTCGTTTGATGCCTTTTCCATTTTCCTTTCTGGATTTCCAGTTCAACCCGAAAAGTCTTGGCCCGTTCTTCTGGCTGTGCCGAAATCACCCCTACATACGCTTGTAGCGAATCGGTCAGGTGGCTAATATCGTCGGGTCGATTATTGGCGGTACGCTGATAGGTAATGGCCCATCCCAACCCTGCCAACAGCAACAATATACCTACCCCTGGGAGCGTCTGGATTGGTTTGATACGCTGGTTAGCCGTTCGGATAAATCCCCACAAGTATAGGGCCAGCCCCGTTAGGAAGGCTACGAAAGGCAGGAAATGCCAATCGGGTTGCCATACATACAGTACAATTCCGGCTATTAGCCCTGCCACATACCGTACAAAAGGTTGCCCGTTCATTGCTTCGAATAGGCTGAACCTGGCAATACCATTTTGTAATGCTGAATTCCCGCTTCTTCAAACATAGGTCCAACTGGTACAAAGCCAAACCCTGCATACAGTGGCATAGCGGTCACCTGTGCGTGCAGGTAGATACTTTCTATCGGTTCTGGCTGCTGACTAAACACATTATCGAGTACAGCCTGAACCAATGCCTTTCCCACCCCTTTTCCCCTAAAAGCCGATAAAACAGCAAATCGCTCCAACTTAACACCGTTAGATGTCCGTCGCCAGCGAGCGGTACCGCAGGGTGTAGCATCGGCGCAGGCCAGAAAGTGTGTACTACTATCTTCAAATTCGTCGAACTCTTCTTCCGGTGTCACTTGCTGCTCGTCAATGAACACCTCCCGACGAATGGAGAAGGCAGACTCAAGATCAGTAGGATTGGAAATAGGTAGAACCGTGATCATAGCGGGTGGTACATATTGTTTCAGGTTTCATAGTTCAAGTTGGCTGACGCGAAAACGCAATTGCTTTCGCGTCAGCCAACTTGAACTATGAAACCTGAAACAGATTAACTATTGCATAACAAAACGCTTACTGACCGTTTCATTATCTGTCTTTACCCGAACAATATACATACCTTTTGCTAATCCTGAAACAGGAAGCATCAACCGGGTGCTCGGCGAATTAGTATAGCTGGTAGATCGTACCTGACGGCCCGTATTATCAAACAGATCAACCTGAAACGACTGAGTCCCTTTGAGCAGGACATCCATCAGGGGAATATCCGTCTGCAAATCGCTCTGGAAGGGATTGGGATATACTTTTATGGCTAACTGCTCGCTTTCGCCCAATGGGGTTGTGATGGAGGACAACTTTACCAGCCTTGCCCGACGAGGACTTAATGCCAGAACAGCCCGCATTCGCCCTACTTGCCCGGCGGTGAACATATTCATGCAGGCATCTGGCGAATACATCATGTAATTTTCAACCAAATCACGGGTTTGTTTGCCAGCTACGCACGTCGAGTAGGTCTGATTGCAGTTGGTGGGCGAAATCGATCGATCCGCTGTCAGTGGGGTATCTGCTACATAATCCTCAGCACAGCCACTGCCATCGCCCCAGGGGTGAATCAGCCCCAGCCAATGTCCAATCTCATGCGTAACCGTTCGGCCCAGCATATACAAAGGCCGGTTCACTGCTCCTGTTTGCTTCCCAAATACGCGATAATCGATCAACGATCCATCCACCAATTCATTGGATGTTGGCCACAACCCCTTCAGCGTATCAGCGGCTGTTGGAAACTGCGTATATCCTAGATAACTATCCTGAAAACGAGTTACCCAGATATTCAGATACCGATCGCTGGGCCAGTAGACAATTTGTGAGAGCAGCGTATCATCGTTTAGAATATCAAACGTTGTCTTCGACGGATAGTAATGTCGGGTGATCCCATTCGTTGGATTGCCGTTGGGGTCCGCTGTCGCCAGAAAAAACTCAATACGGGCATCGGCTCCGATCGAACTGGTATTATAGCCTAGCGTACCTGCTTTCCGCCGATAATCTTCATTCAGAACCTGAATTTGTGACAGAATCTGGGCATCCGAGATATTAACATTGCTGGTACCACCTGTAGCTCCTGAGGCCGTATTATGCACTACATGAATAACCACCGGAATGCGGTAAACGGTAGTATCTGCTGCCGCAGCCCGCAACGATTTTTGATCGGTCAATCGCTGTTCAACACGGCGGTTCAGTTCCTGAATCTGTTGAAGCCGGTTAGGGTCCCGCTGCTGTAATACCCGTTCATAGTCGACAATTGCACAGCGTTTGACAGTGGTATCTGTTACCGTTTGTGCACCAGCAACTGGCGAAATGGCTAAAACAAGCGAACCAATCAGCCAGTTACGGGTGGTTCGCTTGTCAAGTTTCAGGCGATTAATGCCCAGCTTTATCATATGCAGTAATAATTTCTCGAACGAGCCTATGCCGAACCACATCGCGCCCATCCAGCTCAACGAAGGCTATACCCTTGATATTTTTCAAAATATCAACCGACTCGATCAACCCTGACTTCTGCCGATTGGGCAGGTCAATCTGTGATCGGTCACCCGTTATAATTGCTTTCGATGTTGGGCCCATCCGGGTCAGAAACATTTTCATCTGCATCGATGTGGTATTTTGTGCTTCATCGAGCAGAATAAAGGCATTATTCAATGTTCTCCCCCGCATGTAGGCCAGTGGTGCAATCTCAATAATACGATTTTCGGTATAAAACTTCAGTTTTTCTGCCGGAATCATATCATCGAGGGCATCATAAATCGGCCGAAGGTAGGGGTCAATTTTCTCCTTCAGATCACCCGGCAAAAACCCAAGGTTCTCTCCCGCTTCGACTGCCGGACGGGTAATGATAATTTTCTTGACTTCTTTATTTTTCAGCGCACGTACGGCAATCGCAACGGCCGTGTATGTTTTACCCGTACCGGCTGGCCCAATCGCAAAAACCAGGTCATGTTTCTCCGCAGCCTCGACCAGCCGTTTCTGATTATCGGTTCGTGCCCGAACCACGATTCCCCGGTTCCCGTAAACCAGAACTTCGTCGTCGTCGGGTAAGGTTGGAGGAGCGATCAGACCACCCGTTGTAGGCTGACCACTGTGGTTGATGTAATTCTGGACATTTTCATGAGTAATTTTACCATACTTCTGATAGTGCTCCATCAATGAGTCCAGAATATCACTGATTCGGCTAATCTCGGGCGTAGTTCCCTTGATCCGTATTTCGTTGCCGCGCGAGATGATCTTGCTCATGGGAAAAGCGGCAGCTACTTCTTTAATGTTGTTGTTCTCGACGCCCAAAAAATCAATGAGCGATATATTGTCGAGGGTGATGACTTTTTCGACCAAACGATGAATAAGTTTAATGTGTGATTCCGAAAAGTAAGCGATTTCTTTACTTCTACAACGCATTTTATCAAAAATTTATTCGCTCGCCCACTTTTCTATTTCATATCGAAAGATTAGCACAAATCCCTCTTTTTCTAGGAATATATACGTATCTTTCTGACATACAGCCGACTACTCAACTGTCTTACCCTATACGCCTAAACATCCCTTAACCGTTGCTTAAAAAGTCGAAAAATTATCGAACGAGGTACTTACAACATTACCAGAATGTTACGTGATTTTTTGATCATCGAGCTATATACGTCCAACCCGCTTACATTTGCCTTATGATGCGTTAATTTCGTAAACTTGCGGTGAGACAATGGAGAACAACGCACGCCCGAACCAACACCTTCGTAAACCATCCGCCTTTGCCGGTGGCCGTCAGCAGGCTGGTAATCACTGGCTCGATACAGGCCTTGGTAAATTACCACCACAGGCGCTCGACCTTGAAGAGGCTGTTCTGGGCGCGTTAATGATCGAAAAGGACGCATTATCATCTGTTGTTGACATTCTTAAACCCGAGACGTTTTACAAAGAAGCCCATCAACGGATTTACAATGCTATTCTGACGCTTTTTGGCAATTCCGATCCGATCGATTTGTTAACTGTTACGCAACAATTGCGTAAAACAGGTGAGATTGAGGTGGTTGGCGGTGCCGGTTTCGTATCGGAATTAACCTTCCGGGTCAACTCTGCCGCCAACATCGAGTACCATGCCCGGATCGTTTCGGAGCAAGCGCTTAAACGCGCGCTGATCGCGATGTCGTCGACCATTCTTCGCGACGCCTACGAAGATACGACCGACGTTTTTGAGCTGCTGGACCGTACCGAACAATCGCTCTTCAAGATTTCGGAATCGAATATCAAGAAGAACTACGCCGACATGAGCACTATTGTTCGGATGGCGTTGAATGAACTTGAAACCAAAAAAAATCAGGAGGGCTTAACGGGTGTTCCTTCAGGATTTACTCAACTCGACCGGGTCACGTCAGGCTGGCAACCTACCGAACTCATCATCCTGGCGGCTAGGCCAGCCATGGGAAAAACTGCGTTTGTAGTTTCGGCTCTTCGAAATGCCGCTGTTGACCATGGAAAGCCGGTAGCTATTTTCTCGCTGGAGATGTCGTCGGTCCAGTTGGTCAACCGTCTTATTTCGGCCGAAGCCGAGATCGATTCGGAAAAAATCCGGAAAGGTACGCTGGCTCCCCATGAATGGACGCAGTTGCACCATAAAATTCAGCGACTGACCGAAGCACCTATTTTTATCGATGATACCCCTGCCCTATCCATTCTGGAACTCCGGGCAAAATGTCGCCGACTAAAAGCACAGCACGACATTCAAATGGTGGTCATTGATTACCTTCAGTTGATGTCGGGTGATACATCAGGCCGGGCGGGCGGAAACCGTGAACAGGAAATTGCCTCGATTTCGCGGGCACTGAAAAATCTGGCTAAAGAATTAAACGTGCCCGTCATTGCGCTTTCCCAGTTGAGCCGGGCCGTTGAAACGCGGGGTGGTGATAAGAAACCGCAACTTTCCGACCTTCGGGAATCGGGATCTATTGAGCAGGACGCCGACATGGTCTGCTTCTTGTACCGTCCTGAATATTACAACATTACACAGGACGAAAACGGTAACTCGACAGCCGGTATTGGTGAAGTAATCATTGCGAAAAACCGAAGTGGCTCGCTCGATACCATTCAATTACGGTTTATCAATAAGTTTACGAAATTCTGCGACCTCGATTCGTATTTCGAGCCTGTTCAGGCTCAAGGTTTTGGCGCCAACGTGAATGGGTTAAGTAGTTTCGATGCCCCTCCATCGGCAGGCAGCGTTTTCAAAAGCAAAGCCAACGACATGTCGAATTTTGGGAATGCCGATCCGAGTCAGGAAACGCCGTTCTAGCGTTCACCGATTGTCCTCTATAAGCTTATTTTTGCAGGGCTTACATGGCGTTTAGCCTGAAGCTTATACATTTTCATTCACTCTTTTTCTGTATAGCTTATGAAATATGCTGGTTTACTGGCTGGTTTACTTTTTTGTTTTGTTTTAGCAACCGATGCTCAAACGGTAAGAGGTCTGGACAAAAGTCCGATGGATATGGCCTATTACCCAGACGATTTTGCTCATGATCGTAAGTTTGCCCCAGCCAAAGTAGGCGACAAAGCCTATGCCCGAGTCACCTATAGTCGGCCAGCTAAAAATGGACGTGAGGTAGCGGGTAAATTAATTCCGTACGGCAAAGTATGGCGGGTTGGTGCGAACGAAGCAACCGAGATCAAGTTCTTCATCGATGCTACCATTCAGGGGAAAAAGATTAAAGCGGGCATTTACTCACTGTATGCCATCCCGACTGAAACCGAGTGGACGCTGATTTTCAATTCTGATCTGGATCAATGGGGAGCGTATAGCTACAAACCGGAACTGGACGTACTACGCGTAACGGCACCCGTTAAAAAGTCGGATAGTGTTGTTGAGAACTTTACAATTCAGTTCAAAAAAGCGAACGACAAGCCAACTGAGTCGGTTATGATGCTTGCCTGGGATACGGTGATGGTTGAAGTGCCCATAACTTTTTAGCCAATCCTACAGCCGAAATTGTCAGGTTAACAATGAAACTAAAACGGCCAGCTTTTCTTGAAGAGCTGGCCGTTTTAATTGAAAATGCCTCTTTCCTAGAAATTCGGTTTTAGAAGGTATTTACTGTAGAAATCGTCAATGACCTTAACCGCTTCGGTTGGCGTATCAACCACATTGATCAATTTCATATCTTCTGGGTTGATGTTGTGTTCTTGGCCCAGCATCACATCGGTAATCCAGTCGATCAGGCCCTGCCAGTACGACCGCCCGACCAGTACTATAGGAAAACGCGCAATTTTACGAGTCTGAATCAACGTCATTGCTTCGAATAATTCATCAAGCGTTCCCATACCGCCAGGCATTACGACGAAGCCCTGTGCGTACTTAACGAACATGACTTTCCGCACAAAGAAAAAGTCGAAGTTGATACTTTTATCTGGGTCTATATAGATGTTGCTATGTTGCTCGAAGGGTAGTTTGATATTTAGTCCAACCGATTTTCCACCCTGTTCAAAGGCACCTTTGTTACCGGCTTCCATAATACCCGGTCCTCCTCCCGTAATGACCCCATATCCATGCCGCACCAGTTTGGCCGCAATTTCTTCAGTCATTTTATAGTACTCGCTATCGGGTTTGGTACGAGCCGAACCAAAGATCGATACGCAGGGACCAATCTTGGCCAGTTTATCAAAACCTTCAACGAACTCGGCCAACACCTTAAATATTACCCACGAATCAGCCGTTTTGATTTCATTCCAGTCATGGTCTGTAAACGCTTCTTTAATTCGCTGTTCATCGGGGGTAAGGAGTAACTCGTCGCGCTTAGGTAAATCAGTGGCAATGCGTTCGGTGCTCTGCGCTTCAGAACGGTGAACATTTTCTTTTGTTTCTTCCATTTACATCAATAAAAAAGGCAGTGGGCGCGAAACGTACTCACTTTGTCAGAAATAATACAACCGCCCAACTTACTCAAAAACTGGATTCCAGCTAAACCAGAACTGATTTTTTTAACAGGGCGGATTGTAATAACGATTGTTCAGACAAAAACGTTTCGTCATAAATGTGCATTATAAGCTTTTAATAGCCTCAGCCCATGGTTCATTCACCCGAATAACCTATTGAAGAATAGCGCTTAAGCCAAATATGCTTTAATTTTCGTCTATTGCCTTTGTCATTGGGCATCAATCCTGGCATAAGTTGTAAAAAAATCGATTGAATCGTCCATTTTGACTAAAAAATGCCTAATTTTGCGCTCTGATTTTCACGAACCGACAAATAGTTAAGTTTATACAATCATGGCAGTAACAGAATTAAAGCGCAAAGCTCGTCGGAACCGGGCGATTGCTAATAATAAAACCAATGCGATTAAGCAACTGCTTCGCAAACCCGTTATCAAGAATGTAGACGTAGAAGCGATCAAGGCATCGTTTGCCGAGAAGAAAGCAGCCTAACGAACGGCTCACGTTGACACGAAAGGTTTTGTTATTTAGCCTCGCTTTTTCCGAGCGGGGCTTTTCGTTTCTGAAGGGCTCTTGCCCACTCCCGATCCCGCTTTTTGAGCTCACGGCGAACAAATCGTCGATAATCGATCTGAACCCGGTAACGAACAGCCTGCCCGAACAGCAATAATCCGCCATTGATAAGAATCAGGCCGTAAGTTCCCCATAAAAACCATTGCCGGAAAGGGGCTCCCGACTGATTCGCATCGGCGGCTACACTAAACACACACAGGCCAATACTAAACAGAATTAGCCCCAACGTGACAAAAATCAGTCCCTTGGTACGGGTACTCATGCGTTTGACTAATCGTTGGCCGGGTGGTTTAGCAAGCTTGGTCATCGGATGGTAGACTGTTTATTATACTAACAACTGATTAACGAAATTCGTTAACATAGGCGTCTTCTTCGGCGAATATAAATAGTTTACAGATAAACGATCGTCAGTTTAGGCATCTGGCAAACGGGAATGGCAAATTCGTCTGTTTTCAACCTATTAAACTGTTACGATGGGTATTCGATACTGGCACCGGTTTCCCTAAACTCTTTTGGCTCCCGTATCCGTTTCCACCCTTCACTTAAAAAGCCTATACCATATCCAATGAGTTGGGTAAATGCGGCTTCTACGCTTAACAGTCCTACTTTAAAGCTCTTTTCTTTCCGGGTGGCATCAATCAGAATAAGAAGGGCAATCAAGCCTACAACCCCAATTGCCAAACCAAACAGGATGGGACTAATCAATGCCCACAACGGAATAGAAAAAACAAACAGTGTAAACAACGCCGGAATGGCATGTACCAGCTTTAGTTCGCTGGGATAATAGCGCGAAATATTGATTCTGGCCCGCCCAAAAAAACGAAGTTGCCGAAAGAATTGGCCAAAATCCGTTCGGCGTTTGTGGTAAATAAACGCTTCAGGAATTAGACTGGTACGGAAGCCGTTGTCAATAATTCGGATGGCGAACTCGATGTCTTCCCCCATCCGGGTTAGTTTATAGCCACCGATGGTTTCCCATACCTTTCGCGAGAGTCCCATGTTAAAGCTTCGCGGATGGTAGGTTCCACCCAGGTTTTTCTTACTCCCACGTATGCCCCCCGTTGTAAAGGGCGATGTCATTGAATAGCTGATGGCTCGCTGAACAGGGGTAAAATCTGGATGCGCTTTATCGGGTCCGCCGTATGCATCCAGCTTATCACGGGCAATTCGTTCGTTGACAACGGCAAAATAATGATCAGGAACGAGGGCGTCAGAATCAAAAATCACGAAGTAATCGCCCTTAGCCCGTTCAAAACCGTAATTACGGGTAAATCCCTGCCCTGAGTTGGGTTTAAAATAATACCGTATGTCCAGTCGATTCCCAAACGCTTCCACCACCTCATCGGCTTTTTCCCGAGACCCGTCTTCGATGACGAGCACTTCAAACTGGTCATACGTCTGCTTCGTCAGGCTCTCTAAAAGCTCGCGCAACTCGTCTGGACGATTGTAGACCGGTATGATGACGGAGAAGAACATAAGAATGAATAATGGATAATTTACAATGAAAAATGGACTCTTTTAAAATCTCATTGTCCATTTTTCATTGTAAATTATCCATTACGACCTGAAGGCTTTCTTCGTTGGCCTGAATGATCTGATCGACGAGGTCGTCGGTTAACGCGATGGATAGGAACAGGCTTTCGAACTGCGAGGGTGCCAAATAGACTCCACGATCCAGCATGGCGTGAAAATACCGCCCGAACATCGGCAGGTTGCAGGACTTGGCATCCGAAAAATTCGACACGGTTCGCTCCGTCATAAACAGGGTAAACATGGAGCCGATATGGTTGATCGTATAGTTTAGCCCTGCTTTTTGTAAGCCATTGCGAAAGCCGGTCACCAGTTTATCTCCAATGCTTTCCAGGCGCGTATAAACCTCCGGGTGTTCATTCAGGTAGTGCAACATCGCCATACCGGCCGACATCGCTATTGGATTACCCGATAACGTACCAGCCTGATAAACTGGTCCGGCTGGCGACACTTGATTCATAATATCCGCTCGACCACCGTAAGCACCTACGGGCATTCCTCCCCCAATAATTTTTCCCATTGTGGTCAGATCGGGCGTAATACCCAAACGCTCCTGAGCTCCCCCTTTTGCCAATCGGAAACCGGTCATCACTTCGTCAAAAATCAACAGAGCACCGTACTTATCGCATAACGATCGAACACCTTCCAGAAAGCCAGGTTCTGGCAATACACAACCCATATTACCGACTACAGGCTCCAGAATTACGGCTGCTACCTGATTCTGATTATTTTCAAATAAGGCTTCAACCGCTGACAGGTCATTGAAGGGAGCCGTCAACGTATCAGCGGCTGTCGCTTTTGTTACACCAGGACTATCGGGTATACCCATCGTCATGGCTCCACTACCGGCAGCAATCAGAAATGAATCGCCATGACCGTGGTAACAGCCTTCAAACTTGATCATTTTATCTCGTCCGGTAAAGCCTCGGGCCACCCGAATAGCCGCCATGGTGGCTTCGGTACCGGAGTTTACCATCCGAACCTTCTCGACCGAAGGCATCATCGACGTAATAAGTTCGGCCATTTCGACTTCCTTGCGCGTCGGTGCGCCAAACGAAAAGGAGAACTGAATTGCATCACGCACGGCCTTTTCGACTGGCTCAAATGCATGACCCAGAATCATCGGCCCCCAGGAGTTGATCAGTTCAATATACTGACGCCCATCTTCATCATACAGGTATGGCCCTTTTGCTGATTTGATAAACAGCGGAGATCCACCAACTGCCCGAAAGGCACGTACTGGAGAGTTTACGCCCCCCGGAATAAGCGTTTTCGCTTTTTCAAATAATTGTTCGCTCGTCGTCATTTCTACGAATGTAGAATGATTGAATGATAGAATGATTGAATAGGCTCTCTTTCCACCTATTCAATCATTCTATCATTCAATCATTCATTAATTAACTTTGACCAGCTTCCCGTCTTCAAACTTCACGATGGGAACGATCTGGTTTTCATTGGATTGTGAATAATCAAATCCGGAAAGGAGGTAGTCGTCTGTATCTGAGTGCAACGCACCGCGATTCCGGGACAACAGTGTGTTTTTGGCTAGTTGGCGTCCGAAGAACAGCATCATATCGTACCCTTCGCTGGCAAAGACCGATGGGATGGTATTCCGTTTGGCAACATACTGTTCCTGAAAGGTAACCACTGGATCACGCGTGGCATCTATATAATCGGGATACAGTAGATAAACATCCCGCCGGGCAAACGTCGATGCCGGAATGCGGTAAAAATCGAAAGCAGAGGCTGTCGTCAGCAGAGGACCACTCACATGACGACGGTTGAGTGCATCGAGCATTCGATTACCCTCTTCGTCGTTACTGCTGGCAAAGAAAACATGACCTAACGGAATGGCCTGGGTTGTTGATACGGGTCGGGATGTGCTGGCGCTGGCACTGGCCGCTCCACTACCGGTCAACTGCATAGCATCGGCCATCGATTGTACGCTACCACTTATTTTCCGAACATCAACTAACTGATAATTCTGCTGTTTCAACTCATTCACATAGGCCATTGCCAGTAGCGAATCCCTTCGTGAAGAACCGTAATAAACAGCTACCCGACGTCCGCCATTCAGGTTCCGGGCATGTTCGGCCAGTTTATGAGCCTGTTGATTGAGTGAGGGTTGCGCCAGAAACGACAGGGGTTGATTGACTACTAAATCGCTGCTGGTAGCAATTGGATTCAGCAACACAATATTGCTCTGGTTTGCATACGCCGAAGCAATCCGGTTCGGTTCGATGTACAGCGGCCCAATGATCAGATCCGTTTGCGCAAACGCAGGGCTATTGACTAGTTCAAGGGTTTTGTTGGCATCATTGTCTACGTCATAAGCAAACAAATTGACCGTGATGCCTTCTTCCTGAAGCTTGGTTTTTGCCATTTTGATCCCGTCGTAGAGATCATACACATACTGATTGGATCGGTTCCTTTTTTCTGAATCGAAGTCATCCAATCGAAACGGAAACATTACTGCAATGTTGTAATATCCCTTGGTCCGGTTGGTACGGACAGACATGGCCGAGCGGCCAGTAGTGGATGTTCCGGTGGTCGATGAGGTAGTGGCCGGTTGTGTCGTCGCTACGCCAGGAACGCCAAATCGATTGGTCAGCCGGTCCGACAGTTCCAGATCATCCTTGTCGCTGGCAGTCCGCTGAATCAGGTCAATTAATGTCAACCCAACAACTCGGTCGTTTGGGAAAGCCTTATTGAGTTCCTTCAGGCGGTTCAAATCGGTGATCTTCGGGATAAAGGCCTGCTCCAGTTTCGTTACATCAGTACGCAAAGCCGGATCGGTGATCTGCTGAATAGCCGTCAGTGCATCGTCATACTGTCCTGTCTCCATCGACACCGCTGCCAGTAAGTAATTGGCGTCACTCATCTTTCGCCAATCGGGGAAAAGGTCAGCAAGCTGCCGAAGGGCTAACCGGGCCTGTGGAAAATTCTTCTGTCGGTAAGCGGCCAGGGCGTAATAATAACTCGCATAGGGGGCCAACGAACCCCGTTGCTGGATAATCCCATTCAGTTCTGTTTTCGCCCGATCATAATCCCCAGCCACTACTTTTTTGACAGCTGCCGTATACCGTCTCTGGGCTTCGGGCGAAACCTGAGCCAGCATGGGTACTTGGGTCAGCAATATTAACAAGCTGATCAATATGAATTTAACCAAACACAATTTATGGGTCATGTCTTTTAGGTTAATGCACAAAAGCAACGCGATGGCGTTGCTTTTGTTATCAAAAGTCGTCAGTCTACGGTCATTAGTCAAGACTATCTTAACCAATGGAAGCTCATCTTCGACTTATTTTTTAGATTTTGGTTTGCGCTGTGCTTCCTCAGCCTGTTTACGTGCCTCATCAGCAGCGGCTAACTGACGTTGTAACAGCGCCTGAAATCCTCCGGGTTTCTTACCTTGCCCCGACGCATTCTTCCGCCGGTTATCCTCCAGCAACGCTTTAATTTTATCTTCATCGACAAATCGCCGAATGAGCTGTTGCTGCGTAATGGTCACGATGTTCGATACAAAATAGTAGAACGTCAACCCTGCTGGATACGAGTTCAGAACGAACATGAACATCAGTGGGAAGATATAGCTCAGGGCTTTCATGTTTACAGGTCCCGGCTGCGTCGGCGTAGTCTGGTTATTGTAGTACGCGTACGCAATCGAAGACGCGGTCATCAGCACCGTGAATAAGCTCAGGTGGCTACCAATAAACGGAATTGTCGGAAACTTCAGGAATGCATCGTAGGTCGACAGGTCACCGGCCCACAAAAATTCCTTCTGACGTAGCTCAATCAGGTTTGGGAAGAGCATAAACAGTGCAAACAGGATCGGCATGGTAGCCACAACCGGCACACATCCACTCAATGGGCTCACACCCACCTCCTGGTACAACTTCATCTGCTCCGATTGCTGCTTGGCCATATCGTCGCCAACTCGATCTTTAATCTCGTTAATTTCTGGCGCCAACACCCTCATTTTGGCCATACTCACGTACGACTTATAGGTTAACGGTGTTAGAATCAGTTTCACGAATACCACCAGTGCAATAATCAACAGCCCGTAGTTTGAAATAAACTTCTCCAGAAAGTTGAATACTGGCACAAAGAAGTACTTGTTAATCGGCTTCAGGATTGAATAACCCAGATACACATTCCGATCAAATTCTGGAGCAATGTCGCCTAGTAACTGAAACTTATTGGGGCCGTAGTAGAATTTATATTGTCCTTTTCCAGCCTTCACATCTGCTATCGGTAGCATCACATCAGCGATGGCCGTCTTTACGACACTGCTATCCGTCGGATCGACCAACGTTTTGAAGTTGGCTTTCGGCATGGGTGCATGCTTATCGATGAAGCCCGACAGGAAGTACTTATGTTTGATAGTAAACCACTGTACGGGTTCTTCGAGCGAAGCCTCCTGATTACTTTCCCCTTCGGTCAGACTTTCGAAATTTTCGTCCGCTGTCAGGTAGTTGATGGTAGCAGCCCGGCGGTTATTGGCCAGGTCGTTTTCATACTGCCGCATCTTATCTTCCCAGAAGAATCGGATGTCGCCAGTACCAACGCTGTTTGTCAATCCATTTAATTTCAGGTCATAGTCGATAACATACCCTTCGGCCGGGATGGTATAGACCTGTTCAACCGCTTGTCCGGGTGCCACTTCGGCCCGAAATACGACTTGCTGAGCCTGACCGCCAACAGTACCATTCTGAGCCGTTGTCTGGTAATACAGTTGATGTAGGTTTACCTTACCCCGTTGGGTAGGCAATTCAAGAAGCGTTTTGCTGCTTTTCTCATCAACCAGAACAAGCGGCTTCTGATCGAAGGTTTTGTAGTTTTTCAGCACTACTTCTTTTACCCGACCTCCCCAGGTGCTAAAGGTTATTTTGAGGTCTTTATTTTCAACAGTAATATCACGAGCTTCTCCGGTTGCAACAGTGGCAAAATCACCAAATTGAGCTTTGGCAGCGGCTGAGTCGAGCGGTTGTTCTGCTTTATTTATGGCAGCTTCTGCGCCAGAAGCCGATTTCGGTTTCGTGGTTTGTGTTTTTTGGGCCGGTTCCTTTTCGGGAGCGGGTTTCGGTACCAAAAGCTGGTAGCCGACCAGCATCGCCAGAATCAGGACAATGCCAATGAGTTGATTACGATCCATTTAGTTGGTAGTCGATAGTCGTCAGGCATTCGTCATTGACAGGTTAGAAAGAAACACTGACGACTACTGACTGGTGACTATCGACTTTTTTCTTGCAAAATTACGGTAAACCGGGCGCTTAATCAACCACGTCGGCAGTTTCTACACGGGCGGTTGCAATGTCGGATGAAGTAGGCGGTGCGGCCTTTTTCTGTTGGCTATAGGTCAGCGCAGCCTTTACAAACTGGACAAACAGCGGATGCGGGCTCATAACGGTACTTTTCAGTTCAGGGTGAAACTGTACCCCAACATACCAGGGATGGGTTTTCTGCGAAAGTTCAACAATTTCGACCAGTCCTGTTTCTGGGTTAATCCCGGTTGGCATCAAACCTGCTTTTTCAAAAGCCTGCAGATAATCGTTGTTGAATTCGTACCGATGCCGATGCCGTTCGCTGATCTGCGTTTTTCCGTAGATTTGATAGGCCAGTGAATCACGTTTCAGTTTGCAGCCATAGGCACCCAACCGCATCGTTCCCCCTTTGTCGGTAACGTTTTTCTGGGCTTCCATCATGCTGATGACCGGATTGGCCGTATCGGGTTCCATTTCGGTCGAGTGTGCATCCTCAATACCCATGACGTTCCGAGCGTATTCAATTACCGCCATTTGCATACCTAAACAAATGCCCAGGAACGGAATACCCTGTTCACGTACAAACCGTACTGCATTAATTTTCCCTTCGATTCCCCGCTCGCCAAAACCGGGGGCAACCAGTACAGCATCCAGTTGACTGAGCACATCGGCACAGTGGTGCTCATCGACCAGCGTTTCGGATTGTATCCACTCCAGTTGCACCTTGCACTCGTTAGCAGCTCCGGCATGAATAAACGACTCCGCAATCGACTTGTAGGCATCGTGCAATTCGACGTATTTACCGACAAGCCCGATCCGAATAATATCTCCCGGATTTTTGAGTCGCGCCAGAAAGCTTTTCCAGGCATCCAGGTCGGCATCCTTGTCGTTGTAGAGGTCCATCATGTACAGCGCCCGCTGATCGAGACGCTCCTTCTGCATGAGCAGGGGTACATCGTAAATCGTCTCAGCGTCGATGGCTTCGATTACCGAACTGACCTGTACGTTACAGAACAGGGCAATTTTCCGGCGAATCTCCTGCGGCAATGGATGCTCGGTCCGGCAAACGATGATATCCGGTTGAACACCATTTTCGAGCAGCATCCGCACCGAGTGTTGGGTCGGCTTGGTCTTCAGCTCACCCGCCGATTGCAGATACGGTACCAGCGTGAGGTGAATCACGAGGGTGTCGTGTTCGCCCAGTTCAAATTTCAACTGGCGAACGGCCTCAACAAACGGCAGCGATTCAATATCCCCAACGCAGCCACCGATTTCAGTGATCACAATATCGTACTCGCCGGTTTCGCCCAGCAGCCGGATATTCCGTTTGATTTCGTCGGTGATGTGCGGGACAACCTGAACGGTTTTCCCAAGGAAATCCCCTCGGCGTTCGCGCGTGATGACGTTGTTGTAAATACGCCCAGTGGTGATATTGTTGGCCTGCGATGTAGGCCGATTCAGGAAACGCTCGTAATGACCTAAATCGAGGTCGGTTTCAGCGCCATCGTCGGTTACATAGCACTCGCCGTGTTCATAGGGATTGAGCGTACCGGGGTCAATGTTGATGTACGGATCGAATTTCTGGATTGTTACCGTAAGTCCCCGAGCCTGAAGCAGTTTGGCCAGTGAAGAGGCAATGATGCCCTTACCTAGTGATGAAGTTACCCCGCCCGTAACAAATATGTATTTTGCGGATTTGGGTCCCGTAGCCGCCATGTCTTTAACGTGTTTTGGTCGTTACGGGATGTAAAAGTACAGCAAAAAAGGGACGAATGGAAAAAAGGTGAAAGGAAAAGTTAGTAGCGTTTCGGCAGCCTATTATACATCCAACTGATCTGCCGAGGGTTAGCGAAAAAAATTATTTTTTAAGATTCTGACTTTGTAAAAACAGCATTAAGATTCCCTGATTTTCTGCTTATGTGCCTTTCCCCAGTCGATCATGGCCTGAATTACACCACCAAGCGACTTGCAATACTCCGTTGATGTGTACTCTACTAAAACCGGCGTATCAGGGTAGACGGTACGAACGATCAGCTTGTTCATTTCTAATTCTTTCAACTCACGCGACAGCATTCGAGTTGTGATGCCCGGAATACTCCGTTCGATTTCCCGAAAGCGTTTATTTCCATTGCAAATGGCGTTGATGATCGGCAGTTTCCACTTCCCTCCGATCACATAAATTGTATCCTGTAAGGCATTTAATTCTTCACCATGATTTCTAGTTGATACCTGTTTTGCCATTTTAGAATCTGGTATACTCTGTGATACTGGTTACAAAGGTATATCATATTCAACATACTTTTGCTCGTCTATTAAGATATTCTGAAGAAAATGAGCAAAACAATTTTTATTACAGGCACAAGTACTGGTCTGGGAAAAGCCAGTGCCAAATTTTTTTCTGAACAAGGCTGGCAGGTGGCCGCTACGATGCGTTCGCCGGAGAAAGAAACCGAACTAACGCAACTTTCGAACATCGCCGTATTCAAACTGGATGTAACCGATGTCGATCAGGTAAAGGAGGCCGTAAAACAGACAATCGATCGGTTTGGGAAAATAGATGTTGTGCTGAACAATGCCGGTACAGGCGTGTACGGAGCTTTGGAACTAGCCAGAGAAGATGCTATTGACTGGCAGTTTGCCGTCAATACCCGAGGACCGATTAATGTAATCCGGGCTTTTCTTCCCCACTTTCGGGCCAATGGCGGTGGAAAATTTATCAACGTAAGCTCCTTCATGGGCTTAACCACAGCTGTCCCCTTAGGCTCACTCTATAATATGTCCAAATTTGCATTGGAAGGGCTGACTGAGGGATTATTTTATGAATTGAAGCCGTTGAATATTGATTTACACCTGATCGAACAGGGTGGTTCAACGGATAATAATTTTGTCAACAATGTGATCTGGAGTACTGACCCAACCATCTCGGCTTACGATGGCCTCCTGGCTAAGCTAAAACACATGATGGAGCATGCCGACGATAGTCTAAAGGATGACACGTTGACGATAGTCAAGGAAATTTATAAACTCGCAACGGGCGAAAGTAAAAAATTTCGAACGGTTATTGGCACTATGGGCAATCAGTTGCTTTCCATGCGAAACACAATACCTATTGAGGAATATCTCGAAAAAATCGCTATGAATTTTGCCTAATTATCAGACAGCTATACTTTCTAAACAGAAAAGCGCAGAGGTTTCCCTGCGCTTTTCTGTTTAGAAAGCTGATACTACTTATCCTGCTTTAGTTCACGCTCTTCGTATGCCAGGTTATATTGCTTGAGCACATCAGCCGGAACGCCATCCCACTGGTTGGGGACGTTACCAACATAGCCCAAATCTTTGATCCCCATCTGGCTGGTATAAAAGCCGGAAGCGGTCATGTTCCGCATCATCGAGAAGAACGCAACGCCCTGCGATAATTCTGGTTTCACTTTCGAGGGATAGGCAATCTGATCGACGAGTTCGATTTGCTGTGCTTTTGTACACTGCACGAATGGCTTCCCGTACCGTTTTACACACGTATTGTCGAGCCACTTTATGCCGCCACGCATGGGCGTCTGGTTGCGGGGCTGATCCTTCATCATAAATTCGATGAATGCCGGTACACCCGCCTGCGAGGCACTTCCCGAATGTTCATCAGCCGGAATAATGATATCGGACAACACCGTTACCGTCTGCAACTCGTGCGGGGTAAAAAACTTCTCGGCCATCAGCTTCGCATCCCGCTCGGCTTCAAACTTCTGACGCCCACCTGGAATTTTTAAGGGCTTCGGCTCGGGTGGTGCCGGTACAGCAGCCTCGACAGGATTAACCGCCAGTCCAAAACTGGTCAGAGAAAGCGCTTTTAAAGAATCTCTGCGTTTCATAAGTTATAGTAGCTTGGTGTATTGCTGAGCTACACCTGGGTTTAGATATTCTTTTGTTTTACCTGATCGATTAAGTATTCACTGGTACGCATAGAAGACGCCAAAATGGTCCAGGTCACATTTTTATCGCCTTGCGACGGGAATGGAGCCGCATCTACGACAAACAGGTTTTTCACATCGTGCGCCTGCTGATAGCCATTCAAAACAGAGTTTTTAGGATCTTTACCCATGCGGGCTGTTCCGACTTCGTGGATGATTAACCCAGGAGCGGCCAGACCATAATTATTGGATGCATTTGGTTTATCGCCCAGTGCAATACCACCCATCGAGTGAATGATTTCCTCAAACGTTTCCTGCATGTGCTTGGCCTGTTTGATCTCATAGTCGGACCATTTATAATTGAAGCGCAGCACCGGAATACCATATTTGTCGACTACGTTCGGATCGATTTCGCAGTAGTTGCTTTCGAGAGGCACGGGCTCACCTCGCCCCGCCATGCCGACATAGGCACCATAGAACCGCCGGTAATCATCTTTCAAACTAGCGCCGTAGCCTCCGCCCGGTTTCATCTTTCCATCCCGACCGGGAATCATTCCGTTCATAGCTTCAATACCCCAGCCGAAACCATAAGCAGGCATACCCATACCGCCCCAGTACTCGATGTGATACCCACGCGGGAAATCCAGTTTCTTATTATCGAGCCACCAGGGTGTAAAGACGTGCATACCACCTACGCCGTCTTCATTGTACCGCTTGCGGTCCATTAGCGCCGGAACAAACGCGGATCTTGATGCGCCCGTTGAGTCGTTGATGTATTTCCCAACAACGCCACTCGTATTGGCCAGACCTCTCTGGAAACGGCTCGATTTGGAGTTGAGTAGCAAACGGGCCGTTTCACCAGCACTGGCCGCTAGTACAACCGTTTTGGCTTTTACCGTAATCTCCTGCAAGCTTTGCGTATCCACGTAACTAACACCCGTTGCCAGTCCGGTGGTTGGATCGGTCAGCACTTCACGCACCATTGCGCCGTTGATGAGCGTTACATTACCCGTTTTGAGAGCAGGCTTCACCAATACCGACGACGACGAGAAGTCGGCATAGGCCTGACAGGCGCGTCCGCACTGACTACAGTAGAAACACTGGCCACGCTCGTTGTTGATGGGCTTGGTCAGAATGGATAAACGCGACGGAATCACCGGAATACCGATGCTCCGGGCACCTTTCCGAATCATCAGCTCGTGAAGCCGTGGCTTAGGCGGTGGCAGGAAGATTCCATCGGGTTCAGACGGCATATTTTCAACGGAGCCAAAAACGCCAATCAATCGGTCGACGCGATCATAGAAAGGTTTGAGATCATCGTAGCCGATGGGCCAGTCTTCCCCAACACCGGTCATACTTTTACGCCGAAAATCGTCGGGAGCAAAGCGAAGCGAAATCCGGCCCCAGTGGTTGGTACGACCTCCCAGCATCCGGGAGCGAAACCATTGAAAATCCGATCCTTTTACGTTAGTATACGGTTCACCTTCAATTTCCCAGCCACCCCAGGCGGCATCGAAATCACCGAACGCACGGGTAGTGCCAGCCCCACGGCGGGGCGACTCCCAGGGCCATTTCAGTTGCGTAATGTATTTCGGATCGGCGGGGTCAAAGTAGCCACCCGCTTCGAGTAATACGACTTTTGCACCAGCTTTCGCCAGTGTGTAAGCCGCCATACCCCCACCAGCTCCTGAGCCAACAATAGCGACATCATATTGGGTAGGAGCTTTTTTAATCTGAAATGAATCCATGAAAATTTTAACGTTTTATCAATTTTGTTGAGCAAATTGATAGTTTATACTACTAAAAGCAACAGGCTGGTAAAAATACCTGTTTAAACTATAAGGAGTAGAGCTTTTTTAGATTAGTCAAACAAATACCAGTCTACTCCAAAGGCAAATCCACGGCGCATTTGCAGAAAATCGGGGGCTACAAAATAACCAGCTCCCTGTAAAACGCCCTGATTCGCATGCGTCAGTTTGATGAACAGTCGGGTACGGTTTACACGTAAATTCGCATACACATCGGCCAGTACATACCCCTCTACCTGTGTGCGATTCTGTAAGTAAAACTGCTGTGCAACGGGCATATAGGCGTCCGCATAATAAGGCGATTTGTAATGTAAATCTATCCCCGTCTGAATATAGAGTACCTTAGCGTACAGGAACTCGTACTGTAGGCGGGTATTGATAAAGAATGGCGGCATCCGAATCACATCCGGCCCTTCTTTCACGGTATAGTACGCTTGCCCAGCTACCAAAAACTTCCCGATTTGTAGATGATATCCAACTCCAGGCTGAAAGATGTGTATGAGTTCGCCCTTCTGAGTCTGTGCTGGTACAGCTTTGTCGTTGAAATAGATATAATCCTTTAGTAGATAATAATCTAAGCTAGGCTGGATGCGTAACTGCTTATACTGAAGATTGAGTTTCCCATAAGCATGGTTGTATTTGGGCAAATTAAAATCATTATGCTGCCAAGAGAACACAATACTTTGAAAACGCTCCTGCAACAAAGTCGGATTGGTGGTAATGGTAGAATACCCGGCTGTCAACCACTTGCTTTCAAATTGCCCCTGAATCCGGTAGGTAACATTTCCCTTTGTATTCGCGCCAAACTCCGCTTCTGCCGTCAGGCGGGATAAGCTGTCAGGAAAATAATACCCGGCCCATCCACCAACAAAGGTTTCGGTTCGTGGTGTTTCGTACTGATTATAAACAGAGCGGGAGGTGTTATAGTATGTCACCTGCCGATAATTCCGTATGCGCAGATAAGCCCGGTAATTGAACGAAGCGCCCTTGTATTGCGCAACTCCTTTTATACCAAACTGATTTTCCAGCAACCGGAACCGCGAACGTTGAAAGATACGGGAGCTATCGCTGGACAAGGATGGGTAGAATGTAAGTGTATCTCTGCCGGGTGGTAAGACAGGCGACAGGATATATCGATTCAGTTTGAGAGTATCGTCCTGATAAAAATTCTTCTGCGTCTGATAATCAAAGCGGTGATACAGTTGAAAACCTTTATCCAGTACATACTGATGATACACATGCCAGTCGTTTCGAATTTCCCAACCATGCGGCCCCTGTGTAGCTGACGACGATGAACTTGAACTACCACTTCGCAATCGGGCATCGCCGGTGTAATTGTAAATAATCGGTTCATTAGCGGCCGTTAAACCGGGTACTACCCCCCCCTGCTCATCGAGGACATGATTCATGTTGTTGAAATGAGCCAGCAGGGTGTACTTATCGTTTTTCGAGCGGTAGTTGGTGTGCGCTAAAAAGCCCCAGTTCTGGGCCAGCAGCTTAAACGGGTCATTGTTACCAGCAGTACCAAACTGTTTTTGGGAGGTAAATCGCTGGAGGTTGAAGCCTACGTTCCAGCGCTGGGTAACATTCTGCGCCATATCGAAGCGCAAGATATTCTGGTTGTTGCCACCCAATGCCAGGTACATGTCGGTAAATGGCGATTTCGTGTCGAAGTATTTGACGCCCAGCGTTTGAAAGGCATACGGATTAAACACGTAATAGCCTGACTGGGTCCCCAATTGCTGTGGTGCCTGAATAAAGACGGATCGGATCGGCGTTCCCAAGGTTCCTAGGTCCTGATAAAGATTCTGGCTTCGCTGAACGTAGGTATACCGATGGCTCTCATCCATGGTAGTATCCAGTGTATACAGTTTTCGGCGGTTGTTCAGAATATCATCTTCCAACACGTAGCGCGTCGATTTAGGCCCATAAATTACCTTCGTCGAGTCGTCGATACCACTACCAGATGATCCAGTTGTTGAAGCCGGCATAGCCTGACGACCACCAAACCCGGACGGAACGCCACCGGGAAACTGCTGTGCCCAACTCCTGACCACCAGGCTGAGCATCAAAACCAAAACAAGAAAACTCCGATTCATTAACTCAAAAGTACGGCAAAACAGCCCATGGGTGCAAAATATAGCGCTCACTTAACGATTTTTAAGCTTCATAGGCCCGGAAGCGGTCATCTAAAAACGCCAGAAACTTCATCTCATCTCCATCTAAAAACTGAACCGCAATGGGTAGATAATACAGCGGCCAGGTTGATCGCTCTTCTGCCGTCAGCAGAGCATCAAGCTTTACCCAATCCTTTTCGGTGGTTAAGATGGCAGAATCCGCTGGTAAAACTGCTATTATCGACTCAAGGTCGGCACGCAAGTAAGCATAATGATCCGCAAATCGATAGTGCTTTCGGATACCATACGTTTGCCGAACGTAGTTTTCTAATGGATCGGCATTGGCCAGCCCGGATACCAACGTTACATTCGTCAAACCAGCAACTGGCTGATGCGTAGCAAACGATACGGGCTGGCCATACTGAAGTCCGGCAAAAAAAATAGGCGTATCTGGCCTGGTATATGATCGAATCCGTGCGACGACTCGCTGCTGTTCTGTCTTCCAGAGGTTGATCGGGCATTTGGTCACCACAATCGCATCGGCCCGACGAGCGCCCATACGTCGTTCGCGAAGTCGCCCGGCCGGAAACGGGTAATCGTCATAAAATAGTCGGTTGTAATCGGTCAATAAAATGGATAGATGCGGCCGAACTGCCCGATGCTGAAACGCATCATCGAGTACGACACAAGCCGTTTCGGGATAAACCGCCAGTAGCGACTGGATAGCCTCCACCCGTCGTTCACCCACACACACCCGAATCCGCTGACCAAACTTGCGATATATCTGTAACGGCTCATCCCCGACTGTTTCGGCCGTATCCGTATTTGTCGCGATTCGGAAACCTTTCGTCTTTCGTCCGTACCCCCGGCTTAGCGTAGCAACTGCCCCAACCAATGTAGGTTCATTTGATAGATACCGTTTAATCAAAAATTCGACCATTGGCGTTTTTCCAGTGCCTCCTACGGTTAAATTACCTACGCTGACAGCATAAACAGAGGGTCGTGTAGATGTGAATAAGTTATTATCAAAGAGCCAATTACGAAAATCCATGATTAATCCATAGATTCTACTGAGTGGGATGAGTAAACAATTAACCAGAAACCGTTTCATTAATATTTTCGTAAGTTTGCCCGTTTGAGCAGTCAAAAGTAGTACTTTTAGGGCTGGGTTTTCCCCTCCTCACCACCCTCACAATGAGTTTAAAAGCCGACTTCCTACCTTATACGCTGCATTTTCGCTTCGAAGCAGGTACCTCCCGAGGTGCGCTGACGAAGAAAACATCGTATATAATACGGCTTTTCGACGACGAACATCCATCGGTTGTCGGTTATGGTGAATGTGGTCCGCTGGCCGGGCTGAGCTATGATGACCGTCCAGATTTTACCGACTGCCTGCATAAGTATTGCCAGGAATTCAATGAGCTTGACCTTCAGATCTTTAGCTGGAATGTCCCGATCATCCTTAACCAGATCATTAGCCCGCAGTTTCCGAGCATTTTGTTTGGATTCGAAACGGCCATGCTCGATTTTCTGAACGGTGGTCGGCAATTGATTCGCCCGTCGGAGTTTACAACCGGCAATCGGTCGTTGCCTATCAATGGGCTGATCTGGATGGGCAATCCGACTTTCATGCGCCAGCAAATTGAGGAAAAGTTACAGGCGGGTTATACTACGATCAAGCTAAAAATTGGCGCTCTTGATTTTGAGCAGGAGTGCGATTTGCTGGCTATGATTCGGGAACGCTTTTCGGCCGACCAAATCATGCTGCGGGTAGATGCCAACGGGGCTTTCAAGCCAGAGGAAGCAATGCCCAAACTGGAACGATTAGCCAGCTACCAGCTTCATTCCATTGAGCAGCCCATCCGTGCGGGTCAAGCTGATGCTTTAGCCGATCTTTGCCGCCACTCGCCCGTCCCCATCGCACTCGATGAAGAGCTGATCGGGCAAATGGAATACGTTCACAAGTTTCGGCTATTAAAAAAAATACAACCCCAGTATATCGTCCTGAAACCAACTTTATTGGGTGGGCTCCGGCATTCCGATGAGTGGATTGAACTGGCCGGTCGGCTTAATATAGGCTGGTGGATCACCTCGGCTCTTGAATCAAATATTGGGCTCAATGCCATTGCTCAGTACACCGCACAGTTTAAACATCTGTTGCCGCAAGGGCTGGGAACTGGTCAATTGTTTTATAATAACGTCGAGAGTCCATTGTTTGTCGATCATGGTTTTTTACATTACGACGTCAATCGCTCCTGGAACTTCGCCCCTCTTTCGGTCGATGCAACAGGATCGTCGCTTACTTAACCCTACTTCGCTCTTTTGAATCTCCCTGCTGATCATATCCGTCTGTTATTTGGCCTTAAACTCCGCCAGTTACGGCTCGACAAAGGCTTGTCGGTCAGCGAATTGGCTCACCTTTCCGGCTTGTCGATTTCGTACGTTACTGAAATCGAAAAGGGCCGAAAATACCCCAAAGCAGACAAGATTTCGGCCCTGGCGGATGCCATGCATATCGATTATGATTCGCTGGTATCGCTCAAACTCAGTAAAAAACTAGAGCCGATTTCGGATCTGCTGCGGTCAAAATTTCTGACCGAAATTCCGCTTGAACTCTTTGGCATTGATCCGTCGGACCTGCTCGAACTCCTGGCCGAAGCCCCTGCTAAAGTCAGTGCTATGATCCGCACGTTTATGGATATAGCCCTGAGTTATAACATGAGCGTTGAACGGTTATACCTGACGATGCTGCGGTCGTATCAGGAGATGCACGACAACTATTTCCCGGAAATCGAAGCCGATGCCGATCAGTTTCTAACCGAATTTGCTACGTCACCCAACCAGGCCGTCGATGAAGCTCTGCTGACGAACCTGCTGAAAACCCGGTACGATATTCGGATCGAACAATTTGATCCTCTTACGCAACCCGAGCTGATTTCGCTACGGTCAATTTTCCGCCCTGAACAGTTAACCTTACATCTCAATGCTGGTCTGTCGGTCGAGCAGCGGTTGTTTATTCTGGGTCGCGAAGTCGGGTTTCACTATTTGTCGCTGAAAAATCGTCCCTATACGTACTCCTGGGTCGAAGCGGAGTCGTTTGAGCAAATCCTGAACAATTACAAGGCGTCTTATTTTGCCGGTGCCATTCTCATCCGACGGGATGCGCTAGTTTCCAAACTCGGTGAATTGTTTGCCCGCGATACCTGGAGTAACGACGATTTTCTGCAATTGATCGCCCAGTTTGGTTCTACACCCGAACGGTTTTTCTACCGGCTCAGCAATGTCCTGCCGAGCTATTTCGGCATCGACCAACTTTTCTTCTATCGGTTCAACCACACGCCCGGCCAGGCTACGTTCCAACTGACAAAAGAGATGCACCTCTCGCGTCAGCAGGGGCCGCGCAGTATCATGGACGAACATTTCTGCCGCCGTTGGATTGCCTGGACTATTCTTCAGGAGCTTCAGTTTCTACAGCAGCACAAAACATTCGATGGTGCCCTTTGCCGCGCCCAACTATCGGAATACGCCGATTCTGGACTACAATACCTGATTATCTCAGTCGCTCACCCGATTCAGCCGCAGTTTCAGCAAAACATGAGCGTATCCATGTGTTTTGCTGTCAACGATACGCTGAGAAGTAAAATGAAATTCCTGGCGCCCCCCCATGACATCAAATCACTGGAAAATATACCGTTTCGTGTTGTGAATCAAACCTGCGAACGATGCGGTATATTCGACTGTCGCGAACGGGTCTCTGCTCCAACCGTCCTTCAAAAGAAGCGCCAGTTTGAAGCCACCAAGAAAGCGATGGAAAAACTGAAATAATGTATAATGCAAAGTGCATAATGTATAATTGTAGCTAGCAACCCGCTATACATTATACATTATACATTATACATTATACATTATACATTATACATTATTTCGTTCCTCCGCCTAGTGCTCGATAAAGATCCACTAAGGCCAGAAACTGCGACCGTTTGGTTGTGATCAGGGCCAGTTGGGCCTCAAACACATTCCGCTGGGCGGTAATCACTTCCAGATAGGTTGCATAGCCATTGGCAAAAAGCTCATTTGAGGTAGCCGTTGCCTGACGCAATACAGACACTTCCTGACGCTGTAGACTGGCTACATTCCGGTAGTTCTCTAACCCTTTCAGGCTAGTCAGCACCTCCGAAACGCCGTTGATAATCGTCCGTTGATAGGCATAATACGCTTCGCGGCTCTGGGCAGTTACCAAAGCCAGGTTGCCCTGTAACTGCCGACGATTCAAAACGGGTACAGCCAGTCCACCGAATATTCCCAGCGCCAATGATTGCGGATTCAACAGTACACCCGGCCGAAACGCATTGAATCCCAGATAAGGCGTCAGATTAAGCGATGGCAAAAACTCGGCCTGTGCTACGGCCACATCGACATTGGCCGCTTCGAGTTCGCGTTCGGCCTGTCGAATATCGGGACGACGACGGACCAACTGAGAAGGAATACCAGCGGAGATAGCTGTAGGGACCGACTGTTTCTCAATGGAAGCTCCTCGGGCTATCGGTTGAGGATACCGGCCTAGCAGTCTGTTCACTTGATTTTCAGTCTCGACAATATCTTGTAACACCCGACCTTCCAGTGCCCGCGTATTAAGCAATTGTGCTTTAAACTGTTGAACAGCCAACTCCGTCACCCGACCCGCGGCCTTCTGGACTTCGACTAATTCGACGGCTTTCTGCTGAAGTTCGACGTTATCGCCGATGATTTCCAGCTCAGCATCTAACGCTAAGAGGGTATAATACAGTCGGGCAACATCGGCAATCAGGCTGGTTACGATCAAGTTTCGCCCTTCCTGCGAGGCCAGTATGCGCGTATAGGCTGCCCGTCGTCGGTTACGAAGCTTCCCCCACAGATCAACCTCCCAAGAGCTCCGCAGCCCCAGAAAATAATCCGGCGTTGGGTTCGGAATCAGGCTTGTGCCCGACACATTGCCCGACAGGTTCGTATCGTAATTGCCAACCCCATTGAGCGTATAACGCCCATACCGATCGACGGAAGCTGTAGCTACGGCATCGACCCGTGGCATTAACGCTCCCTGACTGATCCGGTAGGTAGCCTGAACAGCTTCGATACGTTGACGAGCGATTTTCAGATCCAGGTTTCGGGACAGAGCCGTATCAATCAGGGCAACTAAGTTCGGATCGGTAAACAGTTCCTGAGGAGACCGCCCGGCAATATTGGTCGAATCGCTTCGATCGGCACCGGAGCGGTTGGTATAGGTTTGCGGCACCGTTACGCTTGGTATAGGCGCCGGGTTATGAACAATTTTACAACCACTCAGGTAACTGGCCAAAACAACACTTATAATAAAACAGGGGATATTACGACTCTTGAAGTAGGGCACCATTCGAATTCGTTTTAGTGGATTTGGCGGTAGGTTTGGGCTTATCGCTGGTCGATTTCGTAGCTCCAAATTTTTGAGCAAGTTTGGCAAACAACACGTATAGGCCCGGCACTAAGACCAGTCCAAACACCGTTCCGATTGCCATACCGCCAGCGGCTGCGGTACCAATAGAACGATTTCCTAATGCCCCAGCACCCGATGCGATACAAAGGGGAATAAGACCGGCAATAAATGCCAGAGAGGTCATCAGAATCGGGCGCAGACGAGTGACAGCCCCTTCGATGGCCGCTTTCAAAATGGGTAATCCTTCCTGCTGGCGTTGATTGGCAAATTCAACAATTAGAATGGCGTTTTTACCCATCAACCCAATCAGCATGACCAGCGACACCTGCGCGTAGATATTATTTTGCAAACCAGCCAGTTGCAGGCACAAAAACGACCCAAAAATCCCAGCCGGAAGTGATAGCAATACCGATAACGGCAGAAATAAGCTTTCGTACTGCGCGACCAGCAAGAGATACACAAAGACCAGACAGATCAGGAAGATAAAAATGGCCTGGTCGCCCGACAGTACCTCTTCGCGCGACATCCCCGACCAGGCGAATGAGTAACCGCGTGGCAGTTCCTTATCGGCCACTTCCTGCACCGCCCGCAAGGCATCACCACTACTGTACCCCGGTGCCGCATCACCATTGAGCAGCGCTGACATATACATGTTGTAGCGGGTAATCTGTTCGGGGCCATACACCCGTTCCAGCCGAACGAAATTGGAATAGGGCACCATTTCACCTACGTTGTTCTTTACCCGTAGGTTCAGCACATCTTCTGGTTTGGCGCGGTATTCGGGCGACGCCTGGACCATCACTTTGTACATCTGCCCAAACCGGATGAAATTGGATGCGTAGTAGCTTCCCAGCAGCGTTTGAAGCGTACTCATGGCATTATCGATCGACACTCCTTTTTGGGCCGCTTTGTCCTGATCGACCTGCAACAGGTATTGCGGGAAACTGGGATCAAAACTCGTGAAGGCGTTACCGATTTCGGGTCGCTTTTTTAAAGACTGCACAAATGCATCGGCAACTTTCTTAGTCTTCTGCAGATCACCCGTCCCCGTCCGATCCAGCATCCGAAGTTCAAAACCGCTCGAATTCCCAAAACCAGGCACGGTCGGTGGCGGGAAAAACTGAATGCTGGCATCCTGTACCCGTTTCGTTTTCTCTTCCAGCTCGGCAATCACCTCTTCCAGCGTTTGTGTTCGATTCCCCCAATCTTTGAGACTGATCATGCCCATACCATACGAAGCGCCTACGCCATCGGTCATCAGGCTATAGCCCGCCAGCGTCGATACATTGTCGACAGCCTGCATTTTCGACGCCACCTTCTGAATTCTATCCAGTACCTCTTCCGTACGCTTCAGGGTAGCCCCAACCGGTGTGGTTACGTTGATGTAGATCATTCCCTGGTCTTCGGTCGGGATAAAGCCTGCGGGTAGTATTGAGCTCACTCCCCAGGTACCACCGGCAAACAGGGCCAGCATCCCCAACGTAATAACCCCTCGGCTGGCTACTCGTTTCAATACCCGCTGGTAGCGTCCGGTAAGCGCTTCGAAACCCCGATTGAACCAGGCAAAAAAACGACCCAACACACCCGTAGGTGTATGATCGTGCGAGGACCGAAGCAACAACGCACACAAAGCAGGTGTTAACGTAACGGCATTGATCCCGGAAATCACGATGGCGATGGCCAGCGTCAACGAAAACTGACGGTAGAAAATGCCCACCGGACCCGACATAAACGCGACAGGAATAAAAACCGCCGACATAACCAGTGTAATCGCCACCAGCGCCCCACTGATTTCGTTCATGGCTGCAAACGTGGCTTCGCGAGGCTCCATATGGTCTTCGCTCATTTTGGCATGCACGGCTTCTACAACCACAATGGCATTATCGACCACAATCCCGATGGCCAATACTAAGGCAAAGAGCGTGAGCAGGTTAATGGAAAATCCGATGCTGCTCATGAACGCAAACGACCCGACCAACGCTACGGGTACCGCCAACGCACAGATCAGGGTTGACCGCCAGTCCTGCAAAAACAGAAAAACAACCAGAAACACCAGCACGAAAGCCTCTATCAAGGTCCGAATTACCTCATGAATGGAAGCATCCAGAAACCGCGATACATCGTAGGCAAAATTGTAGGTCATACCCGGCGAAAAGCTGGTTTCCTTCAACTCGGCCATGCGCGTTTTGATGTTGTTGATTACCTCCCGCGCATTCGAGCCCGGCCGCTGCTTGATCATGATCGAAGCCGATGGGCGTCCGTCTGTTTTAGACAACATATCATAATCGAGCGAACCAAATTCGATGTCGGCCACATCTTTCAGGCGCAGGATCTGCCCGTCATGTTCGGCCCGCAAAACGAGATTTTCGTATTGTTTCGGGTCAAAGAATTTACCGCTATATCGTAGGACATATTGCAGCATTTGCGGTGTACGGTCGGCACTCTCACCGGCTTTACCGGGAGCCGCTTCTACGTTTTGCTGCCGAATGGCCGTAATCACTTCATCGGGAGAAATGCTGTAGGCCGTCATCCGATCGGGTCGGAGCCATACGCGCATAGAGTACTCCCGAGAGCCCATAATATCGACGAACCCCACGCCATCAATCCGCTTTAGCTCGGCCAGTACATTGATGTCGGCAAAATTGTAGATGAATTTTTCATCCACTGTTGGGTCTTCGCTGAAGATATTGAGGTACAGCAGCATACTGTTCACCTCTTTTTCGGTCGACACCCCCGCTTTAATTACCTCTTCGGGGAGTTCGTCCAGTACCGTCGTAACCCGATTCTGAACGCCCATAGCCGCCAGATCGGGATCGGTGCCTACTTTAAAGAATACCTGAATGATGGTGCTCCCGTCGTTTCCCGATACGGAGTTCATGTACACCATACCCGGAACCCCATTGATGGCCCGCTCGAGGGGCATAGCTACGGCTTTGGTGGCTACTTCGGCATTGGCCCCGGTATATTTGGCGGTTACGGTAACGGATGGAGGCACAATATCAGGAAACTGCGTAACGGGCAGTTCCAGTAAGGCCAATACACCCAGCAGCGTAATCAATACCGATATAACGGCCGACAGCAGGGGGCGTTTTATAAATAAATCAAACATGAGAGATTCTGTTTCACTGTTGAGCAAGCGTATTCGGGGCAGATGAGCTATCGGCTTCTACGGCCTCCGGGATGATCTGATCGCCATCGCGAATATTCTGAATACCCTCATACACAACCCGTTCGCCGGGGGCAAGACCCGACCGGACAATGTAGTTGAGGCCAACGCGTGCCTGGGGAACGAAACTCCGCGATTTCACTTTGTTCGCTTTATCAACTACGTACACGAAGTTTTTATCCTGTACTTCAAATACGGCCTTTTGCGGTACCAGCAGCGCATCTCCAACGGTGCTCGGCAACCGAATTTTACCCGATGAGCCATGCTTCAGCAGCTTTTGCGGATTCGGGAATCGCGCCCGGAAGGCAATGGTCCCCGATTCTTCTTCAAAAACGCTTTCCATGGTTTCAATTCGCCCTTTGTGTGGGTAAGGCGATTCATCGGCCAGCATCATTTCGACTACCTGACCATTTTTCCCGATCAGTTCACGGTGCTTTTTCAGGAAACCCAAGTATTCTTTTTCTGATACATCGAAGTAGGCAAAGACCTCCCGAATGTCAGACACTTCGGTTAACAAGGCACCCTCTTCGATCAGGCTACCAATTTTGAACGGGATCCGGTTGATCACCCCGTCGAACGGGGCCCGTATATGGGCATGGGCCAGCCGCAAAGAAGCCGTCGACAAAGCCGACTGAGCTTCTTCAATTTGTGCCTTTGCAACATCGAGCTTTGCTTTTGCCAGATCTAATTCGGAAGGAGAAACGATTTTTTTCTCTACCAGTAGTTTAACCCGGGTAACTTCTACTTCAGCCGTTTTGGCAGTGGCTTCAGCACTTTTCAGTGTGGCCTTTGCCTTATCCAGCCCGACTTTGTATTCGGCCGCATTCAGGCTAAATAATAATTGTCCTTGCTGAACCGACTGCCCTTCATCCACATAGATTTTCTCCAGAAAGCCGGACACACGGGCACGAATTTCAACGTTACGAACGGCTTCGAGGGTAGTTACGTAATCGCGTTGGAGCGTGGTCGACTGCCGAGTCAGTTGCACGACAGGAAGGGTAAGCTTTTCGGGCTGTTCGGTTTGGGTTCCCTTTCCGGTACAACCAACCAGCCAGACGCACATCAGTACGGTGGGAAATTGGAGTCTGTTTTTCATGACTTCATAGAGCTATATAGTAATCACAACCAACGGCATACGCTGGTAGCCGGGATAACGAGTCCCTTGAAAATTGAGTTAAGAAACGGATATAAAGGCCCCAACCGACGAAAGATCAGTTAGGCTTCTTGTTGAATAAACCAGTCACGAACTGGATTATAGTTTAGGCTACAGGCTGTGGGGGCGGAGCCTGAATTTCCAGCACACAAGTGGAAACAAACTCAGACTGAAACGGTATATTGCCCGACATCAGACACTGAACGGGTAACAGTTTAGGAGCAAAAACAAAGAATGGTGTAAAGTCGTAGTCTGATTCGGGCTCGGTCAGTTCCGAATCGTCATCAGGATCGTCATGCTCAGGAATGGCATCCTGCAATCCCAGACACTCTTCCAGTATGAACTCACCGATACTCTCGATTTGATTAACCGACATGTCTTTATGGTCGACAGTTGTTTGCCCCGATTGTACAATCGTATCCTGAACGTCGATGCTTAAATTAAGTACATTCAACGCAATCAGGAGGCAAAGCAGCCGATATACCAAAAAGTTATAATATCGTTTCTTCATATCGTTTAGAAACCAAATGTAATTCGGCAGACTTAGAAACTCAACTAATTTCGTATCAGATACTTATAAAACTTGGATAAAGATAACTGATTCCAAGATAGATTAAATTTCGATTAAAAATCCATTTAACATTTATGAATTTTTTACGAATTACGGCCGACCATCCTTACTTAGTTCCTATTCAAACCTGGTATGAGGAGACCTTCCCCATCGATGAACGACGAACTTTTCCAGAATTGCTACGCCTTCTCTCCTACCCAGAGATGCATCTGTGCGCACTGGTCAACGACGACGATCTGGTAGGTTTTATAATTTACTGGCATTGGAATAAGGTTGTGTTTGTAGAGCACTTCGCCATTGACCCTGAGCAGCGAGGAAAACAGTTTGGCCAACAGGCGCTGGCACAGTTACTCCAATTATCTCCCGACTATTTTCTGCTGGAGGTAGAACGGCCCATCGACGAGACGGGTCATCGGCGCATCCGATTTTACGAACGACAAGGGTTCATTCTGAATCCGTTCGACTACATCCAGCCTCCTTATCAACCTGACAAAGCACCCGTTCCCATGCGACTGATGTCGATTCCAGCCATTCCGGATTTGCCCGTTTATGAGCGGCTTAGTAAGCTGATTAAAGAACAAGTTTACGAGCGATTCTATCTTTAATTTTTCATGAATCCTATAGTCGAACCATTGATCGCTTCAGTAGACATACAAAAAAGCGATCTGCTTTTAGTGCTATATACTCGTGCCTAAATAGCTATATTAGGCTGATAATCTTGCCAATACTAAATTTCACTCCCTACTCCATGCGCCTACTTTATTTCTTTTTAACCATTAGTTTGCTTGTTTCCTGCCAATCGAATAAGGAATCTACTTCCATTTCCGTTGCCGACTATTTTACATATGGTGATACGCCTGAATCAGGAGGGGTAAAACTCATTCCGATTAAAACACCCGTGGGTGAATTTAAGGTCTGGACAAAACGATTTGGCAACAATCCGAAAATAAAAGTCCTGTTGCTGCACGGTGGTCCAGCCATGACGCATGAGTACATGGAATGCTTTGAGACGTTTTTTGGTCGGGAAGGCTTTGAATTTTACGAATACGATCAATTAGGTTCCTACTACAGCGACCAGCCCAAAGACGATAAACTTTGGACCACCGAACGATTTGTAGAAGAAGTCGAGCAGGTGCGCCAGGCAATCGGTGCCGACAATACCAATTTCTACGTACTGGGCAATTCGTGGGGTGGTATTCTGGGCATGGAGTATGCACTGAAGTATCAAAAGAATCTAAAAGCATTGCTAGTAGCTAACATGGTAGCCAGTGCTCCTGAGTATGGTAAATACGCGGAGGAAGTACTCGCCAAACAAATGAAACCTGATGTATTGGCCGAGGTAAGAGCTATTGAAGCCAAAAAGGACTTTTCGAATCCGCGCTACATGGAGCTGCTCATTCCTAATTTTTACCATGAGCATATCTGCCGTCTAACTGACTGGCCGGATGCCCTCAACCGTTCCATCAAACACGCTAACAACGATGTTTACACATTGATGCAGGGACCTAGCGAGTTTGGTATTAGTGGTCGGCTGGCCAGGTGGGACATTAAAAGTCGATTGCACGAAATCACGATCCCAACCTTGATGATCGGTGCTAAACACGATACGATGGACCCTAAGGCCATGGAAGCGCAAAGCAAACTGGTCAAAAAAGGGCGTTATCTGTATTGCCCTAATGGTAGCCACTTATCCATGTGGGACGACCAGAAGGTCTTTATGGATGGCGTAATCCAGTTTATCCACGATGTTGATTCAGGACGATTTTAACTGGGTTTACGAGACTGCTCGCTGAACTGTGGCACGGCTGATACAAGCGCCTAATTATCAACTATAGAATCAGCCGTGTCACAGTTTACAATGCACTATCGGTTTTACATGGAGAAATCATACCGATACCTAACGGATAAAATCCTTTCAAACCCAAAGTACTGACCGATCAATTTGGGCAATAGAATCTCTCCCGGTCAAAATCATGGCCAGTTCAAGCTCTTCTTTAAGAATCGTCATCACTTTTGCCACCCCATCAGCTCCTCCACAGGCTAGCCCGTAGCAAACGGGTTTTCCTACCAGTACCGCACTGGCACCTAGTGCAATCGCTTTCAAGACATCGGTGCCTCTACGAATTCCTCCATCCAGTAAAATAGGAACCCGTCCGGCAACCCGCTCGGCAATGGAAGGCAGCACTTCAATAGTAGCGGGTACGGTATCCAGGTTTCGACCACCGTGATTCGACACCACAATCCCTGAAACACCAGCCTGAATGGCCCGTTCGGCATCTTCAGAATTTAAGATTCCCTTCACCAATACCGGAATGGTAACCACTGATGTCAACCAGGTAATATCATTCCAGGTCAGAGGTTTTTTTTGCGGGCCAGGAGCGAGCATATACGGTGCGTGAATACCGTCGGGCAATCCGAAATTAATCCGCTGTTCGCGGTTCCGAACCCCTCCTACCGGCGTATCGACCGTCACGCAGAGTGCCCGACAACCCAACGCTTCAGCTTTCTGAACAAGGCCTTTCGTAAATTCCCGATCGTCACGAACATAGAGTTGAAACCATAAAGGTCCGGTAGCAGTCTCAGCAATTTCTTCGAGTGGTGTTGTGGTGAACGAACTAACGACGTAGGTAGCCGAAGCCATACCTGCGCCACGCGCTGTTGCCAGTTCACCTTCAGGGTGCATGATCCGGTGGTAAGCTGTAGGGGCAATAAGAATCGGATACGGTATTTCGTCCCCAAACAACGTGACTCGGGTATCAGGCAGGGTCATATCGGCCAACACCGTCGGATTGAGTTTAATGGCATCAAAGGCCTGCCGATTCCAGCGCAGGGTTAGTTCGTCGGCCGCTCCACTGGCTACATATTCGTAGGCCAATCGGGTCATTTTATGCTCAGCTTCCCGCTCAAAGTCAAATACATTGACCACACCTGACAAATCAATGTTCTCACTGATTGGAAAATCGGCGGAAGTATTGGCTAATTGGTTTTGATAAGCTGAAGGCTGATTGAGGTCATTGGCCAAGGCACTCATTGCTTTACTATCGGTTATCGCTAATGGCGAAAATTAGGGTATATACTTCTCTATTAGCCAAAGTCTATACAGTTCTAATTCTAAGCTAAATTTACCAATTCTGCACATTGTAATGTAAGTTTTCTGTCATTCCGACGAAGGACCGGGCCGCCGAAGCGGGAATCTTCGGGTGAGGAAGAAATACGACACTTATCCGAAGGTTCCCGCTCCGGCGGCCCGGTCCTTCGTCGGAATGACAGAAAACAATCAAAGACTTAAATAACAGTGCATTCAGTTTTCAACGCATAAAAAACCGGCCAGCTACCTTTCGGAAGCTGGCCGGTTAGAAACCCGTGTTTTATTTACGCGTTCTGTTTCATCCGAATGATGTTCAGAGCAGCACCTGCCTTGAACCATTCGATCTGCCCTTCGTTATAGGTATGATTGACCAGGAACTCGTCGGTTGTACCATCCGAATGGTGCAATACGATTTCGAGGGGACGACCCGGTGCAAATTCGGTTAGACCTTCAATGTCAATCACATCATCCTCCTGAATCTTATCGTAGTCGGCTGGATTAGCGAAGGTCAACGCTAACATACCCTGCTTTTTCAGATTCGTTTCGTGGATACGAGCGAACGAACGAACCAGAATAGCTCGAACACCCAGGAAGCGAGGCTCCATGGCGGCATGCTCACGCGACGAACCTTCACCGTAGTTTTCATCACCCACCACAATCGACCCGATACCAGCGGCTTTGTAAGCGCGTTGTACCGCCGGTACTTCGCCATACTCACCTGTCAACTGATTCTTAACGGTGTTGGTCTTCTCATTGAAGTAGTTTACCGCCCCGATCAGCATGTTGTTCGAGATATTGTCGAGGTGACCACGGTATTTCAACCATGGACCAGCCATCGAAATGTGGTCAGTGGTACACTTACCTTTTGCCTTGATCAGCAGTTTCAGCCCGTTGATGTCGGTACCTTCCCAGGCTGGGAATGGAGCAAGCAGTTGCAGACGGTCGGAGGTTGGGCTAACGATAACCTGTACGCTCGATCCATCCTGGGCCGGAGCCTGATAGCCCGCGTCGTCTACAGCATAGCCTTTTACGGGTTGCTCGATACCGGCGGGCTCATCCAGTTTCACCTGTTCGCCAGCCTCGTTGGTCAGCGTGTCGGTCATCGGGTTGAACGTCAGGTCACCGGCAATAGCGAAAGCTGTAACGATTTCAGGCGATGCCACAAACGCGTGGGTACCCGCGTTACCGTCATTCCGCTTCGCGAAGTTCCGGTTAAACGAGGTGATGATCGAGTTTTTACGGGTGGGATCGTCCATATGCCGTGCCCACTGACCAATACAGGGACCACAGGCATTCGCCATGACAACACCCCCAATTTCTTCAAAGGTATTTAGCAGGCCATCGCGTTCGGCCGTAAAACGTACCAGTTCCGAACCGGGCGTAACCGTAAACTCAGCCTTGGTTTTCAGATTCTTAGCCGTTGCCTGTGCGGCTACCGAAGCCGACCGGGTCATATCTTCGTAGCTGGAGTTGGTGCACGAACCAATCAGACCGACTTCCAGTTTGGTAGGCCAGTTGTTTTCTTTCACCGCTTTGGCGAAGTTCGACAGCGGCCACGCCAGATCGGGTGTAAATGGACCGTTGATGTGCGGCTCCAGTTCCGACAGGTTGATTTCGATCAGTTGATCGTAGTATGATGCCGGATCAGCATAGACTTCATCATCCGAACGGAGGTGTTCTTTAACAGCATCCGCAGCTTCAGCGATTTCGGCCCGAGTCGTTGCTTTCAGGTAGTTCGCCATCTTCTCATCGTAGGCGAAGATCGACGTGGTAGCGCCAATTTCAGCACCCATGTTACAGATGGTCCCTTTACCCGTAGCCGACAGACTTTCAGCACCTTCACCAAAGTATTCAACGATGCATCCGGTACCACCTTTTACGGTCAGGATACCCGCTACACGCAGGATAACGTCTTTGGCTGATGCCCAACCGCTCAGTTTACCGGTCAGTTTAACTCCGATCAGCTTCGGCATTTTCAATTCCCATGCCAGGCCAGCCATTACGTCGCAGGCATCAGCCCCACCGACACCAATGGCGATCATACCCAGACCACCCGCATTTGGAGTGTGCGAGTCGGTACCGATCATCATTCCACCGGGGAACGCGTAATTCTCAATCACGACCTGGTGAATGATCCCCGCACCCGGCTTCCAGAAACCGATGCCATATTTGTTGGAGATGGACGACAGGAAGTCGTATACTTCTTTATTTTTACTTTTGGCAATATCCAGGTCCTTTTCAGCTCCTACTTCAGCCTGAATCAGGTGATCGCAGTGAACCGTTGAGGGTACTGCTACCTTCGGCCGACCTGCCTGCATAAACTGCAACAAGGCCATTTGGGCCGTTGCGTCCTGCATGGCTACGCGGTCGGGCGCAAAATCCACGTAGGCTTTACCCCGCTCATACGCCTGAGTTGGCGTACCGGCAAAGAGGTGACTGTATAAAATCTTTTCCGACAGAGTCAGCGGTTTGCCCACTGCCTGCCGGGCTGCTTCGACGCGTTCACCAAGGTTGGCATACACACGCTGAATCATGTCTAAATCAAAAGCCATAGCAAATGAGGATAACAGGTTACTGATAAAAGCTGTTCTATAAAGACAACCAATGAATTCACAAAATGGATTCCGGTTAGCGGGCCAAAATTAGAAGATTCTGTCACGTTTTGGAAATATTACTTTGTATTACCGCTTACAAGATGATTAGGAAGCAAGAAAAATCCGTCAATTGTAGCCTTTACCTCGTTTTTTCAACTGACTGGCACCGCCGAATAATCGTTTCCCCATATATTGGCGACAAATCCTTTATTGAGTTTATCTGGAATGACGCTTAAATCAATTACCCTTGCCACAGCAATCCTTTTGGGAGCAGGCTTTACTTTTTTTGCCTGTGATAACGAGAACCCAACGCTGCCCACAACCTTCACTGCGGTTTTGAATGGAGCTAACGAAAAACCCAGCTCAACAACATCAACCGCTACAGGGTCCTTTAAAGGGATACTAGATGAAACCTCGCGTGTATTGAGTTACACCGTTTCGTACGAAGGTCTGACACCTACTATGGGTCACCTCCACCGGATCGACACAACCCGAACGGATGGCACGGGATCAGTTGATATTCCATTTCCAAGTCTCACCTCACCTATTGTAGCCAGTACGTCGGCCTTAACGCCACTCCAGATTTATCGGTTAAAACACGGGCAGTATTATGCGAATCTCCACACAAGCAAGTATCCAGCCGGAGAAATCCGTGGAGAGATTCGAACCAAATAAGTATTTATCCCTACAAATGCAGTAGGGAAAACCATTAGCTCTAATTACGCAAATTTTGCTATGACGTATAGAGAATCCGCCTATATTGCGGATTGAAAGTGCATTCACTCACCAATCGTAAACTAAACGACAGACCATTTTTCTGTTGACGATTAGACACTGACTCCTATGAAACTTGTAAACCTCACCCTCGTATTCGCATCCGTTCTTGCCTTTGGTCTCATTGCCTGTGGTAACGACGAAAACCCGACGATTACATCGACCAAAACAACGTTGACCGCTACGTTGAACGGAGCCGGAGAGAAACCAAACTCAACCAGCTCAGCCGCCACTGGTACGTTTACCGGGGTTGTCGATGAAACCACTCGCGTCCTGAGTTATACCGTGACCTATACGGGCCCATTCACGTCATCCTTAACGGCTGGACACCTGCACCGTATCACAAACACCACGGCATTGACCGGAGGGGTCGAAATTCCGTTCACAAGCCTGGTTTCGCCCATTACAGGAACCTTCCAACTGGCGAATCAAAACCGGGTTGACAGCCTGAAAAATGGGTTTTATTACGCAAACCTGCACACTTCCCAATATCCGGGTGGTGAGATTCGGGGAGACATCAAGAAGAAATAATCTATTAACTTATCTTTATGGGCGTTACAAAAAAGGCCAGTCTGCGTTTGCAGAACTGGCCTTTTCAATTACACGATCATCGCTCAGTATTACGCTACTGAGATCGTTTGTGCAGGTTGATTGGTTTCGGGGTTCTTGGGCAGAACCACCTTCAGAACGCCATCCGTATACGTGGCAGAAATGCTCTCTGTAAGCACTTTGTTGTTCAGTTGGAACGACCGCTCAAATGAACGATTACCGAATTCCTGATAGGTATACTTGCTTTGGGCATCTGCTGATTCCGATGGCTCTGTACCTTGATACGAAATCGTCAGTAAATCGTTTTTAACCGCCAGCTTGATATTCTCCTTCACGAGTGCAGGCGCAAACAGCGAAATGGTATAGTCGGTATCGGTTTCTTCAATGTTGACAGGCACTTGCTGGAACCAGCCTCCTTGACGCCCTCCCCAGAAACCACCGGCTTTACCGCGTCCCCAGGGGCCACCAAATCGTCCGCGTCCAAATCCGCCCCAATGACCGCAATTCCCTTTATGACCTGCTTCGAATCCTTGTTTGTTATACATGGTTGTGTGTGTTTATTTGTGTTTACTGATTTTATGATTGTTTTTATGGCTATGACTTAGCCAATTGGAATAACCCGGCTATACGTAGGGTAGGCTACGTTCGACCGATAAGCCGGATCGTCGATGGAAATAATGTGTGCTGACTGCCAGTTTCCCCGACCCAGCGGCCCATACTGCCGACCTATTAGACGAGGACCGACGAAGCGAGCCAGTAAAAAGAAACCAGCCCCTACCAGCAGGACTTTCAAAATGAGGGTCAGCAGAAACAGCGCCAACCCGACAGCCAGTGCTACACCGGCTATTCTCCAGATAATGTTCATGTTGTTTATGATTTAAATTTCAAAAGTCCGGGTTAGAAGAAGATCAGGAAATTACCAATCTTGACGCGTCGTTTCAGTGATCTGCTTCCAATTCAGGTGCTTTGAATAGGTTGACGGACATCCTCTGCTTTTACTTTAAGGAATGGAAAAAATTTTCCAAAAAAAGGTCAGACTATAACCAGTCTGACCACAAAAAAGCGCATATTCCACTGTCTTATAGACTCTTATGCAATATGTAACTCAGTGAAAATGCATTAGATTATTTTTTGTCATGCTGACGAAGGAAGCATCTTCGGAGACAGGATAGAAGCTCATCTCCGAAGATGCTTCCTTCGTCAACATGACAAAAATGCCTTTAAGAATAATATGACCTATTTATTCTTAGGTGCTTATAAAAAAGAAGACGTTTTTTTATTGAACCTGTTTAAACTTTTTAACTTTCGGTATAACTAGATCGATTTTTTGTCATTCCGACCGGGACGCGTAGTCGCAGGAGGAATCTCAAAGTCGCCCATTAATCAATCTTAAGATTCCTCCTGCGACTACGCGTCCCGGTCGGAATGACAAAAAAGAGTCTTACATTTTCCACAAAAAGGAAAGTTTAAACAGGTTCATTATCAACCCGGAAGCTCAATAAATTATTTCGATTGTACGCTCTCCAATACAAGAAACATATATCATGGGTTATTGAGCAATATCGATGCACTGGTATTTAGATATTGCAGTTGCCCGGTTGGCTCAAAGCTTATGCTCCGGGCGGTTGCGCTATTGGCCGTAACGGTTACGGTATGCCCATCTTTAATCACTACAGCATCACATACCGTAGGCACTCGGCCACAGGTCCAGGTACTGGCGGTATGCCAGCTCCCCGACGCGGCACTCTGACACCCACCCCGGCGGATAATAATATCATCGATTCGCAGTTGGTCGCGGGCACCTGAGCTGCCTACTCCCGTATAATAGTATTGCCATAGTAGCTGGATGTAAGGCTTATTAAGCAGAGTAGCCGGTAGTGAAACAGGACCTATTACCTGGCTATGGCCCGCTGTTGTGTTCCGAACATATTCCACTGGATTATTGGATGCATCCAAAAGATCTGTAAACGGCCCCGAGCTTCCGATTCGATACCGAAGTCGTATGTTGTATTGGCGAGGATTGGGCGTAACCGTTCCGCCGGTCCATTGTACAGACGCTTCTGTCAGGTCAGTTGTACGAAGTGCTAGCACAACCCCGCCCAAAGCCGTAGAGATATAACCAGCCGGAGAACTACCCGTATTGATAAAAGCCAGCCCATCCGTACCCAACCCATTGATTCGAGTAGCACTAGTCAGATTGTAGGCTCCTTTCACCGTATCGGCCACAGCATACGTGGCCGATAGTGGAGGATCAGCCTGATTCATGCTTACGAAGTACATATTCGGTGGGTAGGTTCCTGCAGGCGTTGTCGACAGTAAACTGTCAAACCGATATTCACAACTACTGAGGGTAAATGCTGCGGGCTTTCCATTTACCGTATTGTCGATGTCGAATAGGGCAGTCAGTGTCCGATTGACAGTAGGATTGAATGCGTAAGCGGTATCAGTTGAAATGGTTGCCCCATTTTCCTGCCAGGCAATGAAACGATACCCGAAAAGTGGTTTGGCAACCACCCGAACCGAATTCCCCTGAAAATAAACACCTGTCCAGGGATAAGGATTAGTGGATACGCCGGGAGTAGTCGAAAGAATGTCGATTGAATTTATTTTTATATATCCCTGGCTAGCATCCGATACGGCAAGTGTAACGTTCCGATTTGCACTCAATCCAAATCGACCACGTATATGATCACGTACAGAGGCCGGGCGCTGTTGCAGGAAGGTACGAACTGTGTTCAGATTGGTGAGCCATTTCGTAACGGAATTACCCGTCTTCCAGCGATTGAAATGCTCAGCCATGTAAGGTTGATAAGCCTGCTGAAAGGTATCGAGCAGGGCAACAGCACGGGATGGGCTAAACGTGGTATTAAGCAAATCGGCAAACCGATTGATAAAGTACGATTTGTAGCTACTAACTTCCAGTAATCGACGTAAAAAACGTGTATACTCCGTCACCGACGCATCATAACCCGCCGTTGACGTAGCCCGATCCAATGAGTTTGACGTATAGGAATTTCCGGCACCCAGCGTCCAGTCCATATCGTTCATCATCCAGCGGAAACGGCCATCATGACCTTTGGCGGCATTAGCGATATATTGACTAGTACGTTTACGCCAAAGCTGTTGATTGTTGTAGGGCCAGTCGAAATTTCCTGAATAAATTTCAGTGATCTGGTAATCCGAAAAACTCTCTACATCCATCATGGTAGCTACCTGGGCATAGTCGATGGTTGGCGTTCCCACGAAATAATCTTTCATGGCATAAAACTTCACCAGATCTCCATCGTCGGCCACGTAAGCTCCATAATCGAATTTGATGACATCGACACTATCGGGGTCAACATTATAATTCCGGTTCACATAGTATCTGTCATACCGCTCCATCAGGTTATGAACACCCCAGTATTCACCATTCATCAATACTATACTCGGACGATTCGACTGGGTCTCAAATGGCAGATGCTGCACCATCGTTTGCATCAGACCATCAATAAGCGTGGTAAAGTCCCAGTCGTTTCCACCGTTTCGGAGCAATAGCCGGTTATAATACTGGTTGATTGGACGATTAGGGAAAAACGCGTAGTTGAAATCATCATCGCCATACAATCGTACAGCTTTTCGAGGTACCGATCGTGAACAGCCACCGTTAATTGATATATCTACTCGTTGATTTAGAATCGAACTCCCATTAACGAAGAACTGAGCATTGGCCGATCGTTCCCAGGCATCTCCTTTTAACGTAAAATTTCCAGGCGAGCAGAAGATCGTTTCAGCAGTAGGATTTCCTGTTCGCCACCCATCGAATGTTGCACCGGCCGTATAGATCCCGGAATTGTAATCGAATAGCGATTTCTCATTTGTCGCGATTGACACAACGGGCAAGTTTCCAAACCGGGTAGTAGGGGCAATTATATAGGTTTCTGTGACAATATCACTCATCAACGCATTGGGCTTATAAGCCACTGCCCGTACTACTGTCCCCTTGAAGATCGGCGAGGTGGGTGCATAATAGGGTGATGAATTGAAAGTAGATGATTTGAGTGATACTTTGTTAGAATCAGCACTTCGATCAACTATTGATAAGGGAGCGGAATAGGAGAATGACTGATAACGCCCGGTTAGCATGAGCCCAAAACCTTGTCCGATTAGCTCGGGGTAATTATTCTTGTATTGAAAGGTAGTTGGACCGGGGCTTGTAGGGTCAGGCTCTGAACCATCCAATGTATAATAAATAGTGGCTGTGGTATCCGGTGCCGTAATTGTCAGACTAAATCCACTTGTGTAGAACCCGCCCACCTGTGAGAAAACCGGAGGATTTATGATAGTAGCATAACCCGTTTTGGCATTGTTGCTAGCCCCAGGGCTCGTATTGTTGACCGAGTTGGTTCGCTGAAAATAGAGCCAGTTTGCCGAACCATTGGGTTGGCGCCCCCAGGAAACATCCGTGCGTTGCGGGCCAAATGTTACCTGGTCAATTAGCGTAATTCCATCAGGCTGTACCAGGCTAAGCATCTCTCCGTCGGCCGAAAGCTTAAAGCCGACGTGTAATATACCCCGGATTGGCATATTACTGGCCCATAACACGATAAACCCATTGGCGGGAATTATGGTCTGTGATGAACCCGTTGGCAAGCGGTATTTTGTCAGCGTGGTATTATCAGATACGTAATACCCGGCAATATCAACGGGTGTAGCATTCGGATTGTAGATTTCAAACCAGTCTTCGTAAGCGCCCGAACCATCGGCAATTGTCCGGCCGTTCGAAGCCATCAGTTCATTAATATATAGTTGCTGTGCCTGGCTAGTCAGACATAGTAAAATTCCGATAGTTAATAATAGAGCATTTAATGTTATAATTTTCATGGCGTGTCATATTTGCATTATTTTATGAATGTTTAGAACAATTCAGCAAATCAATATTACAAAAACGACGCCAATTTAGTGACTTAATTTAGTAAGCAGTAACTCTTATAAATAATTAAGAAAATAAAGTCACTTTTAAGTATATAAATAAAAATTATATTTATATTAAATAACTATTTTTAAAATAGTCGTATATAACACCTCACTCCCCAATGCCAAATCTTCATAGGATGCATACTCAAGGGGGTTATGACTGATTCCATCTTTACAACGGACAAAAATCATTCCATAGTCACAAGCCTCCGACATCACCAGTGCATCGTGAAACGGACCACTCACTAGTTCCGGCGCATCCAGCCCCAATTCTTCGCAACTGGCCCGAATGGTATCCTTGATCCAATCGGCACAATAACTTGATTTAATATCGGTATCGACCGTTAGTTCGTAAGTAAGTCCATGCTGTTGAGTAATGTCTTTAATAGCTGCTTTTAATTGCTTTTCGCAGGTATTCCGGCGCTCCATATCAATGTCGCGGAATTCCATAGTCATGCTCACAGCTTCGGGAATAATATTGCGGGACGATGGAAAAACGTTTAACGTACCAACTGTACCGACTGTAGGCGCGGGTGTAAACTGAGCGGCTATTTCGTTAACAGCTACCGTTACTTTGGCAGCTCCTAATAAGGCATCTTTCCGCAACGGCATCGGAACCGAACCGGCATGACCCGCCATGCCTTTCAACGTCAGGCTCAGTAACAGCGGCCCGGCTATTCCACTCACAATACCAATGGGTTTATTGGTTTTGTCTAAAACGGGGCCTTGCTCAATGTGTAGCTCAATAAAACACCGGATGCTGCCCGGTGCATACTCGTCGTCCTTAAACTTTGTAATGTCGCACCCGAAATCAATCAGCGCCTGTTCGCGGGTAACACCGTCTTTATCTTTACGCTGCAACTCGCCTTCTTCCAGCTTACCCAGAATCCCTCTTGATCCGAAAAGTCCTTTATTGAACCGCCAGCTCTCTTCATCGGCAAAGGCAATCACGTCGATGCTTGCTTCAGGAACGATGCCTTGTTCAGCAATCGTACAAACGGCTTCGATGGCGCACAAGACTCCTGCAATACCGTCGAAGCGCCCTCCATAGGGCTGCGTGTCGAGGTGAGAACCGGTCATTAAAATCGGCGCATCAGGATCTTTTCCCTGCAAGCGACCTATCAGGTTACCAAAGCTATCGATGCGTACCGTTAGGCCAGCCGATTCCATCCAGCCTTTAGCGTGCTCGAACATCTTTTTTTCCAAGGCAGAATGGGCTGGCCGACACATACCCGTTTCCCCTATTTTTCCAATCTCACTCGATACCTCAAAAAAATGCTGTAGCCGTGCAGGGTTGATATTCATAACTCAAGTCATTTATAGTCATTTAGTAGTCATTTGCGTCGCGTCATTGATGGTCATTAATAGTCATTCCCGTTAAATACCGTCAATAAATGACCATTGATGACGCGACGCAAATGACTACTAAATGACGCGAAATTATGACCCTCGGTAGGTCGAATAACCGAAAGGATTTAGTAGCAAGGGAACGTGATAATGCTCACCTGTTGTGATGGTGAAGGAAATGTCAACGAAGGGATAAAAGGAGGCAACGCTAAGGCTTTCAAAATAGGCTCCCGTTTCAAACCGTAGTTTATAAACACCAGAGGGCAACACGGTCTCTTTCGTGAGTAAATCACTAATACGACCGTCGGCATTGGTGATTCCCCGGCTTATTTCCAGCCATTCCCGGTGTTGCTGATACAGAACCACACTAACTCCTTCGGCAGGTTTTCCTCGGGTGGTATCCAGAATATGGGTGGTAATGGCACTCATACGACTAGTAGTTTTTCCAGGCGGATTTTCGTGATCTTATTCTGCTCCTGCATGGCTATCTGGATTTCTTCATCGGGCGAATTAGGTAACCGTGACTCCAGGATTTCCAGCATCTCCTCCGCCGATTTACCGGTGGCGCAGACGATAAAAATATAGCCAAATTTCTCTTCATACAATCGGTTTCCTTCGGCCAGTTGCTCCAGCACCTCCTGCGACGCGCCCGCTACACCCGACTGCTCCCCTGATGCCAACGTACGCGTATTGGCAAATTTCGCCCGCAACGAATTGATATCACCAATTTTTGGATGGTGCTCAAAGGCTTCTTTCCAATCTTTTTCGGAGCAGGCAAACCAGATAATTTCGGCTTGTTCGAACAATGCTTCGCGGCTCTCAACAGGAAATATATTCACCATTTCGTCCACCCAGACCGAAGAACCGCAACAGGTTGTCAGGATCACTTTTAACTCCGAAACGGGCAGTTCATTTAATTCGGGTAAGGTCATACGAAGATCTTGTAGCTGATAGAACGTAGATTGTTATGATCTGTGTGAATCATAAGGATCATAACAATCTGCGTTCTATGTCATATCACTGTCGGAAAACGATTAACATTTTTATAATAAATATACACCGCAGGCTCTTTACCCATGGCCGTAAACCACTGTTGGCAATAGGGAGCCATCCAGATGGAATCACCTTTTCTGATGGGATACCAATCCTGGTCAAGCATATATACCCCCTGTCCTTGCAGATAAATCAGCCCGTGTTCCATGATGTGCGTTTCTACAAAAGGCAGATGTCCACCGGGGTCATAGGTAAAAATATTGACCGCCATATCGAACGAAAGCGTGTCGGGTAGCAGGACTTGTAAGCGCAGGGACGGATCGCCCAGGTACGTAGGTCCTGCCACATCAGCCGCATCACCAAAAATAACCGGTGGTATCTCGTACCCTTCCAGCGTTTCATACACTTTATGAAAGGTCAGCAGTTGCGTGCCCGGCTCCGGCTGCTCGAACCGATACGACTTTCCAATGGGAATGTACACGAACTGGCCTGTTTTCAGGGGTTTTGTTTCTCCATCGGCCGATGCTATACAATGCCCCTGTATGACATAAAAAAACAGTTGCGACGCCTGTGTAACACCCGTTAGCTGGCCATTTTCGGCCAATGTAATGAGTGTCTGACACAAACGGGCACCCATCTGCTCGTTGATAATAACATTAACGGTACAATTGTCCCATCCCGGCACCCGGCTATTGATGTATCCATCGGGGCTTATTACAGCGTGATTGCGTTTAACAACTGACCGCGTTAGTGCTGATATTTCCATGCGTGTAAACTAGTAACTTTTTTCTTCAACCTCCCGAAATACCTTGCCAATGGGTCAAACTGTTCAGGAAATTTCTACCGTAACCAGGTGTTCTAAAAATCGGTCGGCCACTTGCAAGGTAGCGGCTATATCGGTTAATTCAACGTTTTCGAGCGGGTTATGACTAATACCTTCGAAACACCTGACGAAAAGCATCGCAATGGGCGATACCTGTGAAATCGGAACGCCATCATGCCCGGCCCCACTAACCAGTTGAATGACGTCATAACCGCTTTCCTTAATCGCTGCTGCCAACAGATTTGTCAACTGAGAATCACAGGCTACGGGTGCCGTTTCCTGAACCAGTTTCCAATCGATAGCGACTGATCGCATCTGTCCAATTTGCTGGCAACCCTCATGCAGAGTCTTATACGCGCTAGCCAGCGCTGCCTTATCGTTGCTTCGGATATCCAGACTACAAACTACTTCGCCGGGGATAACATTACTGGCCGCATTGGCAACGGTTAATTTACCGACTGTAGCCACCAGATTCGATTGATTGGCTGCTAATTGCTCAACACTCAGAACAAACTCAGCAGCCGCGCAAAGCGCATCCTGACGCATAGGCATCGGAACCGTACCGGCATGACCCGCCATTCCCTTGAACGTAACTTCAACCCGCTTTTGTCCGGCAATAGCTGTTACGACAGCTACTGGAATAGCTTTTTCATACAAAACCGGCCCTTGTTCAATATGAATTTCGAAATATCCCAGCCAATCCTTTGGCGCAATAGCATCCGCTGCCAGTTGGGTAGAATCTCCTCCTATCGTCTCAAGCACATCAGCCAACGATAGACCCGACGCATCTTTTTTAGTCAGTAATGTTTCATCAAACGATCCGGCGACAGCCTTACTCCCTAAGTAGGTCGTATGAAACCGTACACCTTCTTCATCGCTGAAAGCAATCAGTTCAAGATGAAACGGAAGCGGTCGCCCCGATTGAATAAGCTGCTCAATCAGATCTAGCCCCATGATCATACCCAGTGGACCATCGAACTTTCCAGCGTTGACAACCGTATCCATGTGCGACGCAATGACAAACGTTTTAGCCGCTTTGCTTGGACTCTCCCATCGTCCCCGAACGTTCCCAATGCTGTCAACACGAGTATCCAGACCAATCGCCTGCATCCAGTGCTGAATCAGTCGGCTCCCCTCCTGAAACGCACGGGTACCAAACGTACGGGTAATGCCAGTAGAGGTTTCGCTAATCGACGCCAGTTGTTCTATTTTATTCAATATGGCTTCGGCACGCTGTGTATAGTTATTCATACTCCATTAACCGGCCAGTTCCCCATTTTATTCATCACCGTGATAGATAGCTTTTTCGTGACGTTTTAACACATACCCTTTCCAGGTGATGATTTCCAGGCTATCGTTTTGCCAACTAAAATCCCCTTCCTCTCCCCGACGGTCCAACGTAATCGGCTTCTGCTAACCAGGCAGATATATTTCAGCTTTGGTCCGATCACCACTGAAAAGCATAAACGCTACGGCGGTTGAGTCTAAGCCGCTGCCGTCGATGGGGCTTAATTTTATCTGTTCAAAAATCCGGATACAATCGTCCTTTACCGGCGACCATACATACCCAGCCGAGCCAATACACCCATGGCTATCTTTATCACTCCCGACTGTTGGAGCTGTTTGTTGCCGAACGGAATCGGTAGTTGTCTGTTCATCATGATGGTCTGAAGTCGCGTTGTTGCATGATAGGGCCACTGATACTAAAGTCAATAGAAAAAGAGCTGTTGTTTTCATTAAGCAAATTGATAATGGTTCGGAGGATTTGACGAGCCAACTCGTTTACGGCCACTATCTGGCGAACTATTTATCAGCTTAACAACACGTCCCCTTTGTTCATCAACTGTAAATTTCCGCGATTAAATACTAGATTTCCAGATAGGTATGTTTGTTCAATAACCCCGTATAATTCTTCATGCAGATACGGGGTTATTTTATGTTTATGCAGAAGACTGGCTTCCGAAACGTTAAAAGCCTGATCAGGGCGCCAAACCACCAGATCAGCATCGTGCCCTTTCGCGATCTGCCCTTTTCGGCCAGCAAAGCCAGCCAGTTCAGCCGGTTTTTCACAAAGCCACCGGGCGATATCGATAACGGTACAATCGCGTTGTCGGGCAGCGGTCCACAACACGGGTAAAGCCAGTTGCAATGACGCAATGCCTCCCCATGCTTTCATAAAATTGCCGCTTTCAAGTAGTTTCAGATCTGGTGTAGCTGGCGAGTGGTCGGTGGCGACAAAATCAATTATTCCAGCTTTCAGGGCTTCCCACAGTCGATCATTGTTTGCCCGCTCCCGTATAGGTGGAGCACATTTAAACTGTGTCTGTCCGTCCGGTATCATTTCGGCATTAAAAAACAGGTAATGCTGCGCTGTTTCGACAGTGAGTGGTAATCCTTTTTGTTTTGCCTGAGCAATAGGTTCGATCGAGTTGGCAGACGATAAATGGACGATATGCGTTCGGCAGTTAAATTCTTCGCATAACCGAATCATCATGGCGATAGCTTTATCTTCCCATTCCTTTGGTCGCGAAGACAGGTAGTTTTGATATGATCGCACATCGCCCGTTGCCAGCGTTTCATCCGTAGATAATTCGCAGTGCATCAGCAACGGGAGGCCGTGCCGGGCAATGATGGGCATGGCTTTTCGCAGATCAGCCTCTGTCACATTCGGAAAATCGTCAATACCGGAATGCGTCAGAAAGGCTTTAAAACCCAGGATTCCTTTTTCTATAAGCGGTTCAACATCAGCAGTATTTCCGGGCACTAATCCGCCCCAGAATCCGCAGTTGGTGTGCAGTTTTCCAGACAACGCAGCTAATTTCTGTTCGAAAGCCTCAACCGATGTCGTCACCGGTGACGAATTAAGTGGCATATCGACCAGCGACGTTAGTCCCCCGGCAATAGCAGCCCGTGTGGCGGTATCGAATCCCTCCCAGTCCGTTCGACCCGGTTCATTGATGTGCACATGCGGATCGATAACACCAGGCATCAATACGCCATTCCCCACGTCCTGTACAGTTCCTGGAAAATCAGGAGGGAGTTCCGCTACGACTTCGGCAATCCGGCCATTTTCCACCAAAACCACTCCCTGCCGAACTCCTGTTGGGGTAATGATCTGTGCACTTTTTATTGCGTAATCGATCATCCTTCGTATTGCTATATCTGGTGTCGCCTGCCTTAGCTTGTTAAGCTATTCCTCCAACTATTTGCTTGGGAACGTTTGGTCAACGCATTCGTCAGACCAAACGTGTCGACTTATTGAGTGAGTGAGAAAGGCTAAAAATAGAAAAATAATGGCTATACTAGTGGTCAATACTTCTGAAATAAGCCGAAACGACCATGAATATCACCCTGAAAGAAAATGCGTACGGCAAAAATGCCGTTAACCTATCCAAGATTATTCGGCACCCTGACTACCATGAATTCCGGCAGATTTCTGTCAATATTTCGCTCAAAGGTGACTTTGACACAGCACACACGCTGGGCGACAACTCGAAAATACTCCCAACTGATACGCAGAAGAATACGGTGTATGCCCTTGCCAAAGAGCATTTTATTGATTCCATCGAAAATTTTGCCCGCTACTTAGCTAACTATTTTCTGACCAATAATCCGCAGGTATCACAGGCCAACGTTGCTATCACCGAATATCCGTGGACTCGAATGACATTCGATGGCGACACCCATCCGCATGCATATGTGGGTGGCAGCTCCGAAAAACATACCACTACCGTTGTTCAAACCCGAAACGAAATGGCTATTACATCGGGATTGACCGATCTATTGATCTTAAAGACCACTGATTCGGGCTTTGAAGGGTATATCAAAGATCAGTACACTACCTTGAAAGAAACCGCCGACCGTATTTTTGCCACGCAGTGTGAAGCAACCTGGACATATACCCACCCTGACCTCGATTTTACGGCACTCTTCGCCAAAGTCCGTGAAATCCTGTTGAAAACATTTGCCCATCACAAAAGTCTATCGGTTCAGCAAACCTTACTGGCCATGGGTGAAGCCGTGCTTACCGAAATTCCGGAAATCCGTGAGATTAGCCTTAAACTGCCCAATAAACATCACATTTTGTTTAATCTGGAGCAATTTGGCATGGAGAACAAGAACGAAATCTTCATCGCCACCGACGAACCCTACGGCTACATTACAGGGACAATTACAAGGGAGTGAGAGGTATGTGGTTTACGGTAAACTGGCGCAAGAGTGAGCTTACGCGTCTGCCTGCCAAATTAATACAACCTTTCGTACGTAATACGGATTGAACGTTCTGATTTTAATGCATCCTCATCCAGTATCCGCATCTTGTTGGTATCTGGTATAAACACGTAATCCTCCCAGAGCTTTAATGTTTTATCGCCGGATCGTACGACAACTGTACGTTCATCAATACCAACCGGTAATGTCACTTCATTGCCAAGCCTGAGACTCTTTGGAGAAACAAAGACCGTAACCAATCGTTTATTCGCCGTTTGATTGCCAAAACTACCCAATCGATAGCGATAACGTTCCTGCGTTAGCACTGCCGTTTGTTGAGAGGGTAACGAATCGCTTTTGACGATTGCTTCTGGCCGCTCAGTCGCGTAGGCCTGTTTCTGAATTAAAAGAAGGCAGAGAATGGGTAACAAACCGACTTTCATAACATGGTCAGGGAATACGATTTTAAAGCATTAACGAACGCATATAAATTTACATGCCTGTAAAATACAATATTCTTTTCATCCAGCCATGAGATCTCTCATACTATCTGCGTCTCGAAAATCAAGCCCCTAATTAGTTAGTTCCAACGAGGATTTGTCACCAGAATAATCAACATAAATAAGGCGTATACTAAGCATGGAACGGCCAGAATTGCCAGTAGTATTTTTGCCCAACCGGCATATTGGTGATTCTGTAACCAATAACTCCCGACCATAATGACTCCCAATCCAGCCAGTATAAATAGCCATAAGCCCATATTGAAGGATGAAACGGAACCATCGGCCAATCCAATAAAAAAGAAATAAAGAATAATCAATGAGGCAATGGCATCGATACCCCATAAAATCCAGAAGAAGATCATACGGTTTGTGTCTACAATCTGTGAGTTCCAGATTTACCGTAAAGTTGACCACATAGACAATACAGGGCCATCATGAATTGGTAGTTGGGTCATTTTAGTTGTTAACCCGTCGACTTTTCACCGTAATAAGTACCCTACACACAAAAAGCAGCCCTTTCAGACTGCTTTTTTTTCCTGCGAGTACGTTGATATGCTTATCGTCCGCCAAATAGACCACCCAGCATACCACCCAGACCGCCACCTTGTTGGGTAGCCACCCGCATCAAATCATTCATATCCAGTTTACCATCGGCCATAGCTGAGCTTGCCATACCCATCCAGTCAACGCCCTGCTGACCCGTAGCGGCTCCCAGAATCGAGTTTCCATCGACACTCGAATCATTTGGATCGGAAGCTTTATGCATGAGCTTACTCAACACAACCGGCACCAATGTAGCGGCCACCGACATGGCAACCTGGGGCGAAATACCCATTTTCTCCATCAGGCTCTGTTCTACATGCTGTTGTACTCCCTGCGTAACGGCGCTTTGCTGAACATTACCACCATTTACGACCATACCCAGTAAGTTACCGAGCCCACCGCCTTGTGCCTGCTGACCCAGACCGCTTAAAATGCTGCTGGCAACAGTCTGCATGACGTTATCGTTTTGGCTGTTAGGAATAGCTGGGTTGTTAATTACAGACTGACCAGCATTCTGCTGTACCAGATTCATCAGTGTTTCAAACATGATTTCTTGTTTTTGTGGTTAAGCGGGAAAAGGGTTCCTTGACACCGCGTTAAAAATAAACAGACATCAACGGTTACTTCAACCAGAATCGATTAATTTGTCGTGAATCTGTTTTCACGCTTATGACGAACGAAGAGTCTAAAAGTAGCAACCCAATTTCAGAAAAAAAGTTGTTTACCGAAAAAGCCAACCAGCTACTTCCTGATTTACTTTACCCAAGCGAATCTGACGAACCCATCGAAACAGTAACCTGCTACCTCAAACAGGACGCACCACTTACTGTTAGTCAGATCAAAGATTGGCAAATGCTCCCCCCTTCCGTTTATGTGGAAGAAATCCCGGAAGCCGACTTTTGGGACCCTGTGGTTACGGACCAGGATTGGTATGGCAACGAAGAAAAAGCACGTACCGCTAAATTCCAGGAATTAAAAAAACTGGTTGAGGAAGAACTAACGGTTCGGCAGGTATTCCGGGTAGGTGATTCGGAAATGGATGTTTATCTACTGGGCCTCCAGCCTGGCGATGAACGGGCGGGGCTGAAGACGAAAGTCGTGCAGACGTAGGTGTATTAAATAAAGGAGCGAGGAGTTAGGAGCGAGAATTTATACGGCGGCAATTTTTGCGTCAGCCATTCTTACTCCTATCTCCTCGCTCCTATCTACTTCTTCTGTTTACTTCACTTGTTCCACAACGGCGGCAAATGCTTCCGGGTGGTTCATGGCCAGGTCGGCCAGGACTTTGCGGTTGAGTTCGATGCCCGATTTGTTCAGTGCACCCATCAGAGCTGAATACGACATACCATTGATGCGAGCCCCAGCGTTGATCCGCTGAATCCAGAGAGCCCGGAAATCGCGTTTTTTAGCACGACGGTCGCGATAGGCGTATCCTAAACCTTTTTCGACAGCATTCTTAGCTACTGTCCAAACATTTTTGCGCCGACCAAAATAGCCTTTGGCCAGCTTCATTACTTTTTTCCGACGCGCCCGTGAGGCAACGTGATTGACGGAACGTGGCATTGTATTATTAGTTGTTTTTTGACGACAAGCGGACGAATAATGATTAATGGATAATGTATAAGAACTGAGAACAGTCAACATTATTCATTTTACATTAAACATTCTTCATTCACTTTGGGCTTGGCATCGGGTGAAACTTAAAACCAGGAACGGATTCGTTCCTTTCCGCATAACAAACCGGATATATCATTATCCAATGTTCATTATACATTATTCATTCGTTTTTAGACGTTCAGCAACGCTTTGATGCGACGCTCGTCTGTGCTATCCACAACAGCAGCGTGAACCAGGTTACGCTTTTGTTTGGTGGATTTTTTCGTCAGGATATGACTGTGGAAGGCGTGCTTCCGCTTGATTTTACCGGTACCGGTCAGCTTGAAACGCTTCTTGGCAGCCGAGTTGGTTTTTACTTTTGGCATTGGAGTAAACCGCTTGTATGGAACAATTTTCGTAAACAGGCCGCAAAGTTAAGAAAAAAGGAGGAAAGGAAGAAAGGAGAAGGCGGAAAAGAAACAGAATGTGTTCCTTACGTCCGTTCTCCTTTCTTCCCTTCCTCCTTTTCTCCGTTTTTTAGCTTATTTCTTCCCGACTGCTTTGGGCGACAGGAAAACGGTCATGCGTTTTCCTTCAAGCTTTGGCTCGGATTCGACTTTACCATATTCTTCCAGACCTTTAGTAAACCGCTCCAGTAATTGAGTGCCTCGGTCTTTGAAAACAATAGCGCGACCTACGAATTGGACATAGGCTTTTACTTTAGCGCCTTCTTTCAGGAAGTTGATGGCGTGTTTCAGTTTGAAATCAAAATCGTGATCGTCGGTATTAGGGCCAAACCGAATTTCTTTGATGACGACTTTGGTGGCGTTTGCCTTGATTTCTTTCTGTTTCTTCTTCTGCTCGTACTTGAATTTAGAGTAATCCACAATACGGCAAACAGGCGGAACGGCATTCGGAGACACTTCTACGAGATCGAGTCCCTGTGCCTTTGCCATCGCTTGTGCTTTATTTATGTCGTAGATTCCCTGCTCTACATTTTCACCGACCACCCGAACTTCGCGGGCCAGGATGCGCTCATTGACTTTGTACGGTTCTTCAACCACACGACGAGGTGGTCTGCGCTGGGGTAATGCCATAGATTGTGTTTAGGGTAACAAATTGTTTAAAGCTGACTTTTACATGAATTAATGAAAAGTCGCTTGGATAACGTAACGGTTTTTAAAAAGTTCGGTAAACTATTGAAAATACAACTACCAAGCAAGTTTATGGTTCACGGTTTACAGTTTTCGGTTAGCAGACGCACAAATATTTTTGCGCCAGCCAATCGAAAACTGCAAACTATGAACTTATACTTTGACTTCTGATTGGAATGCCTTCACAAACTCTTCCACGCTCATGCTGCCAAGGTCGCCCTGACCTTTCCGGCGGACCGACACCTTGCCATCAGCGGCTTCTTTCTCGCCTACTATAAGCATGTAAGGCACTTTAGCTACTTCTGCATCCCGGATTTTACGACCAATCTTTTCGTCACGCAGATCGACAAAACCGCGAATGTCGTGCTCCTGCAAACTGAAGAACAGATCGTTGGAGTAATCTTCGTATTTCTCCGAAATCGGTAGAATCGCGATCTGATCCGGTGAAAGCCAAAGTGGGAAATTCCCGCCCGAGTTTTCGATCAGAATGGCAATGAACCGCTCCATCGACCCAAACGGTGCCCGGTGAATCATGACGGGGCGATGCTTCTGGTTATCGGCTCCAATATATTCCAGTTCAAAGCGATTCGGCAGGTTATAATCCACCTGAATCGTTCCAAGCTGCCACTTCCGGCCCAGTGCATCACGAACCATGAAGTCAAGTTTCGGACCGTAGAAAGCGGCTTCCCCTAACTCCATTACGGTTGGCAATCCTTTTTCGGCTGCCGATTCGATAATGGCCGCTTCGGCTTTCTCCCATAGGTCGTCGGAGCCGATGTATTTCGTTTTGTTCTCTGGATCACGTAACGATACCTGAGCGCTATAATCCTCAAAACCAAGCGATTTGAAAACATACAGCACCAGATCGATCACCTTCATGAACTCGTCTTTCACCTGATCGGGCCGGCAGAAGATGTGCGCATCATCTTGTGTGAATCCGCGTACACGGGTCAGTCCGTGCAACTCACCCGACTGCTCATAGCGATACACTGTACCAAACTCGGCCAGTCGCAGGGGCAAATCCCGATACGACCGAGGGCGCGTTTTGTAGATCTCACAGTGGTGCGGACAGTTCATCGGTTTGAGCAAAAACTCCTCGTTCGGATCGGGCGTTTTTATGGGCTGAAATGAATCTTCCCCGTATTTCTCCCAGTGCCCGGAAGTAACGTACAGTTGTTTGCTACCGATATGGGGCGTTACAACCGGCGAATACCCTGCCCGTAATTGAGCTTTGCGCAGGAAATTTTCCAGCCGTTCGCGCAGCATCGTTCCTTTCGGCAACCAGAGCGGCAACCCGGCTCCTACTTTTTCCGAGAAAGCGAACAACTCAAGTTCCTTTCCTAACTTCCGATGGTCACGTTTTTTGGCTTCTTCGAGCAGGAACAGGTACTCATCAAGCTCTTTCTGCTTCGGATACGTGACGGCGTAAATCCGGGTAAGCTGTTTATTCTTTTCGTTGCCCCGCCAGTAGGCACCGGCAACGTTCATAATTTTAGCGGCTTTGATAAAACCCGTATTGGGGATATGCGGTCCCCGGCACAGGTCGGTAAAGTTACCCTGAGTATAGAACGTAATGGTGCCGTCGTCAAGGCCTTCGAGCAGGTCAAGTTTGTACGGATCACCCTTTTCTTCAAAATAGGCAATCGCATCGGCTTTGCTCATTGGTTTACGGACATACTGCTCTTTCTGACGAGCCAGTTCGAGCATTTTATCCTCAACCTTTTTGAAGTCTTCCTGCGAAAAGGGCTGTCCACCCAGATCAACATCGTAGTAAAAGCCGGTTTCGATGGGCGGACCAATACCGAATTTTACACCAGGATACAGAGCTTCGAGCGCTTCGGCCAGCAAGTGAGCCGATGAATGCCAGAAGGTTGACTTACCTTCGGTATCGTTCCAGGTCAAAAGCTGCACATTGGCATCTTCTTCGATGGGGCGCGTGGCATCCTGTACGACACCGTTTACTTTGGCGGCCAATACGTTACGAGCCAGCCCTTCACTAATTTGAGCGGCAATATCCAGCCCAGAGCTTCCTTTGGGATATTGTCGAACGCTACCATCAGGCAGCGTTACACGGATTTGTTCGTCCTGCGCAATCATTTGCGACTATTATTTATTGGTGGTACCCGCAGCTTACCTACAACTGTAAGCCACTTCTATAAATGTATAATGAACAATGCATAATGACAGTTCCTGAACTGACAAATTCATTATACATTACTCATTATCAATTATTCATTCAGTTAATTCTGTCCAATGGGTTTCACGGTTCGCTGGAGCGAATCGCTGGCATGGCTCATTACCGGCGACTTTGGCTGAATCGTCGATATTCGAACCCGGGTGGTATCGAATTCAGGACGCGTTCGGGCCGATGGTAGTGGTCGGGCAGTGCTATCCGGCAAAAATAAGGAGTTATATGGGTTTTGCTGTACATATTGACGCCGTTGCGAACGCCATAGTCCGGCAGCAGCCTGGTGGTCGTTGATATTCAACCTGGTGGCTTTGGTATAAGCCTCTATCGCCAACTCAAATTGCCCCATTTGTTCATGACAATACCCAATGTATGTATCGATTCGTGGAAACTGTGGTCGAAGTTGCTGCACACGCTGAAAATTCGTCAGTGCCGTGTAATAATTCCGGTATTTCTGATTAATCAACCCCATCTGGAAATGCGCCTGATAATAGCCAGGCTGCACGTTAACCGTGCGTTGATAATCAATCATGGCACTATCCAGTTTGCCTTCGGTATGGTAAATAAGACCTCGCCCATAATACAGTTTGGCATTGTTCGGAAAGTAGGCCAATGCCTGTTCATTGTAAACAAGGGCGGAGTTCAGATCACCGAGGGAGCGATAAATAGACGAGAGCTGATTATAGGTTTCCAGGTATCTCGGTTTAAGCCGTAACGATTGTTGATATAACGTCAATGCCTGGGTCGTATCGCTTTGTCGGGCAGCCATTAACCCCTTAAAAAAATAGGCTTCTCCGTCATAGGGAGCCATTTGCAGGGCTTTGGCAATGTAGAGCTTTGCTTTATCAAATTGATTCTGCTGCTGAAGCAGATCGCCCTGTAGGGTATATAATTCTGGCGTATCGATTCCAAGAATCTCGGCCCGCTGAGCGTTTTGAAGGGCCTTTTCCGGCTGCTGCAACACTCGCAGAATCTGTGCTTTAATCAAATAATACGATCCTGTATTATCATTTCGACTAATGGCTTCGTCGATGTCAGATAGAGCCTCATTGATTCGGCCCATTGCCAGCAATATAGCAGCCCGTTTAGCATAGGCAGAAGCCGACGAAGACTGATTGATAGCGGCTGTCAACGCCCGTAAAGCGCCTTCGGTCCGACTACTATCACCTGGCTTGGGAAAATCTGGAATACGCGCCGACTGGCGCTCATCACTTCCGCAGGATGCCAAAGCAAGAAGAATAAAGAGCGAAAGAACTTTAAAAAGAGTGAAAGAGCGAAAGAGTGAATGAGTGAATATCCAATGCCCGCTTTTGAAGGGTGCGTCAGATCTTTCACTCTTTTTAAAGTTCTTTCGCTCTTTATTCATACCCCAAACCGATAAAACACCCCCAAAGGTAATCGTTTCTGGAACTGGTCGGTAATGGCGAGTTCTCCCCATTCAGGGTTGGGTACTTTCCCGAATATCTGCTGCATCAGGTTGTCTAATATGAGCGACGAAAACCCTAATGAATACAGATTAATGATAAAGAAAAAATCGGTACCGTCGAGCAGATCGGCACAAGATTTGAGAAGGGCGTTCAGTTGTTCTTCAAGCACCCATTTTTCACCATCGGGCCCTCGACCATACGCTGGCGGATCCAGAATAATGCCATTGTAGGAATTTCCCCGACGAACTTCCCTCCGAACAAACTTCACGGCATCCTCAACCACCCAACGAATGTTATCCAGCTCACTATGGTCCATGTTTTCCCGCGCCCAACTGATGACCGGCTTTACAGCATCGACATGGGTCACATCGGCACCTGCCTGACGAGCGGCCAGTGAAGCGCCACCCGTATAGGCAAACAAATTCAGGACTTTCGGCCTAGTTACATGAGCCGAAATGGCTTTAATCTTATCATGAATATAGAGCCAGTTATCAGCCTGTTCGGGAAATAAACCCACATGCTTAAAGGTGGTGAGTGCCAGTTTAAACTTCAGATTTAGCCCTTCCTGCCGAAACGATACATACCAGGGATCGCGCATATCGGGGGAAGTTTGCCAGTCACCTCGTTCGGGCGATTGGCGATCCCGTCGAAAAATGGCATGCGAACGCTCTTCCCATTCCGCATCCAGGAGGGATTTATCCCAGATAGCCTGGGGTTCCGGCCGTGACAGGATAAAGTTGCCAAAGCGTTCGAGCTTCTGAAAATTCCCCGAATCAATCAGTTCATATTCAGGCCAGACAGCAGGCGTAACCAGTTGAATAGTAGCCATATTAAACTCAATTTTGAATGAGTGAATGATAGAATGAGTGAATAGCGTTGGCGAACTTATTCACTCATTCTATCATTCACTCATTCAAAATTCATTTCTGTCCCATTTTTAGGATCAATTCAAATTCATCGGGCCGGACGGGCATAACCGATAGCCGGGATTGGCGGATGAGGCTCAGATTGGCCAATAAGGGCTCCGTTTTGATCTGAGCCAACGAAACTGGCGTTTCTAACATCATAACCGGCTCTAATTCAACAACAACCCATCGCGGATCGTCGGGCACGGTGGGGTCCTGATAGGCTTCCTGTACCACTTTAGCCAAACCAACTACGCCCGGATTTGTGACACTATGATAAAACAGAACCTGATCACCCAGCTGCATGGATTTCAGATTGTTACGTGCCTGATAGTTGCGAACACCATCCCATATGGCGCGACCTTGTGCAGTAAAATGATGCCACCCGTACGCGTCGGGCTCAGACTTGACAAGCCAGAAGTTCAATGATAGAATGAGTGAATGATAGAATGAGTGAATAGTGTTGGCGAATCTATTCGCTCATTCTATCATTCACTCATTCAAAATTAGTATCAATAGTAATCGTCGTGTTCGTGGCTGCTGCCGAACGGGGAACCGTATTCGTCGACATCGTCGTCGAACTGCGAGCCTGCTCCCTTAAAAGCCAGTGCCTTCCGCAAAATCATAATCTGACCTGTATGATACAGATCATGATTGATAATGCCATGCAGCATATCGTAATACGTATAGTCACGACCGGGCACTATGTCTTCCAGAAACTCATCATCGTCGCGTTTATCGAGTTCGTTAATGAGTTCTTCCTGACTAAGGCTCAGCTCCATTTCGAGCGCTTCCCACTCGAAATCATCAATTTTATCCGGTAATGCCCCGAAATTCTTATCTGGAGTTGTAATATCGAACGTCGCATCACCCTGCATCTTTTTGACACAAAATATCCGCCAGCTAGTCATATGAAAAACGAGTTCGGCTATACTGTGTGTGTTGGGAGCGATTCGTTGCCCAGCCATTTCGGGTGTAACACCCCGCAACACATCAACAACGGATGGGCCATGCCAGGCCTCTTCACCTTCGTAGGTTGTGTTTAGCAGGTCGATGATGCGAATCAGTTCGTCGTTTGGAACCATAATGTACTAATCGTTATCAACTGCAAAGGTACGGCTTTATTCATGTTGTTCCGAAAAAAACCATTGAAATGGACGATATTGTCCAGCTACAACTTTCATTTGGGCTTAAATGAAGCCTAACGTTTCATATGGCATATTTTATGTAGACTCTTTTTTATTCCTCTGCCGGCCAAAAAGTGACTAATTAAAAATGCTGTAACTCAGGCAATAGAAACGTACTGTTACTAATTTTTTCGGGTATGATCCGTTGGCTTTCTTTCTGGCTGCTGGGAGTGTCGCTCTGTTGCGGACAGACGATCAAACCACTACACTTCCGTTCGGAGGTAGGCAGTTATTTTTCTACATCAGGACAAACCCCCTTTTGGCTCAGAGCGAATCAATACGGCATCGTCCCGAGTGAACATGCTATTATGACCTTTCGGCAAAGCTTACGGGTCGACTACCACGATACCCCTAAAAGTCGGCTGGATAGTCTTAGGGCCAGCAACCGTCGGGTCGATTGGGGCTGGGGAGCAGAAGCCGTACTTAATGCCGGTTATAACTATAAAGTATTGATACCAGAAGCCTACTTAAAACTCAAATTCGGACGTAGCATGGAATTCTGGGCGGGTCGCCGACGGGAAATTGTTGGGCTCGTCGATTCGACGTTAAGTTCGGGTTCCTATGCCTGGTCGGGTAATACGTTACCGATGTTAAAAATACAGTTCGCACTTCCTGACTATATTCCGCGAAAAGGCTTGATCAGTTTTAAGGGATTTTATGCGCATGGTTGGTTTGAGCAGGACCGATTCATTAACAATTCCATGCTCCATCAAAAGGCCTTGTATATGCGGTTTGGAAAACCTAACTGGCGATTAAAACTGTATGCCGGCATCAACCACGAGGTTATGTGGGGAGGTAATTCAGAACGCTTACCGACCAACTCAGTCATCAAAAACAACCAGCTCCCCAACCAGCTAAGCGATTATGTCGATGTGGTATTAGCTCGTTCTCTAAACACCCGGAATAATATCGACACAAACCGAATCAGCCATTTTGACCAGGAAAACCGGATTGGTAATCACCTGGGTACTGTGGATTTAGGGTTTGAATACATAGGCAGTTCATTCTCAGTATTTGCCTATCGGCAGAATATATATGAAGATGGATCGCTCTTTTACCTGATCAATATTCAGGACGGATTGAATGGCCTACGTATCCGAAACCGCCGTCCCCACAATCCAAACGGATTTCAGATTCAGGACATTTTAGTCGAATACCTGTTCACCCAAAGCCAGGGTGGCTCCTTATTCATAGATACCAACCCTGCTCAACGTGGACGAGACAACTACTTCAACCATTCCCAGTATCAGGATGGCTGGTCGCGATATGGCCTAACCATGGGGACACCCTTCATTACGCCAACCTCTGATAGCCGCAGCGATTTACCTCGTTATGGTTTTACGAATAACAACCGGGTAGCCGCCATGCACCTGGGTCTGTCAGGGCAGGTACTTGATTTTTTCAAGTTCCAATTTAAAGCTTCTTACAGCGAAAACCTGGGAACTTATGAAACCCCTTTTAAAGTGCCAGTGAGGCAGTTTTCGTCGGTATTTTCGGTATCTTCACCACTCTACATTCTGAACGGCGTTACGGCCAATGCTTCCGTTGCTACCGATATTGGGGACTTATATTATAATAGTGTCGGCTTTTATGTCGGCATCCGAAAAGAAGGCAAGAGTCGGTAATTGGTTGAGTGGTTAATTGGTTTATGAGAAGAACTGAGTTTAACTTCCTCAACCAATTAACCACTCAACTAATCAACTTACTATTTCCTGGTTCCAAAATCAGTTACCCAATAATATCTGTACGTACTGTTTACATTGTAAGCATAGCCAACACCTACGTTTTGAAAGTACGGGTTCATGATATTCTGACAATGGCCTGGTGAACTCAGCCATGCATCCACCACCGACCGGGCACTTGGATAGCCTGCTGCAATATTTTCGCCCACCGAACTCCATTGATACCCCTCCCGAGAGATACGATCCCAGGGTTGTGAACCATCACGACCTGTATGACTGAAATAATTGTACGTAGCCATATCGACCGCAAACTTATCGGCCGCTCCATTAAGCCGGGCATTCAGTGTGAGCGGAGCAACTGCCGGGTAAACGGTTGTACCACAAAGGCAGGTTTGCGAACGAGCTTCATTAATATACGCTAGCACTTCCTGTTGCAAGGGAAGTGTTGCATCTCGCGCGCCCGAATGTTCAGGCGATTCGCTCTCTGGCTGACCCATGCCTCCTTCTTTATGCACCGACGACGTTACAGGGCTGGGTGTCCCCGTCTTTTCCTGTTCCGATTGACAAGCAAGCACACATCCCATCAAAGCAACCATTAAAAAAACATAGACGGTTTTCATACTATCACCAATTTAAGGTTAGTTAGTTATACTTTAACGAAACATAAATCATTATAAACGAAATAAAAACTACATAATAATACTAATTGTTTTTCTATATGCAATTTTTGGTAACAATAAATTATTCAAAATAAACCCCGAATAATCTAGTTATTCTAGATAGGTTTACTAGGAATACTTGGTGAGATTGTAGAGAAGAGGCTGATCACGCTAGATACAGTGTATCTAACGTGATCATTCGTGGATCAGCAAAGGCTACTAAATTGGCCAACGAAAAGCTAGAGGGGACTAATTAGGACAAGCGTGCGTTGATCCGTTAGCGTTCTCTCGGGATCAATTCAATAAAAGCAATTATCCTTAAGGGAGTCGATGGTCAGAGTGAGTCTACCGGCGGGTATTGATCCAGGCAGCGGCCAAGGATGATGTATAGTAGCTATTCAGGTTTGATCAACTTAAGGAAGCACATCTACAAGTCGAAACCGGAAATACAAATACTCAGGGCAAGCCTGCCTTTCAACTGTAAGTCTTTACGTAGCGGGCAAGTTTATTTTATGCGTTGAATAATAAATTTGGCTTTTCCAGCTAACCGAAAACCTGTTCACACGATTCAGGTCGGCGTTGGGGAATGGCTCGTGGAAACAAAATTATAAATGTGGTTCCGACTCCTTCTTCGCTTTCGAAGCGTATTTGTCCACGATTCGCCTGTATCAATTCGTTGACGATAGTCAATCCTATCCCTGTGCCCTTCTCACCCATTGTTCCCGGTTGGCTGGTTGATGTTCCCTTTCGAAATAGCTGGTCCTGTATGCTTTGGGGCATACCAATGCCACTATCCGTTACGCGTATAGTACACCAATCGCTATCAAGCGAACCATTCACGTCTATCTGTCCACCAGGATGGGTAAACTTAAGGGCGTTTTGCAGCAGGTTACGAAAAACAACTCCCAACTGATTAGCATCAGCTAATAAGGGTATCTCAGCGGGTAAATTATTGAGTAAAGTAACCCCTTTTGTCTCCGCAATTGGCCGCAAAAGGGCAAGTTGTTCGTCAATAATCAGATATAAGTTGATGGGGTTTAATCGCTGCTGAATACCTCCCATCTGCGACATCGACCAGTTTAGCAGATTATCAAGCATAGTTAATAGACCACTCACCTGTCTGTTCAGTATCTGGATCGATTCCGCAAATTCGAGCTGGCTTAATGCCCCCCAGGTAGTGAGACTCAGCAGGTTTTTCAGGCTGGCAACCGGCGAATGTAAATCATGCGACAAAATGGCAAACAGCTTATCTTTCATGCTGTTGAGTTCTCGGAGTTCGGTACTCTGATGCTCAATCCGGCGTTTCGCTCGCTGCAATATCAAAACGAAACTTACCAGCATTACAGCAATAACTATTGCTCCTACCAGATAAGACCGATTTCGTTGTTCCTGTGCTGTTAACTGAGCAATTTCCCGTTCTTTCTTCTCCAAGTCCAGAGCCGCCCGTAATTGGGTCATTTTGAGACGACTATCAATAGTTTGTTCCTTGTTGCTTTTCCATACACGCAAATCAGCCAGTTTATCAGCCGCCAGAAACGCTTTTTTGTAATCCTGCTGTTCTATATATAGCTGGCGCAAGGAGCGCTGCATGATAAAGAGGTGAAATGAATCAGGTTTGGCCCGTTCTTTCTCCATAGCTACCATTCGCAGTAGTAATTGCTCAGCCTGTTTATAGTTTTTTAATCCTATTTCGAGCCTGGCCAGGTCATTATAATGCACAAAATCACTTTGCGCAAACCCCAATTGATTCTTTACTGTCGATAGCTCCCGATAAACTGCCTTTGCCTCATTCCTGCGGCCTATCTCCGCCAACATTTCAGCATAATCCAGCGAATACGAAAACCAATGATCAAAACTGGGACGACTAATCAGCATAGCCTTGTAGATTGTCTTGATCGCTTTCTGAGGTTGCCCTTCATAGGAATAGATATTGGAGGTCATAGCATAGACCTCCGACAACACCTGCCAGTCATTCGTTGCCCCGGCAAACCCTTTGGCTTTATCCAGCAGTTCGTTCCAGTTACCTGTTCGCTGATGATAAGCTACCATAGCCAGATAGGTGTAGCAACGGGCAAGATTAATTTTGTCCTTGTGGATTTTGGCAATAGCTATGCTCTGCGAAAACAGGTTAATGGCTCTATCATCGTCTTTGGGATAGTACATGTAGATAAAGCCTAATTTCCAAAGGGCTTGTGCAATCAGAAATGAACTATGGGCTTCCTTCGCTAAGTGTAACGACTGATTCAGAAAAAACAGGCTGGAATCGACAGCCACATCAGGATATTGACTGCCCAATTCAAAATAGATCCGACTACGGGCCGTGTCAGTTGTAGCGGTTGTCAGTTGATTTTTTAATTGTTGAATTTGAGACTGTCCATGTGCCAACCCGACAACTACCAGATACAGGCAACAAACTCTGACAACTAACCCCATAACAGGTTCAATTTTTCCAGTACAGCTTAGGTTGTCCGACTTCTTTACCATGATCTGGTACGCCTTTACCCTCGGCTTATTAGCCGTCCCTCGATATGCTTCCGATTCAATTGCGCCCGGTATTGCTCCCCGATAGGGATTATCTGCCCATCGCGTAGTGTTAACTCATTTTTTCCGATCGTTGCGATAGCTCCCCGATGAACCAGATAGGATCGATGGACCCGCAAAAACACATCCCCTTTAAGCTGTTCTTCCATTTTCGAGATTGATAAAATGGGGAGATAGGTTTGGGTAGGTGTCACTATCTGCAAAAAATTCTCCTGAGCTTTCATGTATAACACATCATGGTAGGCAATCTGGATATAGTTCAACGCTTCACGCACAAAAAAATACGGAGCCATTGTAGTGGCTTCAGGAGCAGTCAGCAGCCGTTGTCTTACCTTTTCAACACCTTGAATAAAACGATCCAGTTCGAGCGGTTTGAGCATAAAATCAACTGGCGATACCTCATAGCAGTCCAGGGCATAATGTCGATATGAGGTAACAAAAATTACTAACGGCGGACGTGGCAAACTCCGGATCAATGCCAGGCCAGACATATCGGGTAGTTCGATATCACTAATCAGCATATCGACTTCCAACTGAGTTAACTTTGCGTAGGCTTCCATAGCTGATCCGCACACTCCCACCAGTTCCAGCAATGGATTCATCTGCACAAATTTCGTGATCACTTTCTGCCATATGACATCATCATCGATCACTAGCGTGTTAATTTTCATTCGTCATTACGGTGGTTACACTTTAAAAAAGTACCTTACCTTTAAATAATGTATAGATTACCTGTGTCAATGAACTATACTGAACTCACGCTTTTTTACTTTAAATGATACATAATTTCCCTTACGAAAATCTTATGTACATTCAGATGCTATTTTCATGGACTATTTGAGGGTGTTCATCTACAGATTAGCCACGTTCATAAATTCTCTTTTTTTCGCTTTTGGCCAAACTTTTTTCCTGGCTATTTTTGATAAGATTAGCCTTTTTGTGATACCTACTCAAAGGTAACAATTAACGTTTATGGATTATTGATCTTTTCTGGATTACCATACTAACTTGAACCGGACTCCTCTTTTCCATGAACTGTAACGTTAATTTTCTGCTTCTTACTCATTTCGCCAACAGGCCGCTTCTGCTCCTGGCAAACAACTCAGGCGATACAGTCAGTAGATGACCCCATGCACAATCATGTGCTATATACAACAGGGGTAAAACCAATTGTTATTGTATAGGAGACCTTTTTAGGTAATCTGCTTCTCAGGCTTTACCCCTGCTCCATATGCTAGTGGGCAAACGCATTCTTTCTTCAGCCGAAACCGGAGTTGGTTATTGGCACCTGGTTACTGCATTACTAAATCAACCCCATAAATGAAACGCTTATCCGACCAAACACTCGTCATGCTGTATGTATGCCATAAAGACAATCAATACCTCACCCACCTCTACAACCGACACCGGAAATGGGTTTATCAAATTTGTTTATCCTACTGCAAAGACCCTGAATATGCAAAAGATTTAACGCAGGAAATTTTCATCCGGTTAATAAACAATTTAGATCGTTTCAGTGGTAAGGCAACGTTTACAACCTGGTTGTGGTCTATTACAACGAACTATTGCAATCGTGAACTTCAAAAAGTGAAAAGGAGCCGGGTAATACATGAGCGCTACCAAGTTGAAAATGAGGATCTGATAACTAACGAATCAGATACATTCCTCCTAATACCACAACAAATGGAGCAGGTAATCAGCCTATTACCTGCTTATCAACAAAATTTACTTCGTATAAAATATTGCGATGGTCTTTCGGTTGAATCGATTGCCAATAGCCAGCAATTAACTGTAGGCACGGTGAAAATGCGACTCCAACGCGCCAGAGATCGCGCCAGAACGTTGTACAAAAAGCTGCATCAACCTGGCGAAACTAACGTAACTTCTTTTAGAGAAGATGTAGGAATTGTTTAAATTCATGCGCTGTATCCACCTTCCAATGCAAAATAGACATGATTGACCAACTACAAAATCTGATCAACGAGCAAGGGATTAAGCAAATTCAGGTTTATCGCTATGATAATTCGAAACTTCATGATCAAAGCACCCAATGGGTACTTGGCCATGAATACATCCAGATAGGCGACTCTCCCTACAACCTGAACCGGCTGATGAACTTTCTGGTTACCGACCAAACGCTTCGGCTTTACTTTGCCAACGGACGTTAGGAATAGGTACACCTTTCCGTTTCGTTACTGTTTTCTAATTGCCGAATGAAAACGAAATTCAGGCTCAGCGCTAAGAAGTTCGTTTTCGTTCGGCATTGCCTTTTTCGGGCTGCGGCCGAAACACGTATATGTCGAGTAATGCATATGGCCGCGCGAGATATTCGCGGATAAGCGTGCGCATAGAGTAGCCATCCGGTACGTCCTGGGCCGCAAAAGCAATGGCTTCCATGCCTTCGTGGTTACCAATGTATAAGGCCCGGGCATTGTGGAAATTCTGAGAGATAATGGTGATTTTGTGTTGCTTAAAGAAGTCTTTGCAACGCACCACCGAATCAAAGGTACGATAGCCTGCATAATCAGGAAGCATGGCAGATGGCGGAACGCCCAACCGGACAAGCGCCCGCTTCATGTCGGCCGGCTCATTATAATATTCGGAATCATTATTGCCGCTCAGGATCAGGTATTTTACTTTCCCCTCTTTCCAAAGCCGGGCAGTGGCTTCCATTCGATATCGAAAAAACAGATTTTCCTTTCCTGTTCGCACAAACTTGCTGGTACCCAGTACAAGCCCGTAGTCGTTGGCGGGCAATTCGTGGATATTAAAATACACCTGATTCCGGGTGTTATAAACGACCCACCAGTTGCAGACCAGAACTGCCGTAGCTCCTACAAACGCAAACGCAATAATTACTTTTACGACCCGCTTAGCTACACGGACGCCTACCGCTTCGTGCGGAGATTCATCGCTGTAGTTGGTAGCCAAGGTCGTATTCATTTAAGGTAGTTTAAAATGTGGATTTTCAATTAATCCAACCACATTACCAAACGGATCGCCAACAGTTGCAACTTTAATACCATCTCCAACATCCTGAATGTCAGACTTTATGGTGGCACCTAACGCAATCCATTGTTGTATACTATCGTCGATTGACGAAACGCCCCAATACGTCTGTGTACTCCCTTCTGCCGGTTCCAGATTAGGGTCAAGGCCGAGTTCGTACCCTCCTACATTAAATCCTACATAGAATGGCTCATCGAAGTAAGGTTCTATTCCGAATGCCTTCGTATACCACTCTTTTGTTTCAGTAAGATTCGGAGCTGCATAAATTACCGTCCGTAATCCCAAAATCTTTGCGTCTGCCATTCTTTGTTTCGGATTGCAGGTTTAACGTTTCAAACGGTTCGTCGTAACGATCAATCCCGGCGGGGAAATGTTTAGTTTAAAACGTTAAACCTGGACCATTAATTACGAAAACAACCCTAACTGAATAGGCTCCTTCTCTTCAGTAGCTGTGGGTTCGACTGTTGTCTCAATAAGGACTGGGACTTTTACAGTTTCTTTAACCACTTTGGGAGGCAGTAGCTTTACCTCTTTTACTTTCGCAAACGGCAACTTATTTCCTAATGCCTTCCAACCTCGTACGTCGATGAAGCCTTCTGGTTCTAATACCATTTTTTCCTGTGGCCCACGATCTTTTACCTGATGTACAATTTCGATGCGAGGATATCGATCGACACTCACAGCCAACAACTTCGATCCTTTGGAGTCACCTATAAAACTAAATTTCTTGTCCAGCGAGGTAGTTTCCACCTTAAAACGCTTAACATACCAAGCTTTCTGATTGACTTCAAAATACACGGCTGAGAGGACGACTTCCGCTTCAAATTTCATCAGTATGGCAATATCAGCAGGTTCGTACCGGTTGGTCAAATCGAATGACGTTAATTCGTACTGCCCATCCTTATAGACCACCAGAATACTGTCTTTCGCATCAAAATTCCCCAGCAATCGCCCCCGCTCATCACGGTTGAGCCGTCCGAGGTGGTCGTCATACCAGATATCAACGCCCCCAAGGGTCGAAACTCCACCCGTTTTCTGGGTAATTTTCCGAACCGGATATTTCGTCAGAATATTTCCCTGTGCAGATCGGTTCTTGATCGAAAGTGAGGCAAAGTCGAAATCGAACTGCTTCACCTTGGCCGAACTTTGCGCCGTCAGGTTTACCGTAATCACTTCCGCTTCGCCATTATCATTGGCACTGAAGTACGTTAGTTTCGATTTTGGATTTCCCATTGTCAGGTCGTATTCCCGATCTCGGGTAACGCCCGTCACCGGGAAGCGTTTTACCATCGTAATGCCTGACTTCCCATCCAGATACGCGATGTTGTAAATCTTCCGTTCGTCAGCTTTTTTGAAAACAGATACATACAGAATATCCTTTCCGACAAACACCTTATCCTGAACCTTCGTCACCAGGCATTTGCCATCTCGACGGAAGACGATAATATCATCGATATCAGAGCAATCGCTGACGTATTCGTCTTTTTTCAGCCCATACCCAATAAATCCGCCCTCGCGATCGACGTACAGCTTCTGGTTGGCCGCAGCCACGACACTCGCAGCGATGGTGTTGAAGCTTCGAATTTCCGTCCGACGCTCCCGGCCTTTCCCGTACTTTTTCTGCAGCTCTTTATAATACGCAATGGCGTACCGGGTAATGTTTGCCAGATTATCTTCGGTTTCGCCTAGTTCCTGTTCTAACCGGCGCATTAACTCATCAGCTTTGAAACCATCGTATTTGGAAATACGCTTGATCTTAATTTCGGTAAGCCGGATGAGGTCATCTTCTTTGATTTCCCGGTAAAACTGTTTTTTAAACGGCTTAAGCGCTTTATCTATCGTTTGCAGAACGGCCTCGAAGGTTTCGCACTCCTCAATTTTCCGATAAATCCGGTTTTCAATAAATATTTTTTCGAGCGAGCTATATAGCAACCGCTCCATCAGTTCACTACGCCGAATTTCCAGCTCCCGTTGCAGTAGATGTACAGTCTGCTGCGTGTTGACCCGCAGAATGTCGGTTACATTGACAAAATGCGGTTTATCGCCAATGATTACACAGGCATTCGGAGAAATCGACACCTCGCAATCGGTAAAGGCATAAAGCGCATCAACGGTGACGTCGGGCGAAACGCCGGGTTGCAGGTGAACCAGAATCTCAACGTCTCTGGCTGTATTATCGACTACTGCCGCTACATTCCGGCTCGGGGCTTTAATCCGAATCTTACCCAGTTCGGCCGCTTTGACAATCGAGTCAATCAGTTGCGACGTAGTTACGCCAAACGGAACATCCCGAATAGCGAGCGTCTTCTTATCGATTTCTTCAATCCGGGCTCGAACCCGCACCTTTCCTCCGCGCTGCCCGTCGTTATAGTTGCTCACATCGATCAATCCTCCTGTCTGAAAGTCAGGAAAGAGCGACACGGGCTTATCTTTCAGAATCTGAATGGAAGCCTCAACCAGTTCGTTGAAGTTGTGGGGTAGGATTTTGGTCGAAAGTCCGACGGCAATACCCTCAACCCCCTGTGCCAGTAGTAGTGGAAACTTAACCGGTAGGGTCACCGGCTCCCGCTTGCGACCATCATACGACAACTGCCACTCGGTCGTTTTGTCGTTGTAGATGGTGTCGATCGCAAATTTTGAAAGACGTACTTCAATGTATCGGGGGGCAGCCGCACCATCGCCCGTTCGGACGTCGCCCCAGCTTCCCTGCGTATCGAACAGAAGCTCTTTTTGTCCAATGTTGACAAGCGCTTCCCCAATGGACGCATCACCATGTGGGTGATACTGCATGGTTTGCCCAATCACATTGGCCACTTTATTAAAGCGCCCATCGTCCATCTCTTTCAGGGCATGGAGAATCCGGCGCTGAACAGGCTTTAACCCATCTTCAACGGCTGGAACAGCCCGTTCGAGAATAACGTAGGATGCGTAATCTAGGAAATAAGTTTCATAGAGCCCCGACACAACGGTTTGGTCATGCAGAACTTCATCGGAGGGATTAGTGGGTTGGTTTTCTGGACCAATGGAGTCAGTCACTTCAATGCCGTCGGCCGTCGTTTCCGCGTCGGGTCCCGGCAATTCGTCGTCCATTAATCCTTCATTTTCTTCATTTATCATTGACATGATGGAGAATTATTCCAGCCAATAAACAGGTGGATATTGGGTGCAATTGGTGTTGTATTCGACTCCTTAAATATACGAAAAATATTTCAAAAAAGGGCTTCTGAATACGTAAAACGGTAAGTTTCTGACAGGATTTATACGTTTATCAGGATTTCTATCCCGTATCGACTGAGGTACTATCCATAGGTTCTGAACAGCCGCTTCCTAACTTGCCCATCCATCGAATCCTGTCATAAGCTAAACAATCCTTCGTAATGCGCCGAGGGTAAAAATATGCCTCCGCTTTGGGCATAAAAAGAGGAATCGGTTGGGTAAACCCCTCGTTGGGTCCGGATCCAGGAAGCGCCCACACGGGGATGGTATCCCATCAGTTTCTCCCAATTTTTGAAGTACTGATGACCGTTCGTTTCCTGTAGTCCAATGGTCATTCCCGGAAACGGCGGTAGCCGAGCCGCTACGTTCTTGTTCCAGTCGACCAGAATAGGATTTACGGTCAGATCAGCACAAAAACAGGGTATCTTTTTCTCGTAGGCTAACTGAGCGATTTTCATGGTCATGCTCAGCGTTTTGGCAATGGCCTTGACGGCTATGGCTCCGTAGCCCTGCTGAATGCGAATGGCGGCATCGTCGACCGTATGAGCACTTTCATCAGCCGCAATTCGAACACCCAGATCACCCACAAACGTTTCGTTTCGCTCATCAAAGGGTTCTTCAATCACCGCGATCTGGTCAAATGCCTTAATCTTTTGGGCATGATCGAGAAAGCGCAAAAGTGTCTCCTTCTTTTCGTAGCGGCCGTTGGCGTCGAAGTAGTAGGGTATTTTGCCGCTTTTTGTGTAGGGCGTTTCGTAGTGCCCAATGGCGTTATGAACAGCCGTCAGGAATGCCAGGTCTTTCTCCAGCATGTCGGCCTGCGTACCAGCCGCTCCAGTTTTCAGTTTCAGGATAAAATATCCTTCATCGGCAGCCTTTTTAATGGTGTCGGTCGTCGTTCCTACGCTGAAGGATGGAATACTGGCCACTTTCTCATGGCGATACGATAACCCTTTTTTGTATGCCAGCGGGATTATGTCATCGAAGTTACTCAGCCCATTTTCTTTCGCATACAGGAGCCAGGCGGCATTATCGACGCTCACGAGCGCATTTAAGGCAAAGGTCTTACGTAAATCTGGATTCCGTGTAATCGTTTTCGCATAGGCATAAACTTCGGGAAACAGTCTATCCAGCAACGTAACGGGGTCCGTAAACGTATCACCTTTCAGGATTTGCAAGGCGCGGTCGCTAATAGCGTACATCAGAGCATTGCCAACTCGTTCGGAATGGGCTGCAAATACCGTTGCATCGGACCAGAGTACGCCCTGGGTACATAAGCCGATGGTACGGATGCCCGACTCACTTTCGAGCATCGAAGCTACCTGCCAGCTTTCGGTAATAGCGCTCCCTTTGAATCGATACGGATTCAGCGGCTCCCGTTCAAAATTTGAATCGACCTGCCGGATTCGAATGCTTTTCATAGGCTTAGAAACACATTTTTCCTTACCAACTGTAGTCGCCCCACTAACGCCCAACGCCACTACAGCCCCTGCAGATTGGATAAACTCCCGGCGAGTCAGGTTTTCGATCTGATTGTGTTTCTGCTGCATTACCCCCTATGTTAGTCATGGGTTGCCTTCTTAATAGCCACGCGCTAATTCTACTGCATTTTCCAGCGCTTCGCCCGCTCGAAAACGGGTAAAGTTTTTCAGAAACTGAGCGACCTTACCGGCATCTTCATCGGGCTGTCCACCGCCGGTATGCTGCGTCAGCAACACGTTTGGCATGGTCCAGAGCGGGCTATCTCCGGGCAAGGGTTCTTTTGCTGTCACATCCAGTACAGCGCTACCCAGGTGCCCCGATTTCAATGCATCGATCAGGGCCGGTTCATCGGTTGTACTGCCCCGTCCTACATTGGCGTACATACTTCCCGGTTTCATCGCAGCGATCAGCTCTGCCGAGAAAAATCCGGTTGCAGTGCCCGGCAAGCAATTGATCACAATGTCGGTTTGGGGTAAGACGGCTTTGAGTTCGTCGGCTGAGTGCAAATCGGCGTGGGGGTCTGTCCGGGCCAGCATTTTTATGGAACAGGCGAACCCCGACAGCATTTGTCGCATGGCCTGACCGATGGTACCTGTTCCGAGAATGACGATCTGCTTATGTCGTAACAAGTTGGTTCGCTCCCGAATAGGTGCGCCGACCCATTCGGAGCAACTTTGCAGGACAGACAACTCGGGAATACATCGGTAAACAGCCAGAATGCCTGCCAGCATGGTTTCGGCACAGGGCCAGGCAAAATAATCGCCCATATTGGCAACAGCGGCAGTCAGTTGAACAGTTTTATAGCCATCAAACCCAGCCGAATCCAGTTGCCAGAACTTCAATTGGGGAAGTGGTTCGGAGAACCAGGAAGCCGGAGGATTGCCCAGGATAAAATCGGCGGCTTGAAAAGCAGCTTGCTGTTCTTCTTTCGGTAAATCCTGTCGAAAAACAGGCGTTACATCCGATGGAAGTTGTTGCTGAAGTGCCGCTCTAAGAGACGTATCGAGGTTAGTATTGACGAATAGTTGCATATATGATTTACGCAAATCCAGGTTGTTTAGTTGCTTTTCTGGCTACAGTCGACCAGAAAATGTATGAGATAATCAATGAAGCCGTCTACCCTTCCTAAATGAGCTTTTTAGAAAAGATAGACGGCATACATGTGGTTTATAGAGCCTTCCTGATGTCTACTTCCAGCCTTTTAACTGAGCCATCAACCAGTTGGTCATCTTTTCAGTTTCTTCCGGGAAAGTCCAGTGGCCGGTTTCGAGGTAGTCCGTATCGAGCGTTTTGGGACCAGGAATCACGTTGTAGGCAGCATACATCGACGTTGGCGGACAGGTTTCATCGTTAAATCCCCAGGCATACCGACCGGGTACATTCACCAGTCGGGCGAAATTGACCACGTCGTAATACCCCGTTGTTTTGATCCGATCCGGTTTGTTGTTGTAGGCCAATTCGTTGCCCGCAAACAAGTGTGGCCAGCCGCCAGCCCGGCCATGCAGATAACCCGTAACGTCGCACAGAGCTGGGTAATAAGCCCCTAACCACTTCACACGGGAGTCGAGTCCGGCCGTTACAATCGACAAGGCTCCTCCTTGACTACCACCCGTAACGCCCAGATTCTGCCCATCATATTGAGGTAAACTCGTCAGGAAATCCACGGATCGCACACAACCCAGATAAACCCGTTTGTAATAATACCGATCGCGGTCGTCGAGGTTAGCTGCCTGATAGCCATTTAATGGCCCACGAGCCAGGTCTACGTACACACCGGGGTCCATCGTGACGGGAATTCCATGAATACCTACTTCGAGCGTGATAAATCCCTTATCGGCTTCGGCAATCATACCGTTGTAGGGCCGCACTCCCGCCCCTGGTACACGAAGGATAGCCGGGTATTTGCCTTCTTTTTTAGGGACACACAGGATGCCATAGAAACGCGAACTATTAATATTCTGAAGGCTAACGTGATATACATTCGTCAGTTCGGTACACCGTTCGGGCAATAAGGTCATGCGGGCATCCATCGGAATTTTGGCCAGATCGGATTTGGCGTTATCCCAGAATGCTTTAAAATCAGCCGGATTATCGACCGTAGGTTTAATGGTCTGCGGCTCAACCCCTGCCGTTGTCAGGCCTTTATATTCTTTGCCGTCTACCTCAGCCGTGGCAATGCAACGCAGAAACCCGCCCGTTTTCATGGAGCCGCCATCCAAAGCCAGCGTACCGTCCTTTAACGTAAGCGTTTCTTTTTTGGTCGGTTCCATTTTCTCAGGCCCAATCTCATACCGAAGTTTGACGCCTTTGAGGAGTACATTATTCCGATAAACCGAAACGTTAAATTTGACCGGTTCACCTATTTTATATAGCCAATTCGGGTGATCGGGGGTAATAATAATCTTAACAAGGCGCTCAGACGGTTGCGCCAATACATTGGTAAACCAAAGCAGCAATAAGCCAGGAAACAGCAGTTTTTTCATATCAGAAAGAAGGTATACAGTAACCCGTAAAGCAGTCTTTGCTGAAATTATAACCAATGATTCGTCAATCAATCCGGGCAGGTGTACGGTAAGCCTGCCGAACAGGCTGCATATTCACCACACAACGAATGAGCAACGTAAGTGGAAAAACGACATCGAAACTTCCCGGAATCTTCGACAGAAATATCCCCAATACAATCAGCAGGGCTGTACTTCCGAAATAGATGGTTCGACGACGGGCAGTCGAGTTTGCTCCTGTTGCCCAGTAGATGAGGGGTAAATGAAGCGGCATGAAATACAACAGTGTGGGATTCCAGCCCGTCACGCCATCATCGCGAATCATCCACAGTATCAATAAAAACCAGCCCAGAAACCCGGAGAGACCAAACACCAACCGATCGAGCCAGCGATCTACCTTACCGGCTACCATATACCGGCGGATGGTAAACCCTGCCACCAACACACCCAGAATCGTAAACACAACGTCTGGATCGAAGAAGATAGGCACTTGCTGACGAAAAACGTTCTGTGCGGCAAACAGCGTTTGATCACTCTGCACTAGGGGTACAACCTGTCCATTCGCCAATTTTAGGGTAGAATGGGCAAACTGATCGTGAACCTGATCGGGCAGGTACATCGCCTTCCATCCGTCAGTCTGTTCATTGGCCGGCCAGCCAATAGCCAGATTCATGCCCAGTTGATACCAGGGCTTGTCATTCAAATAGTCATTCATCCAATCCCGATACGACTTACCGGTCATGCGTGAACGCGACGGAATAAACAGACTATCGCCACAGGCTTCAACAATCATATCGCGTGGGCGAGTCGCGCAGTTATCGTAATAAAACTTGTATCGGTATTCCCGATTTTCAGGCAGGAAGTTTTTTTCCAACGCCATAAATAGCCGTTGGCGTTGCGTAAGCGACAAGTTTAGTTGCTGTTCGCGTATGCTCCGGTTTGTCTGCTGATAATAATACATAACCTGATAGAGATTATGTACCGACAGGAAGTAGGGTAGCGTACCCCGCAAAAATTTCAGGATAAAATAATCGGCTCTGTAATCAAACCCGCCATAACTATAGTCACGATCCATACCGGTCACAGGATCAATGATCCGGATTTCGGTATGGCCAAACGACGAGGATATATCGTCATCACCTGGACCATAGGTAATTAAGCTTACCCGCGAGGAAGGAGATAGTTGTTGCGCGAATGATGAATGATGAATGATGAATGATGATAGAAGGGCTACCAGCAGACTCATTAACCACGTTGCCCGCTTATTCGTCGTCTTCATCATCCACGTTACTACTCCCCTTTCGTCCTTTCTCCTTTCCTCCCTTTTTCCCCTGAATACAGATAACAATCTCACCTTTTACCGTTTTTTGGGCAAAATACGTAATAAGTTCGGACAATGTGCCACGCTGATTCTCTTCGAATAGTTTCGTGAGTTCACGCGAAACACTGGCAGGGCGATCGGGGCCTAACAGATCAGCAAATTGCTGCAACGTTTTGAGCAATCGATGGGGCGATTCATAAAAGACCATCGTTCGTTCCTCTTCGGTCAACTCCATCAGGCGGGTCTGGCGACCCTTTTTATGCGGCAAAAACCCTTCAAACGTAAAACGATCATTGGGTAAACCCGAATTTACCAATGCCGGAACAAAGGCTGTTGCTCCCGGCAGGCACTCAACCGGAATTTCATTTTTAATACATTCCCGAACCAGCAAAAAACCAGGGTCGGAAATACCGGGCGTTCCGGCGTCAGAAACCAGGGCAAGCGTTTTTCCTTCTTTCAACTGGTTAACCAAACGTTGAACGGTCTGATGTTCATTGAATATATGATAGCTGTGAAGCGGTTTACTAATGGCCAAATGCTTCAGCAATACACCCGACGTGCGGGTATCCTCAGCCAGAATTGCATCAACCGTCTGGAGAACCTTAATAGCTCGAAGCGTAATATCGTCAAGATTACCGATGGGAGTCGGTACGAGGTATAATTTCATAAAGATTGAACGTACGAAAGTGCGAAAGTGCGAATTTCTTGCGCTTTACTCACTCTTTCACCCGTTCATTCTTCCGCTCTTTATAATTTCATCAATGGCAGCTGCCAGTTTATGGTCTTTTTCGGTCACTATATTACCCGCATCGTGAGTAGACAACTTAATAGTAACCTGGTTATATACATTTGACCACCAGGGATGATGGTTCATTTTTTCGGCTATTAAGGCTACGCGAGTCATGAAAGCGAAGGCTTCGCTAAAATCTGTAAATTCAAAATCGCGGGTGAGTTGATTATCCTGTTCGTGCCACATGATGGTACTGGTTTGGTTTTTATTTTTAACCGAATCGACCCGTATAGTGTTGGCAATAGCCGAAATAGAAGCTTATAAATACGCTCTTAAATACAGTTCTTTCTGGCGATTATCGGAAAAGCTGGCACGTTAATTGCCTACAATTAGGTATGAACAATCGTACGCTGATAAGCGCTGGCATTAGCCTTGCTGTATTAACTTTCTCTGCTGCGTGCTGGGCATTGGTATTCATGCTGGTGTTCTAATAGCACTACCTTCGTGAGCCCAATTGGCCATCTATAGCGTCTCCTTATTTTCTGGTATTGTGCAACTACTGCACTCGATTATACGCCCTTATAGAATAAGTCAGGATAATAGTGCATAAAGGATTGCAAACAAAAATGTGAGGCCAATTGCAAATACAACTAGCCAGGTAATCATCCGAACAGGATCAAAAGAATATCGGCGTTTACGGCCCATAAGTACAAGACAACTGCATATACGTCGACTGAATACGGGGCAAAGTAAGTAATACCAAAGTCAAAACCGCACTTATTTTTTAGACAAGCTTCACAAAGGAAGCCACCTACTATACACCGTACACATTGGTTCGGGACCTCAACGATTCCTGTTGGATTCCAGTAATTCTGATTTATTGGTTAGTGTAGCTATCCCCTCCCAAATGCAATTGATGGCGTAGAGTGAATACGTTGTGATAAATAATCATCACCCGGCCGAATAAACTGGCAGGCCCGACGCAGTATGTGTTTATGCTTATCTGGATTCTGTACCAGCAAAAACGTGCACACCCGATGATGCCAGCCACCATAGCCTGTCCACATCGACCCCGTCGAGCTTACAGGTCGGGTAAAGCAGAAACGTGTCGAACGAATGAACATCTGGAAATTCATAAGGAGTGCATCAACAAAATCAGCCCAGCCAAACATGTAAGGCACACACTAACTATAACAGATCATGCTGACACCTGAATCCATTCGAGTGAGTAAACTGGTAACCGATTGATCGAAAAAGGTGCGTGAGACAAATTCGATCGACCACACGTATAAGCTAGAGTTTAATGATTAGACGTGAGAATTTCAAAAAGTAACCTCTACACCATTCAACTCAAGTTGAGGTGTTAACATGCTGGTATTTAGGCAGAAATCAATACGATCTGGGAATTCTGGGCTCGATTGTAGTGATAAACAATGAGCAGGATTGATCAGGATTGAAATTGTGCAGAAATCCAAATGCCCAATATTGTAGCTATAAATGAACTGCCTAATGTAAGGAGCGCCTGTTGTGATTGATTGGTAAATAGGAAGAAGACACCGCAGCCAAACAAGCCAATAGCCGCCAGTAACAAAACAAGACTTACAACGCGCAAAATACGAGAGCTCATAGGTAAAAAATGTCCAATGGCTATGATGTGCAAGTTAAATAGTGTATCGCAAGGAAGGCGAATTAAATTTTTGAATTAATTATTCGGCGAATACAGTTCAATAATTTGCCGGTTTACTGGCTATCCTGTGCTCTCCACAGGATTTAAGCTTACAAGCTCCCATACCCATACCAGGTCCGCCAGAAATAAGCAATAGAATCAATTTAGTGCTCGGTTAATAAAAAAGCCACTGGAAACAATAGTCTCCAATGGCTTTTTATCCCATTTTGATCTTGTGAATTTAACGAGCAAAACTTTTCTCAATTGCCTTTATCCCATCAACTTATTACTTATTTATCAACTTCGATCAATCCGTTTCCTCTTTGATACCAATGGCCATTTTTGAAAAAGCATATAATACTACCCTAAAGGTTGAGGCTGGATATGTTAACGACCCCGATGATGTAGGTGGTGAAACCTTTGGAGGAATCTCACGTAAAGCGAATATAGACTGGGCAGGCTGGGCAATCATTGATGAGATCAAAAAGAAGACAGCCAATAAAAACTTCGATAAAGTAATGTTCGCCAACTCAGATTTGATGAAACTGGTAAGATCACAGTATAAAACAAAGTACTGGGATATCATCAGACTGGATGCAATCACCAATCAGGCCCTGGCCAATGAATTATTCGATACGAGTGTAAATATGGGCATCATCGTAGCAGCTACGTTTCTTCAACGGGCTCTAAACGTGCTGAATCAGAACCAGCAGTTGTATACGGATATTGTTGTCGATGGTATCGTTGGGCCACAAACGGTTATGCTCACTAATTCGCACCCTTACCCAACTCTGTTACTTAAAGTACTCAACATCTTACAAGGCTATAGATATATAGAACTAGCCGAAAAAGCACCCGTTCAGGAAAAGTTTATGCGGGGCTGGCTTAACCGCGTGACAACCTAGCCTACTTCTGCAGAAATGCATTAAAAAAGGTCATATAACCGCTGATGCATAGCGCATTATATGACCTTTAATGCAGAGAGGAAGGGATTCGAACCCTCGATACGGTTGCCCGTATACACACTTTCCAGGCGTGCTCCTTCAACCACTCGGACACCTCTCTAAAGAAAGTCGTCAGTCGATAGTAGCCGGTCGTCAGTAAGTTGGCTAACGACTATTGACTAATGACTGACGACTTATAAAGCAGAGAGCGAGGGATTCGAACCCCCGGTACCCTTGCGAGTACTTCTGATTTCGAATCAGACCCGTTCGACCACTCCGGCAGCTCTCTTTGTGGTTTGGGTGGTACGGCATTCCGGGTGCAAAGGTGCATGTTTACGCTCAATAACGCAAGACTTCTTCCGAAAAAACCTTAACCATTTATCGGCCTTCACTCATTTCACCACTAATAGGCTGGGCCAGCAACGTTCGTAGCCGATTGGTAGCTGCCAGTTCGTGTCCACGCTCGCGGCCCAGCAAAACCATCAGTTTGGTAATGGCAGCTTCTGTCGTAATATCGGCGCCACTAACCACGCCAATTTGTAACAAATGTTTACTGGTTTGATAGTGGCCCTGGGTAACTCGCCCGCCTTCGCATTGCGATACATTGAAAATCAGTATGCCACGGTCAATTGCGCCTTTGAGTGCGTTAAGGAACCAGGCATCAGTTGGGGCATTACCAGCGCCGAACGTTTCCAGAACAATACCCCGGAGGTTTGGGATGTTTACAATCGATTCAACAACGGCTTGGGTAATCCCCGGAAAGAGTTTCAGGATGGTCACGTTCGGGTCTAGTACCGTCTGGATGGTCAATGCCTGACCGGGTTGATAAGGGCGAATAAACGGACGATTGTAGTCGATGCTCACTCCCGCATTAGCCAGATGTGGATAATTCTCCGATGTAAAGGCGTTAAATTGCACGCTTTCCCGTTTAGTTGAGCGATTCCCCCGCAGTAGCAATGAGTTGAAGTAGACGCATACTTCAGGTACGATCGGCCGACCATCTTCAGTATCCGCAGCAATTTCCAGAGCGGTGATAAAGTTCTCACGGGCATCACTACGGGCTACACCAATGGGCAGTTGCGCTCCTGTCAGGATCACTGGCTTGGCCAGCCCCACCAGCATAAAACTCAAAGCCGATGCCGTAAACGCCATGGTATCGGTTCCGTGTAAAATCACGAAACTATCGTACTTCGAATAATTGTCCTGAATAATTTGGGCCAGCTCGACCCAAACGGCAGGCGTCATGTTCGACGAATCAATAATATCATTTAACGTCAGCAGGCTTATGGCAAAATTCAGGCGGTTCAATTCGGGCAGCCGATCCAGCACTCGCTCGAAATCGAAAGGAACGAGTTGACCTGCCTGTGGGTCATAAATCATCCCAAACGTCCCCCCTGTATAAATCACCAGCACCGACGCTTTTGGGCTATCTGAAACCGTCGGATTGATTTGAATGGTTCGGTAAGGCATTTGATTAAATGTAAAATGGATAATGGATAATGGATAATGGATAATGTAGAAAGTAGGGGGATTATTCATTATTCATTATTCATTACCCATCAGCTATTGTGGTAGCAGATTTGCATAAAGAGCAGGCAGTAACGAAAGTGCATTCGCTGTTGTATGCCGTGCCACATCATCTAGCTGGATTTGTTTAAGATCGGCAATGCGCTGAGCGATAAGGCGAATATACGCCGGTTCGTTACGTTTACCCCGGTATGGAACAGGCGCCAGATAGGGAGCGTCGGTTTCCAGAACCAGATGCTCTAGCCCAACATGGGGTAACACTTTATCGATTCCACCATTTTTAAAAGTAGCCACACCACCAATGCCTAATTTAAACCCTAAGTCAATGGCGCGTCGGGCCTCATCCAGCGTTCCGACGAAACAGTGAAAAATGCCTGTCAATCCGGGTAAAGCCAGTTTTTCGATCAAATCAGCCGCTTCAGCAAAAGCGTTCCGATCATGTCCGGAGCGGGTGTGCATCGAAACGGGGAGCTTTTGAACAGACGCCCAACGCAACTGCGTCTCAAACGCCATAAATTGCTGATCAACGAACGTCATATCCCAATAAAAATCAAGGCCTATTTCACCAATGGCCATAAACGCATTCCGGTTCAGTTGGTCTTCTACAGCCGCCAATTCAACTTCTACAGTCTCATTTACATAGGCCGGATGCAGCCCCATCATCGGCAGACAACGATCAGGGTACTGTTCTGCCAGAGCCATCATACTGGGTACTGTTTCACGGGCACAATTCGGCATCCAAATCTGACTGATCTGTTGAGTCTCAGCGTGCCGAAGCATCGCTTCCTGATCATCAGCAAACTGCTGATCATAAATATGTGCGTGGGTGTCGATAAGAATCATGCTTCACTTAATATTTCCTTCCTTTCCAGTCTATTTTAGTTGGGAGCCAATAATAGATCACAGCAAGAGGCCCCATTATGAGCTGGTATATTTCAAAAAGCAACGCATAGGGCCACAACTTAGTTTGCCTGAGTCGGCTTAATCCGTACGAAAGCACCATCGTTTGGATTAATAAACGGCAGCTATACAGAGCCACTGCCGATACAGGAGTCACCCAGGCCAATAAAACCAAAAGTGGGCCGATAAGGTATTGACCATACAGGAATAGTACCATCCAGCGGGGTAAACGCATTGCGCCATGCATCCAGCGTTTTCGTTGTTGCAGCCATCCCTGCAAGGTATCGACGGGTAAGGTTCGGGCCAGCACCTGCTCATTTACCAGATTATGAAAACCATAACCCCTGTTCACAACAGCTTGGAATAGTGCAAAATCTTCAGTTACTGAGAAAGGCAGGGATTCATAACCGCCGACAGCCTCGTAAGCCTGCCGACTGACCGCCATATTGTTGCCCAACGCTGTCACGGGTATTCCTACACTACCAAGCCAATGGGCCAATGTAAGATTGTACAGCCAGTCCAGGGCTTGCAGTTTATGAATGAGTTTAGGGCCATCGGGAAGGGTAACTCCGGTAACGATCCCCGTTTTACCCACCAGATACCGACCCATTTCTGAAACCCAGGTAGTTGGCACCTGCGTATCGGCATCGGTAAAAAAAAGATATTGACCTCTAGCTTGATTCGCTAGTTGCGCCAGCGCATTCGTCTTGCCCTGTAAACCGGAATCAGATTCAGTGATCGGTATAAGCTGAAAGGAAGGGTGCTTTCGGACGAAATCAGCCACGACGGCATCGGTTCGATCGGTCGACTGGTCATTCCCAATAAGTACTTCAACAACACTGTCCGGTGTGTCCAGTTCAGCAATTGCCTTCAGACAGTTTAAAATGGAGAATTCTTCATTGCGAGCAGCAATCAGAATACTCACCGATGGACGTACAGGGCTGAGCTGGTTAGTATCCAGCATAAATAGGTTGCGGAACGGCCCGGAATGTATAGCCGCGTTCGGAAAAATGAGCTAATACCTGAGGCAGCACATACCGCATCGTTGGCCAGGCTTTCAGGCTGTCGTGAAACACAACAATCGAACCGGGTTTTGTGTACTGAATGGTTTTCCGCAAACATACATCAGCGGGCAACTTCCGATCAAAATCGCCCGTCAGGACATCCCACATGACGATCGAATAATCCTCCATTACCTCTGCCGCCTGGCTCTTTTTAATACGGCCATAAGGTGGACGAAACAGGGACGTTTCAACACCCAGTTCAATCTGGCATTTTTGGATATTTTCCAGATAGGTTACATCATCCGTACGCCAGCCATTGAGGTGATTAAACGTATGATTGCCAACCATATGGCCTGCTTCCAGAACTTTGTAGAGCATATCCCGATGCTTGCGCACATTATCCCCAATACAGAAAAAGGTAGCTTGTGCCGAAAATTTATCGAGTTGCTCCAGAACAAACTCGGTCACGTCTGGTATTGGACCGTCGTCGAACGTCAGGTATATAGTCGGTTCTGTTTCATCCTCAATCCGCCACCAGCATTCAGGATAAACCGTTCGGAACAGAAAATTTGATCTATGCAGAAAAAGCATAAGAAAATAAGTAGCAAACTGATTACAAGTCAGTTATAGCGAGTAACTAACCGATTATTGAACTAGTTCATAAATACTCCGCCCCGTTGATCCAAAATCTGATGCAATTATATACCATTACGTTAAGATTTTTGTTTTGTTGCATTGTAGAATGAGATTCTACCAATCGCGTTTTACATTCTTTTTACCCAAATCGCCAGCAAAGTTTATTGCCAACCGCTTGTTAATTAGCGTCTTTCCGTATCAACGCCTGATATTCCTGATGTAGTAGTGTTTTTCGATCTCCAAATTGTTTGATCAACAAATCGATGGCGCGCTGACAGCGATTGTATTCTGGTTTATCAGGCTCCCACAGGTAATCATCAAACAACATTAGCCCTCCGATCTTGAGCAACTCCCAGCTATACATGCCATCGGCAAGGACGTTGATCGCATCGTGCGCTCCGTCGATGTAAATAATATCGAAACTGGCAGGCTGTAATGTAGTAAGGGCGATTTCCGAACGTTCCTGAATAAGGGTTACCTGTTGGGCTTTTCCAGTAAGTTGAATATTGTGCATGAACCGGGGTCGGGGTGGATTGACCGGCCACGGCATCGGATCAACACAAACGAGCTGGGCACTGGGGTGGGTTAAAACATGTTGCAGAAACCATACGGCTGAACGACCTTCAAAACTGCCGATTTCCAAAATTCGCAGGTTTGGCTGATCGCGATACGGGGCAAACCAGGTTTCCCAACGACTGTAGTTATGGCTGGTCCAGTCGGAGGTGAAACTAAAATCCGTTGCTTGCCTAAGTTTCCGTTCAAATTGTTTCTCCCGAATAGTACGTAGATAGGTCAGGGATAAGTCACTTGCCCTGCTCAGGCGATGAAAAAAGGCAACCAGAGTACGATGCATGACACCTAATTAATGACTAGCTAAATGGCAACCTGCCATAAATCAGCGCTAAAGGTACAATACATGACCTTACTTGTTAATAGCCCCCGGCTTTGCATCAGTTAAGTTTACGCCCTTTCCAGACATATCCTTTCGACTGGGCAACCAGCCCGAAAAACAAGACATAGAACGGATAGACTAACTGCGTCAGTGGAATTGCGCTTACGGACGTTCTTTTTTGCAGAAAAACAAGCACTTGCCGTAAAAATAAGAACTCGGGTATGGCTTTTAATCCGATAATGATCAGCGCAGTATCACCCGCCCAGTATTCGCCCAACCAACCCAGTACTGCACTAACTGGAGCGGCATTGCTGAGGAAAATAAACACCGCCAGCACCGACGGCCAATAGGTCTGATAAGCCCGCCATTTGCTCGCCCACCGTTTGCGCTGGTTATAAAATGCCCGAATCGAACCGTGTGGCTTAGTCCGAACTATCGCTTCAGCGTTTTTCAAGAATTGAACACCATCGGGATACCGGGACGCAATCTTATGCATCAGAAACTCGTCGTCGCCCGACGCCAGATGATCAACACCTGAAAAACCACCCACTTCTGTAAATACGTCTTTTCTATAACACAGATTTGCTCCGTTGCACATTGTGGGTCTATGAAGTGCCATCGTACAGGCACCCGATCCAATCAAACTGGCAAATTCAACGGTCTGCAACGCATCAAACAGGGAAGAATCTGACGTAAACGTAACGGGACCGGATATGAGCCGGGCGTTGGTTTGGCGGTAAAAAGTGGCGATGGATGTCAGCCAATTTTCACCCACCCGGCAGTCACCATCGGTTGTTACGATCAGTTCGCCTTTGGCTTGTGCGATGCTTTGGGATATGGCCCGCTTTTTGGGCGAAGCCGTACGCTCATCCTTCAGGCAGAGGGGACGTAAAACATAAGAAGCTCTTTGTGCATACGCTTCAACAATCGCCCATGTATTGTCGGTCGATGCATCGTCGGCTACAATCACTTCAAATTGCTTATAGGTTTGTCGACTCAAATCATCTAACAACTGAGTTATGTTTTCAGCTTCGTTACGAACAGGCACCATAACGGAAATAAACGGCCCATCGACGGTATGATCTACGGTTGTTCGATCAGGCATTCGTAGCCAGACAACCCAGAGTGTCAGCGTAAATAAGGCGTATAAGCCACTAATAATCAATAAAAAAACAATCATTCGTTGATAGCGTTAGCCGATAATCAATAGTCGCTGGAATGGTCCGGTTTTGACTATTATCGACTAATTATCAGTTTCCAGACCCAAATTAAACCAACGAGAACCGGTATTAGAATATTGGCGAGCCAAAGGAGCAGTGTTGCGGTGAGTAGTACGGAAGCCGGAACACCAAACGGAGCAAACACCCATAGCGCAGCGGCCTCCCGAACACCCAAATCACTCAACAGGTTGAAAGCGGGAGTAAGCGTTTTTACCAGAAAAACGAGCCCTATCCCCGACGCTGATATGCCCAATGGCAATTGTATACCTACTGCCTGCATAGCCAGCCAGAATTGTACTGAAAACAGTAAATACCGCAAAGCCGCTACCGCAAGGGCCAGGTTAATCTCGCGATCGGAATAAAGACCAGCCACATTCCAATAATCGGCCCATCGCTTTAGTGCTGGTTGGGTAGACAGCCACAAAACCAACCTCTGTCGTACCAATCCGAATACTACCCCTCCTATTGACAAACTCATTAGGATACCAAGTAGCCACTGTCCAGCGTGTGTATTCCGGTCAGCCACGGCATTCAGATGATAGGCCCAGGCAACAGTACCGGCAACCAGTGCCACATAGAACTGCATACCACCCGATACGAGTGACGCCCCAATGGCCACACTCCGCCGGGTGGAATGTAATGTCAATATGCGCCCGGCGGTATCACCCAGTTGAGCAGGCAAGGCAAAACCGAGTGACACTCCTGCCAATACTCCCTGAAAAGCCGCCCAGAATGACGTCCGTTCGATTCGCTGAAGCAGGATATGCCACTTCAGGGCCTCCAGCCCCCAGTTGATGGGCATCAACAACACCAAAGCCGCCAGCCATCGTTCTGGATGAGCAACCGTTTTGACCTGCACCCAAACGGCTTGCCAATTGAAAGGTTGCTGTCGTACTACATAGCCGATGTACGCAAGGAGGCCCACTAAAACCGTAATTTTAGCGAAAAAGATGATTTTTTTATCGGGTTTCAGCGACAAAACAGTGGAGAACACGTTACTTTGCAAGAGAGCCTACGCCCAACTATGATTAATACCGTCAATTCCGCTGTCCAGTCAAAAAAAAGTACGTTGGATAGCCCTCCGGCCGAAAAAATAATCCTGGGTGTGGACCCTGGCACGCAGGTGGCCGGGTATGGCATTATTTCGGTGGCGGGTGGAACCATGACGATGATTCAGTATGGCGTGGTTCAACTGAGCAAATATAGTACCTACCAACTGAAGCTCCAGAAACTCTACGAAACCATTCTGCGGCTGATCGATGAATACCATCCCGACGAGATGGCCATTGAAGATCCGTTTTTTGGCAAGAACGTACAGGCGATGCTCAAACTGGGTCGGGCGCAGGGCGTTGTGATGGCGGCCGCTCTCTCCCGCAATATCCCGATTGTTGAGTACGCTCCCCGACGTATCAAGCAGTCCGTGACCGGCAATGGAAATGCCTCAAAAGATCAGGTTGCCCATATGGTGGGACATCTGTTAAATCAACATCTGGACCCACAGTTCTTCGATGCGACCGACGCATTAGCCATTGCGGTTTGCCATCATTTCCACGCCAATGCACTGCCCGTGGTATCGAACAAGAAAACCAAAAAGGGTGCCTGGGGAGCCTTCGTCAGTGAGAATGCCGATCGGATCAAGTAGGTAGATAGACTTTTCACCGACACATTTGGCGCATTCGTCCCAAATTCTATTCGGCTTCCGTGCTGTTTGCCCATTCCAATGTACTTTTCGTGCATGAATACGCGGATTTCGATCGTCATACTACATATTCTTGGCTGCCTTATTTTTCTGGCCCTCCCCTATCTGTTTGCGGAAGATGGGTTTGCAAAACTGGCCGATCTCCCCTACGATTCGCACGAACGGCGGAACCTACTTTCCTATCTGCTCACCATCGTCTTTTTTTACACGAACTATTATCTTCTGATTCCCCGGTTTTTCTTTCGAAAACAGTATGTTTTGTACGGGCTGACGGCATTAGGTTACTTTTTACTTATTGAAAGTGTGCTGGTGGTTGTGAACCGACAAGGATTTAACCCAGACCCATCTAGTCAGTATAGTTCACCCCGTAATTATCCACTCCCTCATCCAATGAATAGTCAGCCCCCTTTATCCAATGACAATCGGCATTACCCACCACCAGGCCCTCCATTTCCTACACAAACCCCCAGACGCCCAGGCCCTTCGGAGCTAACTCAAACTTTTTTCTTGACCCTGGCTGGGTTTCTGATGGCGATTGTGATCCGGGTCAATAATCGCTGGCAGAAAACCGAACGAGAAAAGATTCAGACTGAACTCTCTTATCTGAAAGCGCAGATCAATCCGCATTTTCTGTTCAACACCCTTAATAGCATTTATTCGCTGGCCATCATTGAATCACCGGCAACCGCCGACGCCATCGTAAAACTTTCTTCTTTCCTGCGTTATGTGATTCAGGAATCAAAGAAAGAGCTGGTTTCGCTGCAAAATGAACTGGCCTATATTGATCAGTATATCGCCTTACAGAAATTACGACTGGGTGATACAGCCCTTATTGACTACACTGTGGAAGGGAAAGCCAATGGGATACAGATCGTTCCTCTTTTACTGATTTCGTTTATCGAAAATGCGTTTAAATATGGTGTTAGCCCTGAAGAACCGTCGACTATAACTATTACGATTTCTATACATGAGGGCGAACTAACCTGCCATGTTTTCAATAAAAAAGTCCGGGTTTACCAGCCTACGGCCGTGGCCAGTGGCATTGGTCTGTCGAATACAAAAGCCCGGCTACAGTTGCTTTATCCGGGTCGTCATCAACTGGTCATCAACGATACCCCTACTACCTTTACCGTCGATTTATCAATTTCGCTAGCATGATTCGCGCCATAGCCTTAGACGATGAACCGCCTGCATTGCGGGTGCTTACTCATTTCTGCCAGCAGGTCGATTTCATTGATTTGCAGAAGACGTTTACACGTACCGACGAAGCCTTGCGTCATCTGAGGCAGTTTCCGACAGACCTGCTGTTTCTGGACATTAACATGCCGTCGATGTCAGGCATCGATTTTTATAAAGAAATTAGTGCCCCTTCGGATTCCTCGCAGCCCCTTATGGTCATTTTCACGACGGCCTACGCCGAGTACGCTGTTGAAGGGTTTACGCTGAATGCCGTTGATTATCTGCTTAAACCGTTTACGTTTGAGCGGTTTGTACAAGCCGCCAACAAAGCGGCCGATTTTTACCGTTGGCAACAGCGTGATGATAAAGCCACCGACGCCTATTTATATGTTCGGGCCGATTATACGCTCCACAAACTAGCGCTGACCGATATTCTGTTTATCGAAGGACTGGACGATTACCTAAAAATTCATCTCGACCCCAACAGCCCAAACGGCCCTCACCCACTTGTGGCCCGGATGACTATGAAGGCAGTGCTGGATCGTCTGTCCGGCTCCAATTTCATTCGTGTACATCGCTCTTATATTGTGCCGTTGACCCGAATTGAGGCCGTTCGGAATAAAACTATCTTCATTGCCGGTCATGACATACCGATCGGAGCCAGTTACGAAGCCGATTTCCAGAACCGATTCGGCAAGTGATACCCTCCTAACCGACTACGATTCATTGTAGCGAGTGCCTGTAGCTATCTATTGAAACTGTTTAAACTTTTCAAATTTCATTAAAACTGGGTAGTTTTTTTGTCATGCTGACCGGGACGCGTAGTCGAAGAAAGCATCTTCGATAGCAGCATTATTTTATTGTAGCTACCAAAGATGCTTCCTTCGACTACGCGTCCCGGTCAGCATGACAAAACTCGCACCTTTGATTTTCTATGGAAGTTAAAAACAGGTTTATTGTAAAGCGGATTCACCGGCAAGTTTTAGCATTCACCGACACAATTTGTTTGTTTACCTACAAGTAGGCTCTCCGTGCAACGAAATACGGTTGTTCAGCGATAATAGATTAGAAAGCAACTGACATCTAATCTTAGTTCGAAAAACAACAAAATTATGTTTGGTTTAGACACATCTGAGATCATCCTGACCCTGTGTACGATTCTACTCTTTTTCGGTTCCAAAAAACTTCCTGAGCTAGCACGTGGCTTAGGGAAAGGCATCCGGGAATTCAAAGACGCGACCCGCGACGTTGCTGACTCCATCAATCAGGCATCCATTGATTAAGGTCCGATCAGTCAGAACACCCTTACCACTAGTACCCCTTCTTATTTCTCACTCAGACGCTTAGTTTAACCAATGGAACGTAAAGAATTTTTGAAAAGAGGTTTTGGAAGCCTGTTCGGCATGGCCGCTATTACCCCCCTGGTTGGTGGGTGCTCTAAAACCGAAGTTGACCCAACCACCAGCTCAATAACGGGCACCAGCACCTCAACGGGCTCGACCAATGGCAGTTCGGCCAGCAACTGTTCGGTAACGCCATCTGAAACAGAAGGCCCATTTCCCACCAAAAGCCCAGCCAATTTTGTTCGTAAAGACATTCGCGACGACCGTACAGGTGTAGCGTTTACCGTGAACATTACCATCAAAAACGCCAGTAGTAGCTGTGCCGCTCTAGCGGGAGCCCTGGTCGACATCTGGCACTGCGACAAAGATGGCTACTACTCCGAATACGGCGGTACAGGTATGCAAAGTGTGAATTTTACCACAGTCAATTTTCTTCGTGGTCGTCAAACTACGGATGCCAATGGGCTGGTGTCGTTCACTTCAATTTTTCCTGGCTGGTACTCGGGTCGGGCACCGCATATTCACGTACATATTTACAATTCGTCCGGTAAGTCCTTGTTAGTGACCCAAATCGCCTTCCCTTACGACATTGCCAATCTGGTCTATACCACCGGGCAGTCATACGGCTATACCAAAGGTGCTCAGGATACTAAAAATGAAAACGACAACGTGTTTAGCGACGGTTTCACAACCGAATTAGCCACCGTATCCGGCAGCCTTTCGGGTGGGTATACATTAACGCATACCATCGTTGTAAACGCGTAGTACAGTATTCGTTTTCGGTATACGGTGGGCTGCTGGCGCTTCGGTTGCTCTTGTGCCAACTCACCGTATACCGTAAATCATAAACCGAATAAGGGTCATGGCAAAGGGCATTATCCGTTTGTGTTATCGAAAAATCATTGATGCCTCGTCGCAAAAACCCTGGGACAAATTTGTGTTTGACGATACGTATCAGGAGTTTTTCATGCAGGCACAATACGTTAATCAGGAAGGTAAGTACAGTACGTTTCAGGAATTGCTCGACAATGTACCAAACGCCGACCGCTTGCATCATCTGACGAGTGCTGCTGCTGTGGGGTACATTCGGCAGTTGAATCAACTCATCCCCGACGTAGCGAATCAAGCCGGAAAACTCTGTCTGCCATTTTCGCAATTCAGGTTTGAAATCATTCAGTCGCACGTTCAGAACAAGGATGCTCATCGGGTTGCTATCTACTTTTATAGTGAGCCATTGACCTGGATTGATACCGTCGATAATCTACTGCTCATCGCCTACGGTGATCAGCAGGAAGCTCTACAGGATGGGAAAGAGATCGAAACCGATATGATCAGGCTGCAGCCGTATCTGAGTATTTCATCGTTTCAACCTGTAAGGCCCAGCCCAATTCAATAGTCGTAACCTGCATTGTACGCTATTTTGCTTCTCAGTATGGATACACAAACCCAAGCCCAAATCTATCTATCCGACCAGCGGGGCTGTTCGCAACTGGACTTTTTCAGGAGTTACCACAGCTTCAACTTTGGCACTTATGCGGAGGAGAGCCGACAACCGTTTGGCGCTTTACAGGTTCTGAACGATGATGTGTTAAAGGCCGGGCATAGCGTATGTATGCAGGTAGCCCAACATACTGAGGTCGTTATTTTACCCCTAGTTGGCGGGCTCGAATACCGGAGCGATGTTGGTCGTGGTTTTCTGGAAGCGGGGCAGGTACTCATTCTGTCACTGGTACCAGGTATGGAATACGAAATCAGTAATCCATACAAAGTCGAAACCATTAATTACTTAGCTCTTTGGCTTACCAACTCGTCGGACGGCTTTTGTTCGGGTAGTCAGCAATTTTCGTTCGATTTCCGAACCAAAAACGCCCTGCTTCCCCTTTTTGACGTTACGGCAGATACGTACAAACGATCAGCTTTTCGTGGTTTTATTGGCCGATACGGAGGTCGACAGGAAGGGATTTACCCGGTTCAGTCATCTACAAATGGAGAGCAGGCAACGGGGGTGTATGTATTTGTGTTAAGTGGCGCTTTTGAAGTTCAGAACCGGCTCCTGCACGAACGCGACGGACTAGCTCTCCTGGACATTCAACACGGAGAAGTTGATTTTGAAGCCTTATCGAACGACGCGATGCTCCTGTTGCTGGAAGTTCCGCTGATCTGACTGGCAATACTACAACTGATAGGACACATAGCATCGAATCATCCCGGAGAAGCGGAATACCGACATGGTACAGGTCGAAGCTGTGGCAACTCCATCATTGATCGCCGGTTTCCAGTTCATTTTGTCGGGTGTCCACTCAGGCATATTCCGAATTACCTGCTGTACATAACTCCCAACCGCCTGTACCTGCTGTTCTGCATAGGGCGATGTACTCACAGCTACCGACACCCGAATCACCTGCCCTATTTCATTGATCGATAGTGTAGCCGTTACACGACGTATTCGATCTCCATCGACCACCGATTCCAGCTTTTGGGTCAAATAAGTTTGTAGATCTTTGGGGTTGCCTAAAAATTTGGCCGGTTGATAAAAGGGGTCACAGCGTTGTTCAGTTCCCTCGGCGGTATAACATTGACTTTTCGATAAGCGCCCGTAGCGATAATACTCACGCCGTTTGACGGACCCATCCTCATAAAACGCCATAAATGGGCCGTGTAGTGCTCCGTCTTTATACTCACAGCTTACATACACCTTTCCCGAAGGATACATAATTTTGGTTGTCCCATGATGAATGATTCGGCTCAGGCTGTCCAGTTGAAATCCGTTAGACAACGTTTTAGGCAATAAATTGTATGTATCCAGACGGAACAACTCCCCGTTTTTTCGGAAAACCTTTACGGTAAAATACTGATTATGCTTCCCGAAATACACAATTTCTTCATCGTAATCAGCATGCGAACGCCGAATGCCGGACGCAGACGTACTTCGAACCGAGTCGGCCTGTGCCTGAACCTGCGCTGGCAGAATGGTCAGCGCTACGAACATCACTAAATAAAAGGTATTCATCCCCCATGTCATTTACTTCAGCTATAACCTTCAAGTATTCTTTTGGCCGAATTTAATGATTGCTGATAACCGATGGATGCGAATGTTCGTTAATTTTCCATGTCTGCTCACTAAAGTCTATTGCCTCATGCCGGTATTTCAACACACCATTCACCTCCCCGCTTTCTCACGAGGTTTTCATCTGATAACACGAATCATTGAACGGGAATTTACGGCCATGACCCAGATACGAATGGGCATTCTGCACGTGTTTATTCAGCATACGTCGGCCAGCCTGACCATCAACGAAAATGCCGACCCTACCGTACGTGGCGACTTCGAGCGATTCTTCAATAAAGCAGTTCCTGAAAATGAGCCTTATTACCAACACGATTATGAAGGCTCCGATGATATGCCCGCCCATCTGAAAACGGCTATGCTAGGCCATTCCGTCACGATTCCAATTACCAATGGGCGACTAAATCTGGGAACCTGGCAGGGAGTTTATTTGGGTGAACATCGCAATAATGGCGGCCGCCGGACGCTGGTATTGACCGCCTGGGGTGAGTGAATTCTTAGGCTTCCTCTCGTTTAATTGCTTCAATAATTTCGGCAATCCGCTCAGGTGTATAACCCGTTAGCGTGGCTAAAAAATTAACGTCTACTTTTTCTCTCGACGCATTCCGAACCATATCTATCACCGCTTCTTCACGCCCTTGTTGTAAGCCTTGTTGTAAACCCTGCTCTAAGCCTTGCTGCAACCCCTGTTGCAAACCTTTTTGCATACCCTGCTGTAAGCCTTGTTGAAGACCCTGTTTCATTCCTTTTTCAATCCCCGTTTCGATCCAATAATCCAGTACTGTCATTGCCTTGTTTGCTATAGGAGTATTGAGAAATAACTGTTCAATTAATGTGTGTTTGCTAATATCTGTAACACCCGCCAGATAAACGAGGGTTGTTCTCAAAATTCTCTCCCTCTTCGGTTTCAATATAATCCTCCAGCCAGTAAAATAACTGAGCCCCGCTATTCAGTAAATACGACTCATCCTGACGGTGTTTCAATAATAACAGTACCGTTTCCAGAAACCGGCTTTTAAATTGAGCAATCTGATTGTCCGATAATACAGACAAATCAAGCAGATGATACTGAAAATCCGGTATGTATTGTGGAAGTGGCTGGTTAAGCCTTGGGAAATAATCAACCATCGACTGGTACGTCCAGCGACTGACCCCATGATAAATAACTATCGGTATGCGCACCATGGGCAGACGTTTTTGTTTCCGATCATCCTCCCAGCCGTTCAGTAGGTAGCGCAACAACTGCCAGTGGGGGTATTTTTCCCGATAACTTTTGTGCTCCAACAACAAAGCAACCTGCAGATTTGTGTTTTCCCGATAGGGACAGGAAAATAACAGATCAGCAAAATGCTCCTGTAATGTTTCGTCTACGTACGATCCATTGATCAGTTCAAGAGCCGATAAATCTAATTGTGCCACCAACTCCGAAGGCAAAATCTGCTGAAGTAAGGCCGCTGTTATGTCTTTTCTGGAAAAACTTTCCTTGAAGAACTTATCGTGTATATTATCGATTGGCATAGATTAGGTTACAGACAGAACCGGCGGCAAGATACACGATTCTGTCAACCTTTTCAGCGTAAAAGTTGCCATACTTCGGCTACGCTGGTAACGGGTAACTGACAGGCTCGGTTATAACAAACATATATAGCCGTCTTGCCACCTATAGAACCTCGTTGCTCCAGCAAAGGCAGATTACTTTGATCGGTTGTACCGCAGACAACCTTATTGGGATAAAACTCGGCATCCAGCGCTTCGCGATAGGCTTCAGCTTCGGGGCCAACAACCGCAATTTCGGCCGTTGGTCGGGCCCGCATGGCGAATTGGGATGCCCAGTTGGTGAGGTAGTCGGCGTTTTGCTGAACCAATGGCTGCACCCTGCCCAGCATCTGATCGGCTTGTTCGGCATAGTCAGGTCGCTCTAAAAGCAGACTCAGCGTATAGAGGTTTTCAACCATCATCGAATTTGACGATGGGATGACATTATCAAACAATTCCTTACGCCGGGCAATGAGTTCTTCGCCATTTTTATCGGTAAAGAAAAACATCGGATCTGGCCCTGTTTCAGCCGAACCTGTATCCGAAAAGTTCGTCAATACATACTGCATCAGTTGATCAGCTTCCGTCAGCCAGCTTTCGGTAAATGTAGCCTGATAGAGAGCCAGCAACCCATCAATAACGGCCGCGTAATCTTCCAGAAAACCGGCCTGTCGGGCACGGCCCTGCTTGTAGGTATGCCACAAACGGCCATTTCGGGTATCCCGCATTTTTTTGAGCAGGAAAAACGCCAATCGAAGTGCCATGGTCAGAAACTCGGGTTCGGCAAATACGCGGTAGGCCGTCGCCAGGCCTTTCAGCATCAGCCCGTTCCAGGATGCCAGAATTTTATCGTCCAGACCGGGCCGTATTCGTTCTTCACGTACCCGCCATAAGCGTGTGTGGGTAGCTGCCAGCCGCAACTCCAGATCCGGTAACGACCAACCCATTCGTTCGGCAAACGATTCGTCGGTCTCGGTACGGTGCAGAATGTTACGCCCGTGCTCCCAGTTTCCGGCATCAGTCAGGTTATACAGTTCTGCAAACCAGTCGTAGTCATCGCCCAATAGCTCTCTGAGTTCTGGCGTGGTAAACGTATAAAACTTGCCTTCCACCCCTTCACTATCCGCATCCAGTGCCGAATAAAATCCACCTTCGGGACTAAGCAGTTCACGTTGAGCAAAACTGATGGTCTGATAAACAACGTGTCTGTATAATGGACTTTTGGTCAGGCTGTAGGCTTCGGCATATAAGGCCAGAAGTTGCCCATTGTCGTACAGCATTTTCTCGAAGTGTGGTGCAAACCAATCGCCATCCGTCGAATACCGGGCGAATCCGCCACCGAGCTGATCGTAAATGCCACCCAACGCCATCCGGTCGAGCGTTAGTCGAACCTGATGTAGGGCCGCATCATTACCGGTACTGTCGTAATAGCGCAACAGAAATCGCCAGACACTGGGCATCGGGAACTTAGGTGCCCGACGCATACCACCTTTCTCATCATCGGTCTTGACCGCTACTTTTCGGTACAAAACCTCAAGCAAGTCGGCCGAAAAAAGCGGGTCGGCCTGCGTCAGCCCATATCGCTCAGCATCCGTCAAATTCAGTTCTGTCGCAAAGCCTTCGGCCGATTTCGCCAGATCGTCCCGATGGCCCTGAAACGCCTGCCGAATACTGTCGAGCAGGTTCATCCAGTTTCGGGTAGGCAGATACGTAACGCCGTAGAATGGTTTGGCACTGGGCATCAGAAAGACATTGAGTGGCCATCCGCCCTGCACGCCCATTGCCTGCACCGCATCCATATAAATTGCATCCACATCCGGGCGCTCTTCCCGATCGACTTTTATGCAAACGAAATGCTCATTCATGACCTGCGCTACCGAATCCTTCTCAAACGATTCATGCTCCATAACATGGCACCAATGGCAGGCCGAATAGCCGATACTGACCAGAATAGGTTTGTCTTCGTTGATCGCTTTCGTAAGTGCCTCTTCGCCCCATGGATACCAGTCGACCGGGTTGTTGGCGTGTTGAAGCAAGTATGGGCTGGTTTCGTATTGCAGTTGATTAGGCATATTCTTTATAGTCGTTGGCTTCAGGGTCATTAGTAGTCATTTGCTGCGCGTCATTTAATGGTCAATCCTTGTATTTACTTAACTTAATGACCACTTAATGACGCGCAGCAAATGACCATTAAATGACGCGAAGCCATGACAATTAATGACCATGAATGACAATCTTTTTGGTCTGGCTAGTGCTGGCGTTCTGAATCCGAAGGAAATATAGTCCATCGGGCAAATTGGCTACGTTAAGCGTTTGCTGAGTGCTGTTAACCGCCTGTTTAACGACCGTTTGGCCCGTAGTGTTTATCAATACCAGTTCTGTTGACCCAGTGGGCAATCGCTCAAAGGAGACGGTTAAATTAGTCGATGCCGGATTAGGCGACACGGAAAATGGTGGTAAGGCAGGCTCAATGCCGGTAACGGCTCCCATATCAAATCGACATAAATAGACTTCTCGCCCAGTGAGCTCTATCGGTTGCCGCCACGACTTATAACTCACGGCAAGACTCGTTTTGGCGCCATCAGCCGCATACGGATTATGAGCGGCTATCAGAATCTGGTTCCCTTTGACCACTCCTCGCCAAACGGGTAACTGCTTATCCATCAAATCGCGGGCGGGTGTCTCGATTACCAACTCGTAGGCCCCCTGAAACATGTCGGCAAAACGCGACAGTCGATAAAGGCCATGAATAAAATGTTCATAAGCGGCATAGGTATCTGTACGGGTTGACGCAAACGTCGGGTTCTCCCAAAGCCATAATCCAGAGGCACCAGAAAAAAACGGGAATATGGCGGTCGCTTCGGCCATAAATGGCTGAATAAACTGAAACGCACTGTTGGAACTATCATGATACCGCATCCATATCCAGGGCACTATCGGCTTCGTACTCCAGGCCCGGTTTACTTCTACCTGAAACAGGAGGTACGACAGGTAATCCTGCGCAAACGGATTGGGATAATCATAATAGTAATACGACGAAGGTGCCAGCGCATCCAATTGGTCATAATAGGGCCCGCCAATCCTGCTAAGGGTCGAATCCTGGACGATGTAATTGGTCAGGCTCAGGTTCGTTTTCCAGTCGGCCCAGCTAAATGTAGGCACGTTCACGTACGTATTCAGAACAGGCGTATCGGCATAACTGGTCACGCTAATACCCGTCAGGTCGGCGTGTTGGCGAATATATCGGATGCTCTCAGCGTATAAATTCCGCATGGCCTTTTTGTAGGCTGCTACAAAATCGGCATCAGACAGGGCGCGGTAACTAGCGGGCACGCGCGTATCGGTTTTAAGCCGCAAAATGCGTGTGTCTGTTTCCAGAAATCGCTCAATGTCCAGAGCCAGCCGATTGACCGGAAGCACGTATAAACCAGCCGCATTTTTCTGTCCACCCGACAGACCCGACAGGTAAGCATCCCACTTAGCCCGATAGGCCGTCAGGTCGTTTCCCCATGGACTTTCGATGGTTTCCCAGGGTTGATTGAGCCCAGTAGCCACCCCATAATAGACGGTAGCCCGTTGTCCTGGCTTTACCAATGATCCATATTCGGAATCCTTCACATCCACCAGATGACTAAAGCCATGACGTAGAGGACTCGCCTGCGAATCGGTAAATCGTGGACCACCATAGATGATCGAAAATGGAAGGTTGAAGTCAGGAAATTTACTCCATTCGATCTGATTAGGCTGACTGACGGGCGTGAACGTCAGCCGGTCGGCACACTGTTGCTGCGCCAATACCCGGAGTTGCCCCGCCAACAAAATCACGATCAGAAAAAAACCAAATGGAAGCCGCATTGCTTGAAGTTTGGGCAAAACTACAGAATTTTAAGGGCGCAACGTGTTCCGGTTCATAAACGATACGCCAGCAATTCCCGTTATTAGTCAGAAACGATCCGACAAATCAACTTTATCGAATGAAGCATACGATCCGACTTCTTTTTGTGTTCACAGTTCTTTTGGGCGCACAATCTGGTTGCAAAAAAGACGATGGCACAACACCTGTTGTAACGACAGCTTCGCAGACTGATCTGTTGATTGCCAACAACTGGCGAACCGTACGGGTAACCGATACCAATGGCCAGGAAATCAACAAAAGCCGTCTGAATCTAGCCACGCAGATTTTGTATGACCTAAACATGCAGTTTCGGAATAATGGTACCGTACGTGCCCTCGACCCCAAGCAATCGAATCTGGTCATCAACAACGGCACCTGGAAACTGGCTACCGATAATCAGTCGATCGACGTGGTCGTGACGGGCTTCAGTGGTAATTTCCCCATCATCCAGCTTACCAAAACCAAACTCATTCTCCGCCAACGCGCTCCCGTCGATGGGAAAGACGCCGACATAAATCTGGAGTTTGACCCGTCTATTTAAATGAGCGAAAGAGTGAATGAGTGAAAGAGCGATTCTTTCTGAGAAGAGCCGCTCTTTCACTCATTCACTCTTTCGCTCTTTCATACTGATGAAATTCGAAACCGAACCTGGCTTTTATATTGCGGCTGATGCCTATGGCGACCCGGCCGATGAACCAGTCTTGCTGCTTCATGGGGGTGGCCAAACGCGTCATTCCTGGGGTGATACGGCTCAGTGGCTGGCCGATGCGGGTTTCTATGCCATCGCTCTCGACGCTCGCGGTCATGGCGACAGCGACTGGTCGACGGAAGGGCACTATAGCATTGAGTATCTGGCAGCTGACCTGCGAGCTGTAGTTGCTCAGCTCGGCCGCAAACCAGCCATCGTTGGCGCTTCGATGGGTGGCATGACCGCACTGATTGCCGAAGGTGAACGTCCGCCCGGAAGCGAATCCATTTGTAAAGCGATCGTCCTGGTTGATATTGCGCCCCGTACCGAGCAAAAGGGAATTGAGCGAATCTTTGCCTTCATGAGTGGTAATCTAAATGGCTTTGCCAGTCTGGACGAAGCGGCCGATGCGGTTGCCGCCTACCTGCCTCATCGCCCTCGCCCTGCCGATCATACTCGTCTGGAGAAAAATCTGCGTTTGCGAAAAAGCCCGACCGGCGAATGGCGCTACTACTGGCACTGGGACCCGAACATGCTGGCTCTCTGGCGGCAAAATACAAGCCCCGACCGAAAAACTCAGAACGAAGAACGACTCTACCGGGCTGCCCATGACCTTACCGTTCCCACGCTCATTGTTCGGGGTGGCATGAGCGATGTGGTGAGCGAAAAAATAATGGCTGAGTTTCTCGACTCAGTACCCCACGTACAGAGTGTAAGCGTAGCCGAAGCGGGTCACATGGTTGCCGGAGACTCAAATCATGCCTTTACGAAGGCAGTGGTAAATTTTTTAAAGAGCGAAAGAGTGAATGAGTGAAAGAGCGAATTACCTTCGATAAAGTTTCGCTCTTTCACTCATTCACTCTTTCGCTCTTTATGCCTAAAAACATCCCCCGTATCCTCACAGCCTGGACGTTTTACGACTGGGCCAATTCGGTGCATTCGCTGGTGATCGTATCCAGTATTTTCCCGGTCTATTTCTCGGCAACAGCCCTCAACGAAACAGGTGGACCGGTGATTAATTTTCTGGGAATTTCGATCAAAAACTCCGTCCTCTTTTCCTATACTATTTCAGCTGCCTTTCTTTTTACGGCTCTGCTTTCCCCTATCTGTACCGCCGTTGCTGACTACAGTGGACGAAAAAAAGCGTTCATGAAAGTGTTCTGTTATACTGGGGCCGTAAGTTGTAGCCTTTTGTATTTCTTTGTTCAGGAAACGACCACATTCGCAGTTATCTGCTTCTGGCTCAGCCTGATTGGCTGGAGTGGCAGTATCGTCTTCTATAACTCGTATTTGCCCGATATTGCTACCGAAGACCAGTACGACCGGGTTAGCGCCCGTGGTTTTTCAATGGGTTATCTCGGCAGTGTACTCCTGATGATCGTTAACCTGCTGGTGATTTTGAAGCGTGAGTGGTTTGGCAATATTTCCGAAGCGATGGCTTCCCGGATTGCCTTTCTGACGGTTGGCGTGTGGTGGATCAGTTTCGCCCAGATCCCGTTCAGTCGACTCCCCGATGGCACGAAAAAGGCCAGAAAAACCGGCAATTATTTGCTCAATGGTTTTAAGGAATTACGGCATGTATGGACCGAACTACAGGGCCTACCGTTAGCAAAACGCTTCCTTGTTTCATTTTTTGTCTATAACATGGCCGTTCAGACGGTGATGTACGTAGCCACGATTTTCGGAAGCGACGAGCTAAAATTACCCGGCCAAAGTCTGATCATTACGATTCTGCTTATTCAGTTGGTGGCTATTCCGGGGGCTTACGGCTTTTCACGTCTTTCGGAACGAATCGGCAACACCTACTCCCTTATGACGGCTGTTGTGATCTGGATTGGCATTTGTGCTGCGGCTTATTTCGTCCAGACCGAATCGCAGTTTTTTATACTGGCGGGTGTAGTTGGTCTGGTGATGGGCGGTATTCAATCGCTGTCGCGGTCGACCTATTCCAAACTCATTCCAGCGACTACCGACACTGCTTCGTACTTCAGTTTTTATGACGTGACCGAAAAAACATCCATTGTGTTTGGTACGCTGGTCTATGGGTTGATAGAACAGATTACGGGTAGCATGCGGAACAGTGTTTTGGCCCTACTGGTGTTGTTTGTGGTTGGATTTATGCTTTTGTGGCGCATTCCTTCTCAAAAAATTTATCAAGCTCGTTTGGAAACAGAAGAAGTTTCGTAAGTTTGCAGACCCAAATGGGAATGAAAAATGTGCAATGCACAATGACTAATGCGGTTAGCCGATCAGCCCTCATTTTTCATTATACAATAACCATTTTCCAGTATCACAGGAGGTTAGCTCAGTTGGTTCAGAGCGCTGCTTTGACAGAGCAGAGGTCAGCGGTTCGAGCCCGCTACTTCCTACTAAATCGTAAAAACCTCAAATCAGCGTGATTTGAGGTTTTTTGTTTGTAACGTATATAAAGTGTATCTAAGCCCCACCTGTACGAATAGAGTTTGGACTAACATAAACGCAGTGGCTGTTGCAAAAGTAGATCAGTATATAATAAAACCGATCAGGTACTGGTAGGGCGATTACTATTCTGCTTTGCTCAACTGGTGTAAAGCGCATATACTTCTTCAGATTGTAGGCCATCGCTGCCACATACATCACTTTAGCTGCGGTTTCTCGACTTCTTGTATTGATTTGACGAAGCCCAAAATAATCAATTAGACTACCCAAAACCGGCTCAACCGTCGCTGATCGAAGCCGCATCATACGTTTGCCAAATCGGCTCGATAACCGATTCGTCATGCGCTCATAATAGGCTTTATAGTAGGTGTGATGGAGTCGCTTTTCCTTAGCTTTTTTACCCTTGCACTGCTCATGAATGAGACAGTTCTTACAATCGGATGCCTTGGCCATGTAGCGCTTCTTGGGGTTATTCTGCTTATCAATGACCAGTCGATCAAAAGCTAATCGTTTGCCTAGACTACACGTATAACTATCACTCTTGGCATCGTAGGCAAAGCCTGACCGCTCCTCCTTGTACTTGCCATGAGGGGGTATATAGCCGGTCAATCCTCGATCTTCTAAGTACTCATAATTTTCCCCTGAACTATAGCCAGCGTCGGCCACTACATTACTCATGGCTACACCAAAACGCTTCAAGCGTTTCTGAGTCGTGTCAACAATGGGTAGCAGATTACGACTGTCGCGTCGGTCGGCCGAACCTGCATCAATGTGGGTAATCACATGCTGGGCAGCATCGACGCTCACGCTGGCCATATATGATAGTTGGCGGGGCTTACCGGTTTTGAAGGCAATGCGGGCATCGAGATCAGTCGGACTATAATGAGTGAGATTACTCAGAAGTTGCCCAGATTTGTTAGGAGCTGCTTTAAGGATGTTGCCATGCAAGCGGTGGATATGGTATAAACGATCCGGCGAAGCCGTTAGGCGAGGAGCACTCGGTCGACCTAACTTAGAATGAGCCTCAGAAGACCAGATAGTAGCTTTAGGCTTCAGTCGACTCATGGATGCATTGGCTTTGACGTATGCTGAATCGATCACTTGGGTATGGCCACTCACGAGCCCTTTATGAATGCACAAGCCAACGATGTGGCTAAAGCAGATTTCAAAAACAGAGATTGGGATGCGTTGGCGGGTACGCGAAAGCGTGCTATGCCAGGGCAAGGGCTGCTCTAATGCATAGCCTAAAAATGCGCGGATGCCCAGATGCAGATTAGCCAGTTCCAGCAGCTTACGATCGGAAGTGATGTTCTCAAAATGGCTCACCAATAGCAACTTAACAAACACCACGGGGTCAACCGATGGCCTTCCCATAGAAGAGTAAAAAGGCTCAAATAGCGGCCTGATAAAACTGAAGTCAACTTTTTCTAACAGTTGCTGATAGAGGTGATGGGCTGGCACGAGTTTGACCAGCGAGGTGTTCGATGGATGGTAGCCTAGCATAGATGACTAACCAATCTATCCGTCAATGAGTTACATTTGCCTTTGAGCTATCAAGAACCCATGAGCATCAAAGTAAAACTCTACACGCTTTCTGTTTTTATTTTTCATTTGGCTGTCTCGTGCCAACCTCAGATGAAGTTTGACCGACAAGGATGGCGAGAACGAAAAGACATTTGGTATATCAATCGAGAGCAGATGGTCAGTGATTTGCTCTCGAATTATCAGTTGAAGGGGATGCCCGTTAGCGATGCCATTGATTTGTTAGGTGCTCCAGACAGTCAGGATATTCAGGCTCTTAATTATAAAATCAGTGAAGAATATGGCTCAGACATTGACCCCCAGCAAGGCAAGAATCTTATTTTGCTTTACACAAAAGATTCCACGGTGACTAGGATCAAGCTCGAAAATTGGGGTAATAAATAGTTGTCTTACTTTTGCAACAGCCACCGCACTTATACAACAGTTTTCAATGGGTTTTGACGATTTTCATTGGCATGACTCCGCTCTTAAGTCAATCCACATCGACCGCAGTAATCCGGGCTATAATGACTCAATCGTACTTGAAATAGAGTGGTGTGATACAGGAGTGGGTAGGCTAATCTTTCAGGACGTCTATAAAGCAAAGTTTGATTTGAACTTTGGTATCATGGCTCAAGAATCGATCCAAGTTGCTTACAGTACTAGAGATGATGAAGAATTACATTTGCTGACTAGCACATTTCAAGTCCATGGCCTAACCTGCTATGTGATCAATACTAATTCAACTTCTGGTCAGCTTAAAATCTACGCTAAGAACTTTACAACAGGCACGAAGTAATAATTAAGACATAATACTCTGGTTGTATCAAAGAAAGTTTTGCACAAATAATTTACTTAACTGTTTTTTAGAAATAATCCCTTTACATAATTCATAGTTATACAAAGGCTATGGAAATAATATCATTTTATACTCTATATGTAAATTGTATTTTGATAAGGAATCTTACTTTTAGAAATCATGACTTGGCATATTATAAAACTCAGTCTACTTAACGGACTTTTAGCTTTGCTCATAATCAGTTGTCAAGAAAAAGCTAAAGAATACTTTAACCAAGGTTATATCCATACCTTCTATCATCCTGATTCTGCTAAAAATTATCTCGTTCTTGACTCAACAAAACACTTCTTACCAGCTCCAGATGATTCTAAAGGAGTATTTGTATTGGTTGATAGTAACCGCGTTGCTTATACTCAAAAAGGTTTATTAAGTGCGGCCTATAAAAAGTATTCACTATCAATCGGTTATTATGATTTTATGTATAATGCCTTGAATCAGAGAAGAGTTTTCTCTTCAAACGCAATCATAGGCTGTAAATTTCATCTTGATAGCCTTATTGTCAATGCATATCAGAAAAAAGGCACTAGAGATCTTTTGAAGACTTATTTTGAAAAAGTAGAAGAAGTAGTGTATCGTTTAAAAATGCCTTTAGAAAGTGAGCAAAAATTTACGATTCTATATTTTATGTTTTTAAACAATTATGAGATTGTCTTTGATGATTATGAAGGATCTTTCTATATAAAACCCTTTAAACAAATAAAAAGTACGGTCTGATCTCGATTATAATTAAACCATCACTTCTACTAAAAGTACAAATGGATACAAATCACAAAATAATATTATTCCCATAGCCGTTTTATAACTACGAATTATGTTAATGGAAGAAAAGTAGAAACGAGGTTAATGATAAGAAATACTGACACTATGTTTTGTTTTAAAAATTGTCTTACTTAGAGCCTATAACTTTGTCTCGAATCTTTGCTTTACGATTCAATACTTCTGAGTCTTCGGGGGTATTGATAGTTTATCGAGTTTAGCTGATGAATAGCAAAATCGAAGAGAGTGGTGGATAAGCGGTGGATCCGATTGAACCCGCGTTTTTAAGGCCATCTCCAGAGCAGCTACCGGTTCTTTGGCTTCTAACGTTTTGTGGAAGGACCGCTCTGGCGGCCCGGCAACCAAAATTTTACGTGTATACGCATCCATAATCACCGACAAATAAGCAAAGCCAACACCGACCCGAATATAAATCAAGTCACTCACCGCACCGGCGACCCGGCCCGAATTGGCCAAATCGATCAGGTTTGAGTTCTTTCACTTGGTTAGGGGACTTCTCTAAGTCATGATTAGATTTGGTCGTTTTGTCTTTTGATCGTTTCTTGGCTTTGTTGCATAGCTCCTTGAAGGTGCGTTTTGACCTGATCCCAGTCTTATGAGAGGATAGGCCAGCATTCCATTTAGACCAAACCGCTTACCTATTTTCGACAATTTTGCCCCTCGATTGTGCTGAACTCAGGCTTTTTCAGGCAGGTCAGAAGCCATGCAACAAAGCCAGAAAGCCCTGTAAAAGATAATGAAAGACATAAAGCAATCATCGTACTACCAATTGGGCCAGTCGGGCAATAGGGTCAGCCAAATAACTGATATATTTAGTGTCTTTAAATGAAGCTTTCTTAAACCGTAGTTTATCCTGAAAATATCGAGTGAATGATATTTGGTTTGCCGTACGTTGAAGGGGGAATTCGACTGTTTCTCCCAAAGCAAGGCTTGCCATAATTTCCGGAAAATTGATACCGGCTCTTATATATGAAGCAACCATCGATGCCCAAAAACGTCCGTTAATCTCTAGGATTAAAATGGATTGATCTTTGTTATTTCTTCGAATGTCTACACAGGCTACTCCGTTCCAATGGAGCAGTTTCATCATGCGAGCGACCGTTCTGATAACCTGATTATCATCGTGAAAGACGATTATATCATTATCGGAAAAATTTGAACCATATTTCACCGGTGACTCCTGAATAGTGTGACACAAAACTTCACCATTTTTACAAATTACGTTACAGCTAATATCACTACCGATGACAAATGGTTGAATAATATATTCTTTGTCAACTTCCTTATCATTATCATAGAATATTTTTAAATCTTCCCATTTTTCAAACTTTTTAATGCCTCGACCAAAATTACTTCTGGTCGGTTTCACTATCAACGGAAATCCTATTTTTGACGATTCCATCTGTAATTCCTCTGCCGTGGTTACAGCAGCGAATTTTGGACAAGGTAAATCATGAACAGTTAAAAACTCTGCTAAACGTTTTTTATTGATACCAATGTCAAAATATTGAATCTCTGTGCTCCACATGCAAGTAGAATATTTACTTAGTAATTCCATATTTTCTCTTATCCATCTGCCTTCCAGCTCGTCATAAGGCATAATTAAATCAATCTTGTGCGTCTTTATAATATCGATAATCTGATCATCTAAATGATCATAACTAGTATAGTAATAGGTTTTTCTAATGAACTTAGAAAATTTAGCAGCGTTCTTTCTATTCGAGGTGAGTAAATAAAAGTTATGATGAAACGATTTAAGACAATAGACCATTCCTAAACATAAATTAACGTCATAACCAATTAATAAAATAGATTTATTGGATTGCATCGTGAAAAAGTTAAAAAAGACTAAATTGTACTAACATAATTATTATTTGCACACAAATAAAACGGATTTACCAATCACCAAAGGGACAAGTTTACATACTAGATATCCCTGTCTCGCCAGTGGTTACTTAGTTATATCCAGTGAAGGTTTTGCTGCATAGCTCTTTGAAGGTGTGTTTTGTCCTGATCAAAGCCCGATAAAAGGTAATTTAAACAGCCTATTGAGGCTAAATCGCTTACTTGTTTTCGGTACCTTACCCTTCGACGGTGCTAAGTTCAATCTTTTTTCGGTAGATCAGGAGCCATGCAACAAAGCCTAGCTAATCTACCAAAATTTTGGTTTCAAGGGCGAAATTTCAGAAAAGCTTGATATGCTGAACACGAAAAAATCGGCTACGATCATAACTGGTTCTTGAGCTTATCAATTCGGCATTTAGACCGCTTAAAAAATTATCGTCCTTTGAGCAGAAAAAGATTTAACCAAGCTATACATCAGTTAGTTACATGGTTAAATAAGGAGCTAATTAACGAGCGCCTGTCGAATTAAACGACTTTACGATGTTCCACTCTATTATTGTCCCGGGTAATGTGTTCGTTTCCCATTTCCAAAACACCGGAAAGGGCTTTACCACAGTTGCAGACGGAGTCTTAACGGGTAATGAGGCCGATTGGATTGACGCAACGCTTAGGCTATCCCCAGAAGCGTACACTTGCTATACGAATCCTGCTACCACGACTGCAATACTTGATAGCTTAAGTATACAGGTGTGGGACGAAGCAATGATTTCAGTATTTGAATGAGTCTGTCCCGAATCGATGAAATGCTTTTACCGATAAGTAGACCTATCTATTAACGGATTAGTCTATGACGCTTACTCTTCTTCTTTGGGCTCATCATAATACTCGCTACTCATTTCGGCTACCATCGCATCGACCGAAACCCGAACCTTGTTGACCAATCGGCTTCTTCGTCGAGGTTGACTTGCCTGTGTTGCATACCAATCTGGATGTTCTTCCTGTAATCCGGCCAATACAAAGCCAATGGCCATATCATACATCATGATTGGGCATCCCGCATGTCAGCACCAATATGAATTACGAGACTGCTCGCCGAACGGTAGCACGGCTGATTCCATAGTTGATAATCAGACGCTTGTATCAGCCGTGCCACCGTTTAAAATGCACTCTCTGAACTACTGATTTGATTTTATAGCTTCCTACGCAAGAAGCATTATCCAGTTTTAGCACTGGAATGCCTCTTTTGAATTTGATCGGTGTTACTAAAATACACTATCTTTCAACATGCAACACCTGGAATTTGAACCTCCCGAAGAACTACGGGATACCATAAAGTGCTTCTGGTATAACAATAGAGACTTCGGCGATAATCAAACAAGTTTTGAGGTAGTACCGGATGGCTACGCTGAAATCATTTTTTATTTCGGAAGCGGCTGCAGTATTTCTCAACATGGAAGCTTACAGCTCCTACCATCACCATTTATGGTAGGATTGCTTAATCAGCCTGCTGTTTTTTACGCAAAAGGCCGTTTAGAAATCATGGCTGTCCGCTGCTTTCCCTGGACGGTTTTCGATTTACTCCGATTACCGGCAGGTAACGATGGCGTACGCATTTTTAAGCATCCCATTGCTCTACTTCAACCCACATTGGCGGAGTGTATTCAGGCGGGTAAACGAGAAGAAGCACTGGTTCAGGTAACGCAGTATTTCCTGAATGCCAGGACGAAAATTTCCACTGACTGTATGCTGTTAAAAGCGGGAGCGGCTATGAGAGCGGCAAACGGTAAGCTGCCCGTAAGTCAGGTAGCCGAAGCGGCTCATGCGACAGTTCGTACATTGGAACGGAAGTTCAAACAATCGTCTGGCTATGCGGTCAAAGATGTTTCCGGTCTGATGCGTTTTGAGCAGGTACGCAACCAATTGTGGCTTGATCCAAATGCTAACCTGGCCGGTTTAGCGCATGAACTGGGCTACACCGATCAATCTCATCTAAGCCGTGAATTCAAGCGGTATAGCGGCATCACCCCCGGAGCATTCGCGCGAGAAGCTAAGAAGGGAAAACAGGCTATGGCAGCTTTTGTCGAGACTACTCGCTGAACTGTGGCACGGCTGATTCCATAGTTGACAATCAGGCTCCTGTATCAGCCGTGCCACAGTTCAGCGAGTAGTCTCATTTTGTCGCGTTTGTACAAGCCTGAGCGAAAGGCATTCCAGAATTTTGTGCTTCAATCACTCTCTATCGAAGAGACATTTGACAGCATGAAACACGCACAAAATCAATCTAGTCACGATGTTATCATTTCCGGTGCAGGGCCAGTTGGTCTTTTCCTTGCCTGCGAACTGGCTCTTGCCAACTGTTCGGTTCTGATACTGGAAAAAGCGGAGAACCCGCACTCATCGTTAAAGCGCCTTCCTTTTGGCATCCGTGGCCTCTCGGCGCCTACCATTGAAGCGCTTTATCGCCGTGGGCTATTACAAGAGCTCGAATTACATAAACGCCTTAAAAACCCTCACCAGCATGCCGGACAAGGAGCCCGTCGGCAGGTAGGGCATTTCGCCGGTATTCCATTTCATGACGGTGATATTGATACTTTTCAATGGCCGTATCGACTGCCAGGCTCGCCCGAAACCAGTTTAATCTCAGAAATGGAGGAACTTGAACTGGTTCTGGCCCGACGGGCAGCAGCCCTGGGTGTCGAAATTAAACGCGGCCTTGCTATTACGGGTTTCCATCAAACCGAAGATGAAGTAACGGTTCGGTCAGAAGACCAATCATTTCGGAGCAAATGGCTGATCGGTTGCGATGGAAGCCGTAGCATTGTCCGCAAAACAGGCGGCTTTGACTTCGCCGGTACGGAGCCGGAATTTACCGGTTACTCGACCCAGGTCGACATGGCCGACCCGGAGAAACTAAAACCGGGTCGAAACACGACAGCGACAGGCATGTATCTGCAATCGCAACCGGGTTATGTAATGATCCAGGAGTTTGATGGTGGAGCCTTTCATGATTCAGGAAAGCCAGTCACGCTTGAACATGTCCAGGAGGTGCTCCGTCGGGTTTCGGGCACCGATGTTACAATCACTGCTCTTCATGCAGCAACGACCTGGACTGACCGGGCACGGCAGGCAACAACCTACCGCAACGGACGGGTATTGTTAGCTGGCGATGCCGCCCACATTCACTCGCCGTTGGGAGGGCAGGGACTTAACCTTGGTCTTAATGATGCCATGAACCTCGGCTGGAAACTCGCGGCAACCATCCATAACAAAGCCCCTGAAGGCTTACTGGACAGTTATTATCTCGAACGGCACCCGATTGGAGCCCAGGTTCTGGATTGGTCACGCGCTCAGGTTGCTATCATGAAACCAACTCCTGATGCCCGCGCCCTCAACGTCATTTTCCGAGACCTTTTGACCACGCGCGATGGTGCCACTTACATGGCAGGACGGGTATGGGGTGTCAACACACAATATCATCTTGGTGGCAATCACCCGCTGGTCGGCCGCAGCGTTCCCAACTTTGAATTTGAAGACGGCACTAAGATTGGCGACCTTATGCGCGATGGTCTGGGCATTCTGCTTGATTTTGAGGGAAATGATTCCCTTAAAATGCTGGCGAGTGAGTACAGTACCCAACTGAAGTATAGGTCGGGCCGGGTTAAAGAGCAATTGGGCCTGAGTGCGCTACTAATACGCCCTGATGGGATTGTTGCCTGGGCTGCTGACAATGAACCAGATCTCCAAGAACTCCGAAAGTCAATCAGTCGCTGGTTTGTTTACGATTCAGGCGTCATCGATTGGAATTCCTGATCTACTTATTTCGCCACGCCAAGGGCGATAGTCCAAATTCTTTCTTGAAAGAAGCTGAAAAATTATTCGTATGCTGATACCCCACCTGTTCGGCAATGGAATCGATCGACTCTCTGGTCTCTTTCAACATCTGACACGCAATCTGAAAACGGACGTCTTTAAGATAGGCAATGACGGGTTGGCCTACCAGGCGTTTAAACTCGGTTTTTAAATCGTACTCATTGATACCAAATTGCTTTGTCAGAAAGGCAAGCGTAATGGGCTGGCTGTAATGTAAATCAATATAGTTTTTAATGCGAAAAATAAGGGCTGTATGGTTTCCTTTGGACTTACTGGCGACTGAAACAACCTGGTTACCAGCCAAAAATGACTCTATAGCCATCAAAACAGGCTGAGTGTCGCCATGAAAAGGCAGGTGATCGTCGCCTTCCAGTTCAATATGTCGTGCATCGGGAATGTGGTTAAACAGATAGGCGCTATGGTCAGCAGAAATCAGTTTATCCCCCTTTCGGTTCATGACCAGTGTGGGCGTTTTTACCTGCGCAAGCTCCTGCCGAACGTCGATTTCGATATTCATCCGGTACAAATTAACGGCCGTACCCGGACTCGCACTACGCCTTAGGTACCTCGCCCACATCAACTGAGCATCAGGATTTTTGGCTAGACTGGGGGCCATCTGCTGAATACCCAGTGGTTCTCCCCAGTATTTTTCAAACACCTCCATCATCCGGGCATGTTGTTGGCGCGTCAGCCCCCACGGATAGGTCGAATCAGCAATCCAGCGGGCATACCCCCCAAACAACACGAGTTTTTCAACCCGTTCGGGATAGGTGGCAGCAAACAAAATCGCCATGGGAACCCCCTCCGAAATTCCGATTATGTTAACCGTTGTGCAATGGCAAGCTTTTAGAATGGCGTTCAGGTCCTCGATTCGTTCGGAAAGGCCAGGCAACTGTTGATCATTGACCCGATCTGAAAGCCCAGTCCCTCGCTTGTCGAATAAAATCAGCCGACAAAATGAAGACAGTTGATGCAGCCAGGCCGCCATTTCCGGAACCTGCCAGGCTTCTTCTATATTGGACACCCACCCCAGAATCAATAGTAAATCCACAGGACCGTTACCAGCAACCTGATAGGCGATGTGAACTCCTTTCGAATCTACATATTTTGTGATAGGTGCCTGCATTACGAAAAACTCCTGAACGCATAGTTTTTTATCCGATTCACATAGTTGCTCATCATCTCCGACGGCCTAGCTTTAACCTATTAGTTTTTAACGATTTACAAGTATGTCGAACGCACAAAAGTCAATCCTTTATTTTGGTTTCTACCTGTATGCAGTAGGAACAACGCTCTTGTTAACGCCCGATCTTTTTTTGAAAATCACCCAATTAGGTGAGACGTCTGATGTCTGGATTCGGGTGGTTGGGTTGTTAGCCATTTGCCTTGGCTACTATTATCACCAGACCGCCCACCACGGGCTTTCCTTGTTTTACAAATTTACCATTCCGACTCGGATACTGGTTTTTCTTACCTTTTCAGTGTTTGTACTTTTACAGTTTACCTCCCCAATACTGGTCGTAATTGGCAGCGTTGATTTATTGGGCGCTCTATGGACCTGGCAAGCGCTAAAATCGGAAAATACACTAGTAAAACCACTATGATTTACCGTCAATAGTTTTGGCTGATACTTGTCAGATAACCGTATTCGGAACACCCTGACACTAATATAACCTTCATTTACACAAGACAGGATTCATCCAGAACGGGCACTTTACCTGTATATGGTTAGGTATGCGTTTCCAATTGCTTTTAGCAGTATAGATCATCTAATCGATACGTTCTTAAATCCTGACTAATACATGAAAACGACACGCCGTAATTTTTTACGAAACTCAGCCGCAGCTACAGGTGCGGGTCTGATAAGCCTTCCATCGGTTGAAGCTATTGCCAGCCAGCGCCACCGGGTTGCTCCCAGCGATAAACTACGGATTGGCGTAATCGGCTGTAATGGCATGGGCTGGTCGGATCTACGTTCCCATCTTCTTCAGAGTGATGTGGAATGTGTAGCCATTGCCGATGTAGATCAGAGTGTGTTGGATAAACGGGCAGCCGATGTCGAAACAATGCAGCATAAACGTCCGCAATTGTTCAAAGACTATCGGAAAATGCTGGAGAACAAAGACATCGATGCCGTGATTATCGGTACGCCCGACCACTGGCACTGCATGGCCATGATCGACTCGGTATCGGCTGGTAAACATGTGTATTGCGAAAAACCACTGGCCAATAGCATTGAAGAGTGTAACCTGATGCTGTCAGCGGCTCGTAAATCCAACAAACTAGTACAGGTCGGTCAATGGCAACGGAGTGGTTCGCACTATGCCAAAGCGATCGAGTACATTCGCTCAGGAAAGTTGGGCAACATCCGATTGGTGAAAGTATGGGCGTATCAGGGCTGGATGAATCCGGTGCCCGTACGACCCGATAGCGCCCCTCCGGCCGGTGTCGATTACGATATGTGGTTGGGGCCGGCACCCAAACGTCCGTTCAATCCGAACCGGTTTCACTTTAATTTCCGCTGGTTCTGGGATTATGCCGGTGGCCTGATGACCGACTGGGGTGTTCACGAAATCGACATTGCGTTGTATGCCATGAATGCCAAAGCGCCCAAATCGGTTATGGCTTCCGGCGGCAAACTCGCCTACCCCGACGATGCGTCCGAAACACCCGATACCTTACAGGCGGTGTACGAGTACGAGGGGTTCAACATGCTCTGGGAACATGCTACCGGCATCGATGGCGGAAACTACGGCCGAACGGAAGGTATTGCCTTTATAGGTAACAATGCCACACTGGTACTCAACCGCGACGGCTGGGAACTACTCCCTGAGACCGAAACAAAAAACGGTATCAAAGTCTATAAAGTGGAAGATATTCCCAACCAGGTCCGCAATGGCGATTACCTCAACGAACACACCAAAAACTTCGTGCAGGCCATCAAAGCCAACAATCCGGGTATGTTGAAATGCGGCATCGAAACGGGTAGTATTGCGGCTATTAACGCGCACATGGGCAACATCGCCTACAAAACGGGCCGTAAAGTATATTGGGACACCAGCACTAAAGGCTTCAAAAACGATACGCAGGCCAATGCTCTCCTGAACGCGCATTACCACAACGGCTGGAAATTACCAGTCGTGTAACGCGGCTATAGTTAAGAAACGAAGCTGTTTAGTAGCGTTTTTTGTCATCCCGAGGAACGAGGGATCTTCGATGATTGGCTATTCAATTGGCCCACCCGAAGATCCCTCGTTCCTCGGGATGACAAAACATACCTATTAGAAATCAATTTTAAAGTTTAAAACAGGTTTCATAGCTATGCAGACAGGATGCGTCTGCCCGGCCACGTTACCTAATAATATCGGCCAATTTTTTCAACAATCTTTTTCTTCATTTCGGCGGGGTCGATACTACCCTGATGCCGATAGACCACTTTTCCACCCGGTTCAATGAGCAGTGTGTAGGGTAAAGCACCTTGCCATTGGGGATCAAGCGTTTCGATGAGCTTGTATTTGTCAGTAGAGTTGAAGAGGTAATTTTTGCTGGATGCCTGTAGCCGTTTCAGCGTCGCCAGGGCTTTATCTTTTTTGTCGGGCACATCGGCGCTGAGGGTGATGAACTCAAACTCCCGGTTGCGGTACATCCGGTTCATGTTCACAAACTCGGGCATTTCCGTGATACAGGGACCGCACCAGGTTGCCCACACATTGATGAGCCGTACTTTGTCGGTTTTGTTTGCCAGCAGCAGTTTCAGGCTATCCTCACTGATCAGGCTTAGCTCAACGGGTTCTTTTGCCCAAACAGTTGGTGCTTTTTTGGCCCAGTCGCTCTTTTCCATCCATTTTATCGAACAGCCGAACGTTTTGGTTTTGGCTACAGCCACCGGCTTACCCGCCAAAATAGCGTCCAGTGCCGCCCGAATATCCTCCGCATTGGCCGAACCGGGCTTTTCAGAGCCATCTAAGCGACCGGTGTACTGAAGTTTCCGCTGCGCATCAAATACATACGCATGGGGTGTAGCCACAGGGCCGTACAGCCGTGATATTTTTTCGGTCTCGCCATCGAACAGGTATGGAAAATTATATTTTTTGTCCTTGCTCCGAAGTTTCATCTCGTCAAAACTATCGCCCATGTCGGTATAGCCCATTTCGTCCAGTGATACAGCCGCCGGATAGTTGGGCGAAATAGCTACCACCGATACACCTTTCCCTTTGTAATCCGTCGTCAGGGCTATGATCCGGTCTTCATACGCCTGAGCTGTCGGGCAATGATTGCACGTAAAAACGATAACCAGCACTTTCGCACTGGCGAAGCTTTTCAATGTGTACGTTTTCCCGTCAACACCTGGCAGGCTAAAGTCAGGTGCTGAGGCTCCTATTTCAAGTGTCGGCGGGCCATCTCCATCGGCAAAACCAGGACTAGCAACAGCCAGTAATAGCCCGGCAAAGAGAAGTATTCGTAGCGGAAATGAGTGAATTAATGATTTCATAAGGTTTCAGGATAAGAGGGTTGGCTTCCTTCATTCATTACTTGTCAAATACCTGTTTTATCTTCGCACACACATCATCAAAGGATTCACTACAGTAAAACTCACCACTGGTTGTCAGAATCTTACAGCCTGCCCCAGCCACCGTATCAACTTTAATAATGTGTTCGACATTTACCATGTAGTTTGTGCCCTCCGTGGCATCGGGCGTTTTTTGCAAAAAGATAAACGGGTTCATCCGCAGAGCTGGTTAATGAGTGAACGAGAATCTGTTTGATCTTCATAAGACCCGTTTTTTTAGGAATTACTTACGCACCATCTTTCTCCATAACTTTTTAATCAATAAGTTTCCAGATAGTGCCTATCTTTCGTTGAGAGAAGCCCGATTCGACATTCCGCCTGTATGCCTCTAACCTATAAAAAACGACTTGGTCTGTTCCGCAACCCGGCAGTTCAGCAGGAGTTACAAATGCTCGATCCGGTCCGCGATCATCAGCGTATCGTTCATTTGCTGACGGCCTATGAATTTCCGTTCGATATGACCCGTGCGCTCGAACTAGCCTTGTTTCATACCTACGCCAGTCCCAGGGTATCGGGCTTGCTGGCCCGAACGGGTGAGTTTGAACATCACGGCCAAAAACGTTACGATGATACCAGTTTATTGATCGCCGAATTTCTGCAATCGGGCTACGACAGCGAGAAAGGGCAGCGGGCCATTGCGCACATGAATAAAATTCACGGCCATTACCGAATCGACAACACTGAGTATCTATTTGTGCTGGCCACGTTTATCTTCTACCCTATTGACTGGATCAACAACTACGGCTGGCGGAAGTTAACCCCATCGGAAGAGCTGGCCCTATTTCACTTTTTCCGTGAAGTGGGCCGACGGATGAACTTAACCGGCCTGCCCAGTAACCTGACTGATTTACAGAAATTTACGGAAGAGTACGAAGCCCGACATTTTCGGTATACAGAAAGCAATCAAAAAATTGCCGATGCCACAGTTAAGATTGTACAGGGCTGGTTTCCAGGCTTCTTGCACGGACTGGTGCAACCCACATTTGCCGCCCTGATCTCAGACAATCTGCGGTTAGCCTTCGGCTACAAACGCCCACCCGGTTGGTTCACGGGATTGGTGAAAGGGGCTTTAGGCCTTCGGAAATGGCCACTGCGCTGGGTCACGTTTAAGCCCTATCCTACCCTGATTTCGAATACTTCGTTTCGGTATTATCCCGCTGGTCCACCAGACATTGAGGCCGTAGGACCGACCCATCTGATTGACAAGCCTAATGTACCATCGTAGATTTTTAGTCCAAAGCGCAATCATTCGATGAATCGTCAAACATTTCTGTCAGTATTGGGCTTAGCGTCTGTACAATTGTCTTTGGCTCAACCTGACGACCGGCTAGTCATGCAACCTGAAATGTTCTTATTTACCGACGACGGCAAAATTCCCAACAGCAAATTCCCACTGCTGGTCTACCGACATGCATTCACTGAACGCGGTAATGCGGGAGCCGAGTGGCTCGAAAAACGGTTCGCCAGCAACAACTGGACTAATTCGTGGCGAAACGGGGTGTATTCGTTCCATCACTTTCATAGTACCTCGCATGAGGTTTTGGGCGTTTATTTGGGCAGTGCCCTCTTGCATTTGGGTGGCGAACAAGGGCAAAAAGTTCAAGTTGAGGCAGGCGATATTCTGGTGATTCCGGCGGGTGTTGGGCATAAGAATCTGGAAAGCTCTCAACTGGGTATCGTCGGTGCTTACCCGGATGGGCGAAGCTGGGATATTAATAAAGGACTACCTGGCGAACGTCCGCAAGTCGATAAAAATATTGCGGCTGTTCCTATACCAACAACCGACCCGCTGCTAGGCAAAGACGCTGGTTTGACAAAAATCTGGAACGGATAGAACGGTGATTTTTATGATGGTTATGATTATCACAGATTTTCAAAGCCTTCTGTCGTGAAATACGTTTAAGATCATAACCAATCATACTCATCATAAAAATCTGCGTTCTATTAGTAAAAAATAATTGAAAAATTTTCAAACAACCTTTCAACCTCTACAGTTATATAGTTGTCTTTCGCTTACGATAGGAAATTAATTTTAGTATCCCATCAACAGCGAAACCCAAAAGCCAGGTGACTTAGGTCGTCTGGCTTTCTTTTTTGCCTTACCACACGTAGGTCCCGACTGCCCCGCCCGATAAACTCGAACTAAACTGACCATCCCCCGATTCAACCGTAAATGACTGGCTCGATGAACTGTCGTTGAGCACAATCAGCACGGTACGTCCATCTGGGGTTTTGAAGGCTACATTGGGCAGTGACTTTACCTCATCCGATGCGATTCGAACAGAGCCGGGCCGGACAAATTTTGCCGCTACGGCTACATTGTAATACGCCGGATTTCGCGTCACTTTATTACCGTCGATGGTCAACGCTCCCAGGCATTCCGTACACCCACCCGGTGTATGCGGATTCTGTTTCGGATCGGCCGCGAGGTTCCACTGCAAAACCGTCCGGCACCAGTTGCGGGTGCCCCCAATGATCAGTTCACGTACATGCCAGACCAGATCGCCTTTCAAATTACCCGGTGCTCCAATCCATTGTTCAGTGAAATAAAGATTCTTATCGGGATGGGCCTTATGCACCTCCGACAAGGCGCTGATTGGGCCGGCATACAAGTGAAAGGCTGACCCATCGATGTATTTTCGGGCGTCGGCATCATTCAGTACCGTTATTGGGTAATCGGGTCGGTCGGCGTTGTGATCGTACAGAATGATTTTTGTTTTGATTTTAGCTGCCTTAAAAGCTGGTCCCAGGCTTTTCTTGATGAAAATAGCCTGCTCGGCTGGAAGCATCAACAAACTCGGATTATTGCCCGGATGTAAGGGCTCATTCTGGATCGTTATGGCATCAATTCGAATCCCTTCTTTTGCCATTCCCTGAATGTATTTGACAAAATAGCGGGCATAGGTATCATAATAATCGGTTTTCAGGCTGCCTCCTTTCGAGTTGCCATTGGTTTTCATCCAGGTAGGTGGCGACCAGGGAGAACCGAGAATCTTTATAGTGGGATTAATGACCAGAATTTGTTTGAGTATCGGAATTAAGTGTTCCCGATCAGGAGCCAGACTAAACTTGGCCAGCGTTGGGTCGGTCTGTCCATCAGGCAGGTCATCGTACGAAAACACATGATCGTCAAGGTCAGACGCACCAATACTGACCCGCAAATAACTCGTTCCAATCCCCTTCCCGGCCGTTGAAAATAAGTCATTTAACAACGCTGCTCGAGCACTGGCCTCCATCCGATGGATCAGCATAGCACTCCCTCCGGTAAGTGTGTACCCGAAGCCATCGATAGTCTGGAACGTCTGAGCAGGATCAACATGAATTGTCGATCCTGTTTTTTTAGCCTTCCCATGGCTTAGAGATGGCTGTTTTACAAAAAGAACCGACTTACCGGGATCGGTCAGCCAGAATTCGACCGAACCTGCTTTACTGGGTTGACGTGATACGCTTTGCCCGTAACTACTGCCCAATGAGAGCAGGAAACTCATTAAAAAGAAAACCGGGGCTTTTAGCTGAAAATACATGAAACTAGGCGCAGCCGGGTCTCGTCCAATCGTCCGGTTACAGTCGGTAAGTAAACGAATTTTGACCAAAACTTACCCATTGGAGTCTCAAAAGAGCACTAAAACGGTCCAAGCTGCTTATGTCCATCCCTCAGTGATGTACTTATTTCTGACTAACCAAACTTCCCCTTCGCCGACGCTTCCGACGGTTCAGCACGACATTTCGAAGCTCGTAGTGGATACCCTGTACTTTAGCGATTTCGCTATAATCATGGAGCATATTGAAAATATCGTGGTCAATAAACGGTGCATTGGTTCCGTCGATAACCACCTCATCGCCCGATTGTAAGGTGCCCAGGGCTTCTTTCAACTGCGGTTTACTGAGGAAGTATAAATCTTTCTCAAACTCGATGGTCACTTTTCGCCCGTCGCGATCCACCCGAAAGCTGGTGTGTACATTCGTATACAGAACAAACAGAATACCTACCACCGAACCCAGCGCGATACCAATGAGCAGATCCGTGAAAATAATGCCTACTACGGTCACGATAAAGGGCACAAACTGACTCCATCCGTCACGGTATACTTTCTGAAAAATGGCCGGTTTTGCCAATTTATAACCGACCATAATCAGCACAGCCGCCAGGCACGACAGCGGAATCAGGTTGAGCAAGGCACCGCCCAGAAATACGGCTACCAACAAAAACAAGCCGTGCAGAATCGCCGACATTCGGGTTTTGGCCCCTCCGTATATATTGGCAGACGTACGAACAACTACCGACGTGACCGGCAACCCGCCAATCAAGCCCGACAGCATGTTCCCAACGCCCTGCGCCAGTAGTTCCTGATCGGGCGAGGAAATGCGTTTGGCAGCATCGAGCCGGTCCGATGCTTCGAGGTTTAGTAGCGTTTCCAGACTGGCTACGAGCGCAATAGTGGCCGCAATCCCGTAAACCTGCGGATTCGTTAAAATGGAGAAGTCGGGGAAATCGAAAATGGAGAACAGACTCTGACCGGATTTGATCGTCGGTATTTGCACCATATGCTGATGGGCTGTATCGCCCAGATACCAGGCTGGAATAGCAATCCGAAAAAATTCATTCAGGGCCACTCCTCCACAGACCACTAATAACGGCGATGGAAAATTTTTCAGCATCGTCCGGCTGCTTTTCCCCACCAGTTTATCCCAGACGATCAGAAACGTTAACGAAATCAGGCTAATGACTACTGCGCCGGGACTCGCGGTAACGATAGCCCGATAAATTTCCGAAATCGTGTTTTCACCATCGGCCAATTGCTGAAATTCAAACTCACCTTCGTAATCGTTATCCCGGCCCAGCGCATGTGGAATCTGTTTGAGGATAATGACGATCCCGATGGCTACGAGCATACCTTTAATGACACTGTCGGGAAAAAAACTACTAAATCGACCCGCTTTGATCAGGCCGAGCACAAATTGAATAGCCCCAGCCAACACGACAGCTACCAAAAAAGCCTCGTAAGAGCCTATTTTTGCAATGGCATCGGCAACAATGACCGCCAGCCCTGCTGCTGGGCCGCTTACGCTAACTTCAGACCCCGATAAAAATCCAATGACGATCCCACCAACCATGCCCGCTACCAAACCTGAAAATAAGGGAGCCCCCGAAGCCAGTGCAATCCCTAAACATAAGGGCAAAGCGACCAGAAATACTGATAGACCCGAAGGCAGATCGTGACGTAAATAAGCTGACTTATACTGAGTCAATGTTTGAAAGGGGCTTATGCGTTGCATAAAAGGTTGGAATAATCAGTGTATCTGTAGCGATGCTTAAGCATAGCAGTCAGACAAAATTAAAAATAAATTAAAGCAAGATTAAAAAACGATTAAAAACATTCCTTGATCCACCTAACTGAAACCGAGCAAGCCTTCATTCAGGCCAACCGTACAGCCGATGTACGGTCGTTACTTTTACGATCCCATTCGGCCGATATGGACATCAAAAAATTGGCAGCCCAGATTAGCTCCCGGCAGAAAGCCCGTGATAAACTGCCTACCTGGTACGCCAATGACGCCTTGATTTTCCCCCAATCTTTATCGGTTGAGCAGGCTTCGTCGGAACGAACAGCCCACTACAAGGCCTCGCTGGTGCAGGGAAAACGACTGGTTGACCTGACGGGCGGTATGGGCGTTGACACCTGGGCCTTTGCCCGGCGCGTCGATCAGGTGCTTTACGTTGAACAACAACCCGAACTGGCCGAACTGGCTGCCTATAACTTACCGTTGCTGGGCTCAACCAACGTGACGGTTCAGTCAGGAAACGGCCTGGCTCTGCTCGGCAAACCCGATTTCCTGGACGGCATCGCCGACTGGCTGTACCTGGACCCCCATCGACGCAATGAGCAAGGCGGCAAAGTGGTTCGACTGGAAGATTGCGAACCCGATTTATCGAATCCAGACACGCTGTCGAACCTGTTGCGTCATGCCAACCAAATTTTAGTGAAGGCATCTCCGTTACTTGACATCCATCTGACCGTCCGACAGTTGGCCGGTTTGGTCAACGCGGTCTATATCGTCGCTGTACAGGGTGAAGTGAAGGAAGTTCTTTTTGTATTGAGCAACTCATTTATACCAGGAGAGACTAGTCTAGTTAATGCAATCAATTTAACCAGTCATGACACAATCGCATTCACATTTCAGGAACAGGAAGAACGAGAAGCTCAGGTACTGCTTGGCGATCCACAAACGTATCTGTATGAACCCAATGCTGCCGTATTAAAAGCGGGAGCTTTTCGGCTGGTAGGCCAACGATTTGGCCTGCTGAAATTAGCTCCGCATAGTCATTTATACACCAGTGATACACTCGTGCGGGATTTTCCCGGTCGAGTTTTTAAGCTTCAATCGATTATCAAACCAGACAGTAAAGCCCTGAAACAAGCCGTACCCGATGGAAAAGCCAACCTGACTGTTCGAAACTTCCCCCAGACCGTAGCTGAGTTGCGGAAAAAATTATCTTTACGCGAGGGTGGTTCAACCTATATCCTGGCAACAACCCTGCAAAACGGCGATAAACGCCTGTTAATAACCCAAAAAGTCGATCAAACTCATTCGTAACGATTAACCACTCCCCGGACTGTTCCGGCCAAACCACCAGAATCATGAATCTCCTTTTACGCTTTACTTTCCTGGCTTTTCTACTAATTGGCACAGGTTCAACCTACGCGCAAACCGTTTACGCTGGCGAAACCACAGTCGACAAAGCCACAATCTCTGGCCTTTATTTAACCCTTCAGGGCGATGGTAAACAGCTTGAAAAAGACTGGGAAACCGCGCTCCAGAAATATGGACGACTAAGCTCATCACGTGGGACTTACCGGGTACCCAATGCCGACATTTCTGCCATTTCGTCGGAGCCGATCAATTTGATCAGTACGGTCAAATCATCCCGAACGTCGGCTACGATCTTTGTCGCTTTCGACCGGGGAAATGGCAATTTTGTCAAGGCAGGTGATTCAGGCTATTCGGCAGCCGAAAGTCTGCTGAAGGATTTTGCAGGCAATAGTTTATATGGTCAGGAAGTGCGAACGGCCGAAGGTAGTTTCGACGAGGCCCAAAAGAATCACCAGCGCATGGTTCGCAAAGGCGAACAGTTGCAGCGATCGATTGAACAAAATGCCAAAGAAAAAGAACGGCTCCAAAAACGACTGGAAGACAATGCAAAAGAGCTGGAACAACTCCAGAAAGACATTGAAACCAACAAAGTAGATCAGCAAACGGCCCTAACCGAACTGGAAAATCGCAAGAAAAACGTGGAGGCCGTAAAAGCGAAGAAAACCAACTGAATAATGCATAATGTAAAATGAATAATGATCAGTGAATAATGTAAAATGGGGAATTTCTCAATAGATTATTCATTTTACATTATGCATTATTCATTATTCACTATTCATTGATTACAGAAGGTTTAGTCGGCTCATGAGTTCGGGTTTGTTGGCGCGACTGATGGGAATCACTTTAGAGGCTACGACCAGGTTCGTTTCCTCAATATCAACAATTTTGTCGAGGTTGATAATGTAGGATCGGTGTACGCGAAGGAACTGAGCCCCCAGCTTTTCTTCCAACGATTTCATGGTTGTGTAGACGACAAAGGCCTGCTGACCAGTCAAGATTTTGACGTAATCGCCCGTATTTTCAACGTATAGGATCGAATCATACGGAACCCGTACATACCGCCCCTCATTCTTGATGTAAATTGCCTTGTTGTTGACGGTCCGAACCTGTTCGTTTTTCTTTACAGCGTTCAAAACTTTTTCAACCGCCACTTTAAAACGAGTTTGCGTAATGGGCTTTTTCAGGTAATCGGTTACCTGATACTGAAAAGCGTCGAAGGCATACTCCGTTTTGATAGTTGTCAGGATCACCTGCGGCAAAACTGGAAGCCGATCCAGCATTTCAAACCCTGATAAACCAGGCATTTCCACATCCAGCCAGATCAAATCAACCGGTTGTTCAGCCAGTATTTTCAGTGCTTGAGTTGCATCTTCACAAACGGCTACTACCTCCAGCAACTCATGCTGCTCGCAAAGCCGCTGAAGCGACAGGCGAGCCATCAATTCATCATCGACAATTATACATTTCAGTGTCATAGGTTAGGCGTGGTGAGGTAGCGTTTCCACTCGGCCTGAACAAGAGGCATCTTCCCTAGTAGCGTAGTGTAAAAGGCTTGCCATACATCGTACACACGATCAGTCTCAGTATGTTCAATCGCCATAGTCTCTACCTGAATCAGAGCAGTTTCCAGATGAGTCAGCCCGATCATTTTTAAGGGCGGTCGTAGTTTATGAGCCAACTGATAAACTTCCTCCCAGCTCTGGGTCTGAATCTGCTGTTCTAATACGTTGAATTCCGGCAACACGGATTCCATGAACGTTTCGAACATAGCAGCGGCATAGTCACGATCCTCACCGTATAATTCTGTAAGAAAATTAATGTCCAGCCATTGATAGGATTCGGAGTAGCTAACTGGCTTGATGAGCGTAGCCTCCAGGACCCTGGTAGCAGTTTGTTGAGCAGTCATCGACTGTGTAGATGTGTCCGGATTCGGGCTCAACGACTCTCTATCTACGTCAATCATTTCCTGAGTATCGGATTGGGAACTGGCTAGTCTTTACGGTTTTTATAAGTATGCAAGTTAGGAATTTTCTAAATCATAAGTTTTAATTATTACCAAAAAAGTAAAATAAATATTACCAATCTACCATTCAGATAAATCCTACTTTCTGGCAGGACTTTTTAGAGCGTTTAAGAGTCCAAACAGCTATCTCGCAGCCTGGACCAGCCAATTCTTTCCTGCGCCCGAAAAGGGGCAAATATAAAATAAACCAATAGTTACTTAAAAACCGGGGATTTCTGCAATTCATCGAATATATGTAACTACACGGTTTTTATCCATCAATTTTAAATCACCAAACTACTAACACCAACTTCTACCCAAATCAACAATGAAGACTATTTTAACCGACGAAGCCCTTATTAAACAGTATTTACCCGATCAACCCAACCAATGCTTCGAAACACTCTATAATCGATATGTTAATAAAGTCTACCGACACTGTTTGTCGATGACGAAAGACGAGGAAAGTGCTCACGACTTTACCCACGACATATTTATCAAGATGTTCAATAAGTTGGACACCTTCCACGAGCGATCGAGTTTTTCTACCTGGCTATATTCAATTGCATATAACTATTGCTCGGACCAGTTACGCATAGGCAAACGTCTTAATTTTTCACCACTCGATGATGAATTAGATCCACCGGCTGTCGATTCGTATGAAGCTCAGGCTAAAGAGCAATCTATACAACTACTCAATCAAGTAATGACCCAGCTGCCCGACAAGGAGCAGAAACTACTGCGGCTCAAATATGAGCAGGGATTGCGTGTCGACGAAATTGCTGAATTGTATGGTATCAGCATCAGTTCGGTCAAAATGCGGCTTAAACGCAGCCGGGAGAAAGTACATCAACTATGTGCTTATTACCACTCCTTATAGGTTCAGGTTGTTAAGCAACGAACTAATACCTTTTATATCCAGCACGTAATCGACTTGTACATTCAGCATGGCCTGTTGTGGCATCATAGCAGCCTGGGCGGTTTCTGGTAACTGGGTCGCCAGCAATCCGCCCCTTTTTTTTATAGCTTTCAAGCCTGCTGTACCATCCGAATTAGCGCCCGATAGCAAAATTCCTACCAGTGAAGCGCCATATACCTCAGCCGCTGACTCAAACGTGACATCGATCGACGGGCGACTGTAGTTCACTTTTTCGGAGTCATCCAGCGCAAACGAACGATCTTTTTCAATAAGCACGTGATAATCAGCGGGTACCAGATAAATAATGCCTGGCTGGATTGGTTCCTTATCCTCCACCTCGCGAACGGGTATTCTCGTTTTCAGCGACAGCAGATGAACCAATGTAGAATCGGCAGTACTTCGGCGATGTAGTACAATTATCAGCACATACGATAACGGAGCCGCCAATGTAGGCAACACCTGTAGCAGCACATCAATACTACCCGTTGAGCCTCCAATGACAACAGCTCTTTTGGTCGTGTCTATGCTATCTTCCGCCATATTTTTTCGCCAGTCAACTGTCTGTATTTAGGCTCCAGGGTTGAGAACCGAAGGGTTTCCTTTGCCCCTAACGCCAGATAACCGAGCAATCCCAGGCTCTCGTCGAATAGTGAAAGTACCCGTTGCTGAAGGGCTTTATCAAAGTAAATCAGGACATTACGACAAAGGATCAGATCGAACTCATTGAATGACCGGTCCGAAACCAGGTTATGCGTTGAAAAAACCATCCGCTCGGCCAGTTCATCATGAAATTTTGCATAGCCATACTGCGCGGTGTAATAACTAGAAAAGTCAGCATTACCGCCCGATAGCAAATAGTTTTCGGAGTATTGTTTCATCTGCGACAAGGAAACGATACCCTTCCGGGCCGAAGTCAGCACATCAGGATTCAGGTCGGTAGCATACAGCAGGGACTTGTGCAGCAAACTAGCTTCTTTGAGCAAAATTGCCATTGAAAAAACCTCCTCTCCCGTTGAGCATCCCGCATGCCAGATACGAATAAATGGCTTGGCCGCTAAGGTTGGCAGTATGTCCGTTCGAAGCGCTTTATAAAATGGTGGGTCGCGGAACATTTCGGTTACGTTGACGGTCAGCTCTTCTACAAATCGCTTTATATAATGAACATCGGTCCGTATTCGATACCGCAGTTCAGCAAAACTCGGGAATTTATCCAGCGACCACACCCGATTGATCCGTCGTTTCAGCGACGCCCTTGCGTAATGGGTAAAATCATACCCATAGATCTCGAACAGATCGTTCAGCAACAGGTCAATTTGCTCATCCTCAATCATAACCATACTCTGATTCTATTTTCCTTGAGTACTGATAGAATCTAGTTTAATAACCGCAGTAGCCGATCAACATCGATGGGCTTGGCAATATAATCGGTAGCCCCCGCCCTGAGGCATTTTTCCCGGTCGCCTACCATAGCCTGAGCTGTTACGGCTATGATGGGGGTATCTTTCCGATGGTCGATGGCTTTAATACGCGGAATGGCTTCGTAACCGTCCATATCGGGCATCATCATGTCGATCAAAACAGCATCGATTGGCTCATCCGTTTGCAGCATAGCCAACGCATCCAGGGCATTTGAGCAAGAAAGGCAATCGAATGATTTGGCCCGAAGTGTAGCCGTCAGCGCAAAAATATTCCGGGAATCATCGTCAATAATCAGCACTCGTTTTTTGGGCATGGTTTTGAAAGTTTACGGCATACGGTATTCGGTTTACTTTTATGACCGCTCATAGAGCCACACGCGTAGGAGTGACAACAGTTGATCAATATCGACAGGCTTGGTAATATAGTCTGAAGCTCCTGCCTGTATGCATTTTTCGCGATCCCCGATCATGGCTTTTGCCGTTACGGCTATAACGGGCAGGTTTCGCCACTGGTAATGCTCCCGAATTTTCCGGGCGGTTTCGTAGCCGTCCATGTGGGGCATCATCATATCCAGCAGGACTACATCGATAGCCGGATTTTCCTCCATCTTCTGTAAGGCCTCCTTTCCATCCAGCGCAGCTACTACTGTCATGTTGTACTGCTCAAGTGCTTTCGATAGAGAGAAGATATTCCGAACATCGTCGTCAACTACCAGTACCGTTTTTTCGTTTAGCACCTGCCCTAATGCGCCCAGTTTTTTTGTTTTGCCCTTGGCCCCATTACTCTGTTTGGCTTCTTCAACAAGGTGCAGGAACAGCGACACCTCATCGAGCATCCGCTGGTACGAATGGGCCGTTTTGACCACAATTGAATCGGCATATTTCTTAATTTTCAACTCTTCGGCCATCGACAGGCTTTTCCCGGTGAAAATGATGATTGGCAGTTTTTCAAGGCCGGGAGTTTTCCTGGCTTCTTCGAGCGTTTCATAGGCCTTATGATCAGGAACGCCCATATCCAGAATGACGCAGTCGATCTCATTCCGTTTTAATGCATCAATTCCATCACTTACCGTGCTTTTGAGTTCGGAGTTGATATTAAACGTTTCCAGAAAATAGGCTAGGGCTTTAGCATGTTTGGGGTTGTCTTCAATGATCAGTACTTTTTTAGAATTCCGGCTAAGTACATAATCGATCTTCTTGAACACTTCCTGCATCTGCTCAAAGGCCATTGGCTTATCGACAAAATCGATAGCCCCCTTCATCAGGCTTTCATTCTTGAGTCGATGCGACGACATGATATGCACAGGAATGGGCCGGGTTTTCGGATCAGCCTTAAGGGCATCCATCACCTGCCAGCCACTCATGACAGGCAGTTCAATGTCGAGCAGGATGCCAACCGGCTTATATGTACCGGCCAGCTTGAGCCCTTCATCGCCCCGAACCGCTACGATACCCTTATAGCCTTTCTTTCGGGCATATTCCAGCAACGACTTGGCAAAATTAGCGTCGTCCTCTACGATCAGAATGGTTTTATCTTTGTCACTAATATCATTTCGATCGTCGGGAATTGCTTCCGGGATAACTGTACTGATGTATTTGGTTTCGGGAGTGGGAGCAGCCACTGGAACCAACGGAGCGGGTTCGGCAGGCACCTGAACTTTTTCGGGTACAGGCACTTCGTCATCTTGATGAAGCGGCAAATTGACGGTGAACTCGCTGCCTTCATTAACCTGGCTGTTCAATGTAATTTCGCCACCCAGCAGTTTAGCCAGCTCGCGGCTGATTGATAGCCCCAGACCTGTTCCCCCATATTTGCGCTTTGTGGAGCCATCGGCCTGCTGGAACGCTTCGAAAATAAGCGGCTGTTTTTCGGGCGGGATACCAATACCGGTATCTTTCACAATAAACAGTAGCCGACTCGGATTCGTCGGCTGTCGGTCGATGGTCAGACGCACGCTTCCCGAAGCCGTAAATTTGAGCGCATTTGACAGCAGATTTTTCAGGATCTGCCCCAGCCGCATACGGTCGGTTGAGATCATGGTCGGTACATCCGCTGCTACATCAATCGAGAAATCAAGCCCTTTTTCTTTGGCCAGTAGCGCAAACAACGATTGAAGTTCTTCAGCAACCTCATCAATGGGAACATCCTGATAATCCAGTTTCATCTGCCCGGCTTCAATCTTCGACAGATCAAGTATCTCGTCGATCAGCCCCAGCAGCCCGTTGCCTGACGATTGAATAACTTTGGCGTATTCGATTTGCTCGGCGGTAAGCGTTTCTTCATAATTTTCGGCCAGCAATCGACTCAGTAGCAGGATCGAATTGAGCGGTGTCCGTAATTCGTGCGACATATTAGCCAGGAATTCGGACTTGTAGCGGGTGGTTAGCTCCAGTTCGTCGGCCTTCCGTTGAATCTCGTCGTTCTTCTCTTCCAGCAGTAATCCCCGCTCTTCCAGTTCGGTGTTCGTTTGTTGCAACTCCTCTTGCTGAACCCGAAGTTCTTCTTCCGAAGCCTGTAGCTTCTGGGCCTGAGTGGCCAGTTCGGAATTCAGATTTTCGAGTTCAGAATGTTGAGCCTGCAATTCCTCAGCCTGAGCCTGAGTCTCTTCCAGGAAGTTTTGAAGTTTTATATAATCGAGTGCAGCATTAACCCCAACCGTCACCGTTTCCTTGTTCATCTCCAGAAATTCGATATCCAACGGGCTGGGCTCCCGGAAAAAGCCCAATTCAATGGCTCCAACGCAGGTATTGCCTGAAAGTAATGGCACAATGACCAACGAAGTGGGGCGGCTTTCTCCCACCGACGAGCTTACCCGGCTGTAGTCGGCTGGCACATCCCGAACAATAATCGTTTTCCTACACTCGATCGCCTGCCCGATCAGCCCCTCTCCTGACACAACTGTTCTTGGTGCCCCCTGAGCAGCATAGGCACCTGACAAGGTATACAACTTATCACTATCGGTCAGATAAACCGTACCAATAGGCACATTCAGGTACTCGGCAATGATATTGATGAGGTTACCTGCCAGTTTGGAAAGGTCTTTCTGGCCACGAATCGCATCGCTTACTTTCACCATGCCCGTTTGTAGCCAGGTTCGGTCCTGCAAGTCCGTAAACGTTCGTTCCAGAGCAACCGCCATTTGATTCAGCGCCGTACCGATACGCCCAAGGTCATCGTCTTTAGTGTCTTTGCTCCGTGCCGTATAATCGCCTTCGGCTATATCATGGGTGATATCTTCTAAAACGGCTATTCGCTGATTCGTTTCGATGTATTTTTCTTCGGCCTGTTTCTGATGAGCAATCCGATCATCGAGATCCTGTTTAATTCGGACATAGGTAAAGCTGGTTATCAGCATCGAAATGATGGCGGCAATCACCAGCAGGAAAGGCGTATACGTAATGTAAATGTCCTGTTGCTCAACACGACTTTTCAGTAAGCTCTGTTCCTGAGATTTAATAGTGTTGATGGCGGCCCTCAGTTTGTCCATAATCAGCTTTCCGCGTACCATTTCCCGGTGGCGATTAATGGTATCGGTAGCAAAGGCCCGATGTTGCCTGACCAGGTTGATCACCCGCTGCATCTGGGCAAATTTTGCCTCGTACAGGCTTTTTACCTCTTCCAGACTTTTCTGTTGTACAGCATTATCGACTGTTAGCTCCCGTAGCCGATTGTGGCTGCTTACCACTTTTTCAAAACTCCCAGTATAGGGTTGCAAAAAAAGTGGATCGAGTGTAATGACATACCCCCGCTGCCCGGTTTCGGCATCTTTCATGAAGGAAATGATGTTCTCCGATTCGATCAATACCTCGTTGGTGTGGTTTACTAATTTTGAATTTTCGATCAGTTGCTGAATACTATAAAATGACGCAATCAGACTAATCAGTAGCAAAAGGGTCGAGAACGAAAAGACAATCTGCAACTGTCGAACGACCGAATTGGAAGTTGAGTAACGCGGCATAAGAGAGGAAGAATATTAAATGAAGAATGTGTAATGTAAAATTGATAATGATGTGGAAGTAGACATAGGTACCGAAGACGACTATGATAATTTTATTTATACCTACACTACTGATTTACATTATGCATTACCCATTATTCATTATCCATTATGTTGTTTTATTGGTAGAATCAGGATAAAACTAGCGCCCTCATCGATCCGACTATGCGCTGAAATCAGCCCATGGTGTTTATCAATATTCTTTTTAGCAATAGCCAGTCCGATACCAGTTCCTTCATACGATGTCCGGTTATGCAATCGCTGAAAAATAATGAAGATTCGGTTTAGGAATTTCTCATCAAAGCCAATACCATTATCCGTAAACGTAATCCGATAATAGTCTCCTTCTGACGAGGGAGCCGCGTCAATTGCTTTAGTTGCCACCCGTTCTGCCTGGATATGAATGACCGGCGGCTCATCGGGCTTTGTAAACTTGAGCGCATTACTTAGTAAGTTCTGGAATACTTGTCGTAACCGCATGGGGATAGCATCCAGTACAGGTAATGAATCTATCGTAAGTATAGCCCCTTTCTTACTGATCTGGTCATCGAAATCCAGCAGGAGTTCTTGCACCAGCACGTTCAGATCGGTAGCTTGGAACGGCTCTGGTTCCGAAAGTTGTGAGTACGTTAGGAGGTCCTTAATTAGTTCGGCCATGCGGGCCGAGGAGCGAATCGAGCGGTCGAGGTAGAGAACCGCTTCGGGGTTATCTTTCAGATAACGCTCCCGAATGGTGTCGTTCAGCAATTGTATTTTTCGCAATGGCTCTTTCAAATCATGCGAAACCACCCAGGTAAACTGCTGTAATTCATGATTGGTTTGTTCCAGCTCGGTATTCTTAAGCAGGAGTTCGCTGGTTCGTAAATTGACCTGTTGCTCAAGTAGCTCTGCCACCTGTTTTTGCGGATGGATGTCGGTAAAGGTTCCAATCCAGCGAACGCGGCTACCGTCGCGCTCAATTGGAATAATACGAAGCAGGTGATACCGGTAATCGTCAGAGCCTAATTCCTGCAACCGAACTTCGCGGGCAAACTCATCTCCTCGCTCTAAGGCCAGGTGCCAATCCGCACATACGCCTTCATCGTCGGGGTGCATGGCCGGAAACGTGCTGGAGTCCGTTGCATACCGAAACCAGTGTTCGTTGACATATTCAATTTTGCCATCAGGTTTTATCGTAAAAGCCATCTGGGGCAGGGAAGACAGCACTGCCTGCAATTCCTGCATTCGTTTAGCCAGTTCCTCCTGTGCCTGCCGCCGTACATTTACTTCTTTCCGCAGCGATTCCTGGGCAACCCGTAGTTCGTGCTGTTGCTGATAAAGCTTATCCAGCGTCTTGACTTTCAGCACAAAAATATCTGGATCAACGGGTTTGGTAATGTAGTCGATACCACCCGATGTATAGCCTTTGGTGATAAATCGCTTTTCGGTATTTACTGCCGACAGGAAAATAATGGATGAATCTCGGGCTTTGCTAAACCCAGAAATCGCATTGGCTACTTCAAAGCCATCCATTCCGGGCATCTGTACATCCAGAATGATAACTGAATAATCGGTTTTTAGAATTTTCTTTAGAGCTTCCTCTCCCGATTCAGCCGTATCTACCGAAAAACGATGCAGTTCCAGAATTTTTTTCAGGGGAATAATATTCTCTGGCCTGTCATCAACGATAAGAATCATGAAAGTATACTAGTTAAAACGCTGAGGCTAAGCGATATTTAAATCAACCGATCTATCCCGACCTTGTTAAATGCGAATCAGCCGGAAGAAATGATAGTTTTGTAAATCGTCCGTGAAGATAGGGTAATGAGGTCTGTGCTTCCAAATCCATTTCTCTTATCTTATTCTACAGAACGTTTGTCTGTAAACGCTCCGGCTATTTAGTAATCAGCCACTTAGTAATCGGTTAATTATAGCGCTTCTCAAGAAATACCGACATCAACTTTGATCGGTCATTAAAATTGGTTTCCTCCAACTGTAGTGCTGTCGAAAATTGACTTCAACAATCGACGCGCTGTAACTGCTTCGTAGGCGAAGCCACCCACAAACATCACATAGATTGCGACTATCAAGAGTGAAGGGATTGTAAGTGCCTTATTCACATGGCCCGTAAGCAGTAACCCATAGGCGATTGACACCAGTATAGGGAGTGCACAACATACCAACCCAATTCCAATAAAGAGGATGATTGGACTCAGCTGCATCACGATCCGAATCTGTAAACCAGTTTTTGTCGGCAAAAATCGACCATAGATCGTGGGTAAAAACGAGTTTTTGTAGTGAATAATCCGCTCGATACAGAACCCATTTTTCGAGGTGCTTCCCGTAAACGCCTGTGGGCGGTTGTCCCACAAGAGACTAAGCCCCTGTCGGATAGGAGCTACTTCGCCCGAAAGTCGCGTATAGGCTTCTTCCTGGCTCAACGGCGAGTGGAGGGTGAATTTCCAGTAGGGAAAAAGGGGGATCATATTGACGAACGTTTCGTTTACTATTCGGATAAATACTGATCAGTCGGTAGGGCTAGCTTACTATTTGTACCTGTTGGACTGTTGGAAGTCACGGATAAAATAACCTATTTGCTTTGTCGTTAAATCGTTCTTTTTCTTGCCTTTACCTGCTCAAATTTGCTTCCGAACGAAGTTTTCTGACCATTCAATCCACCTGATATGCGCTACTTTTCTATCCCCAAAAATCAACTATTGAGCATTCTGCTCTTCGTACTCTCTCTACCTGCTCTGGCCCAGGTAGGTATTGGTACTACTACGCCTGATCCATCGGCCCAACTCGATGTGGTCTCAACCTCCAAAGGGGTGTTAGTACCCCGAGTGACCAGCACCACCCTCGTAACGGCCACTGCTGAAGGCTTACTCGTTTACCAAACCAGTGCTCCTACTGGGTTTTATGTTTACAAATCGGGGAGCTGGGTGCGATTGGCTACAGTTACCGACGTGGCTGCTACTGTTATTCCCTACGCGTCGGGGACACAGATTACGTTGAGTACCCTTTCCGATGGATCAAGTGCAGGCAGTTCGGCAATCAGCTTTGGCAATTCATTGCTTCTGACTACCACGACCCCATCAACGATTACTGGATCTGAAGCTGCCAGTATGGCTTTTTCAATGCCCCGTGATGGTACAATTACGGCGCTTGCTGCTGCATTGAGTATACAATCTGTTCTTTTTAGCGCAAATCCGATCACAGTCATGGCTTACCTATATCGTTCGGATACGACCAGCGATGTGTTTAACCAGATTGCTTCTGTTGCCTTAACCACATTACCAGTTGGAACCGTGTCGATTGGCACCGTCATTAAGGGCTTTACTTCCCTAAATATACCCATAACGGCTCAAACTCGTTTACTCTTACTTTTTAGCAGTAGCACTCAAAGCGGTGCCACAACGCTGAAAGGATTTGCCAATGCCGGACTGTCGATCAAATAACTGTTTATCAGTTCCACGCAGTATGCCCTATCAGTCAGCGGTACTCATATAGTTTGCACAAGCAACTTATAGCCGAACAATAAAAACAGCAACATTTATACATAAATCATATGATTAACAATTAATTTAACAATGCCCTTTCGGCGAACGGAAGAGCCAGGGAATTAGTCAGTGATTCCTTGAAACATAGACATATTACCGTAAATACCGGCCGCACTGTAGCCGGTATTTTTTGTAGGCTTAGGTGCATTGTGATAATAGGCCCACAGATTCAGAAAGAAATTTGCTCAGTTGGGAAGAAATGGTTTTTTCTCAGAGTTGATTGGCAGCGTTCTTGCTCATTTTAAGCTGCAAGCTTTATCAGGCTTACCTAACCCACTGGGGCCAAGTGGTAGGCTATCGTATTGTCTACTTTACATCCTGCAATCGGACAGGTCACACCAAACAGTGTGGCCTGTTTCGCTTTCATGTATTCAAGATAGACATCTCAGCATACTTTTTTTGGGAGTACAATTTGAAGATAACGAAGACTATTTGTTACCATATATATCTTTAAATCAACAACATATACCGTTCACTCAATTTGTTAGACTAAAGAAGACTAAATCTGTCGATAGTCGGTTAGATGAACAATCTAACTCAATAGCATATGAACAAATTAATTGTTATTCGTGGGACTTCAGCAACCGGAAATGTGACAAGGATTTATTTGAATGTGGATGAACAGGAAGCTCTCGAACAATTCTTACAACAGTTCACCTACGTTTCCAGTGATATTATCGAATTTGACCACGAACTACAGGTTGATACGCCTGAGCACTACTTACAATTTAAAGCTGTCACCTACGATCCAGGTCAACAGCCGAAGCGCCTTTCGGCATGGCCAACCACGTTTAAATTACCGTGGCACTGAGGCCTTTACAGCCCCAGGCCAATTATAACACTTGTACAGACGCCCTTCTGATATCCGGAACTTTTACATTTACCAAGTACTCAAGGTCCCCCGCTATTCCTGAATTTACATAATGTCTACAGGACTTCCGTCGAAAGCTATGCCACGCTTTTCTAATGTGCCTGAATAAAGCACAGTGTGTTATCAAGCTGGCATAGCTTTTGGTGAAATTCCTGGTCTAGTTAATCTTAGTAGCATATTTAACCTGCATTGACCGGATAAACTTCAGGCCATTTTCAGCAATATCCCAGGGACTACTGAATTCCCGCCAAACATTAATTGAATTGGCAAAATCGATATCGTTACGGGTAAACGCTTCGATCGTCATCCAGCCCTGATAATTAATTTCCGCTAATGTCCGGAAGGTGTCGTCCCAGGGGATGTGCCCATCACCAGGAGTACCCCGATCATTTTCACTAATATGTACGTGCGCTAAAAATGGAGCAATGGTCTGTATTGCCTCCGGGAAACGCTTTTCTTCCATATTGGCATGGTGCGTATCGAACATGGCCCGTACGTTTGGGTGATCGGTCCGGCGCACCAATTCCGCCAGTTGATCCATCGTATTGCAGAGGTAACATTCAAAGCGATTCAGCGCTTCGGGCGTCAGGATGATACCGGCCTGTTTGGCATAATCTCCCACAGCATGAAGCACTTCGGCACTCCGGTCATATTCCTCCGGCTGGGGCTCACGACGCGTAAAGGTTGCGAATGCGGAATGGAATGGCCCACATATCACCGTAGCTCCCATAGCGTGTGCCCGATCGACAACCCCTTTCAGGTGATCAATGGCTTGCTTACGGATGCTTGCCGATTCACTGGCAGGGTTTGTATCTGGGCCAACCACGGTTACGCAGGTACTTTGTAAGCCCGTCTGTTTCAGATGGTCTCCAAATTTCTGATAAACACTCTCCGGCTGTGTATCGATGAAGCATTCGATTCCATCGTAACCGATCGTTTTCAACCGGTCGGCAATGGGGTTCATTTTTTCAGAAATAGCGGCTGTCCAGACTAACAGGTTAAAGCCAACCGGCGACAGGGAGTTGGGCGTAGCAGCGGAAGGCTGATTCGTAGGCGACATAGGATAAGGGGTAATGGATAAGGGTGTTTATTTCTCCATCGGATGCTCTTTCAGCAACTGGGTGGGCGAATAAAAATCCTTTTTCTGTTGAGTAGTTGATCTAACTTTTTTCACCTGGTCAGGATAAATTGCCGATGCCTTATTGCCAAACGAATTTCGGACGTATGTTAACACGGCGGCTACCTCCTGATCGCTGAGCAAACCACCGAAAGGTGTCATGGGCACTTGTCCGGGGTAGGTTTTACCACTTACCTCTATGGGCCCCATCAGCCCTTTCAGGGCAATTTTGATCAGGCGATCTTCACTGCCTGTTACCCAGTTGGTACCTGTAAGCGGTGGAAAACCGGATGCTACCAACCCTTTACCATCGGGCTGATGACAGGTAATGCAGTAGCCTTCTTTGGCGAAAATCTGCCGTCCCTGTGTATAAAGGTCCAGGTCTTTACCTTTCAGGCTGGAGGTTACGGTTATCTCTTTCTGCTTTTTAACATTCTCCCCTTTGAGGTGGGCAACCGCTGTTTCATAGGCATGGATGGTCCAGTCGTCCAGCGGCTTTTTAGCGGCTTCGGCCAGAATGGGCAACCCTTTATCCTTGCCAATCCAGGAAGCGGCTACAATAGCGGCCAGGCGAACCCGGCTATTCTCATCCTTAGCCGCCTGCATCAACAAAGATGCCTGATCGGCTACCTGGTGGCCAGTATAGCGTACTACTTGAACAGCAGCGGCACGAGCATGGTAATCCCTGGCTTTCAACAGTTGGCGGAGCAAATCCTGATCTACTTTGTCCATACCCCAGCTCACCCACAGGCCTTCCAGCATATGGTGTTCGTAGCGCGGGTCGGCCTTATCCAGTTTAGCCACCCAGGTTTTCAGTTTCGATAGCACTTCCGAGGCATTGCGGCCTCTGAGCTCCCGTCGGGTCCGGTAGCGGGTGCGATACTCAGGAAGCTTGAGGTTATCTAACAGTTCGTCTATACTAGCTCCATCAATGTTGGCCGGTTTCACCAGTGGGCGCGACGGATACGTAATGCGGTACACCCGGCCGTGCGAATGATCGCGCAGGGGGTCGCGGGCGTTGTGCTGCATATGACCAATCAGGATATTGTGCCAGTCGATCAGGTACAGCGACCCATCGGGGGCAAATTCCATATCGACGGGCCGGAAGTTCCGGTCTTCACTTACGACCAGGTCCATCCGGTGTTTGCTTTTATAGCCCGTTCCGTCGTCAACTAATGTGTGTTCTTTTGTCCCCAGAAAACCGATGGTATTATTGATCAGAAAATCACCCTGAATATCGTCCGGAAAATGGCGGCTCGATACAAACTCCAGGCCCGATGTTGGACGAACCCGATGGGCTTCCTCGATCAACTGCTTCGATTTATCGGTGGCTTCGCCGTAGCGGGGCAATACTGTTCCCGGCATCATCCACCGCACATCGGGACTGGACGTTTCGGCAAAGAATGGTTGCCCCCAATCATCGAACGCAATGCCCCAGGGGTTCGGTATCGATAGCTGAGCGGTGCGCTCCAGCTTATGGAGTTGGGGGGCATAGCGGTAGAATCCGCCGTTGGTAGCCCGAACGGGTCCATAAGACGTTTCGACATTGGTATGCAGGAACACCCCTTCGCCCGAATAAATAGCGCCCGACGGATCGACGGTAAAGGCATGACTATTGTGGTGCGTATCGTGATCGTCGTAGCCACTCAGCAGGATTTCAACCTTATCGGCCTTATCGTCGCCATTGGTGTCGGTAAACAATTTCAGGTTGGTCCCCTGCGACACATAGACGCCTTCTTTCGCTATTTCAAAGCCAAGCGGTAGATGCAGTTTGTCGGCAAAAACTGTTTGTTTATCAGCCTTACCATCACCATTGGTATCTTCCAGAATCAGGATTTTATCGTTGGGTTTGGCATCGCCCGGTTTATAGTGCGGATAGCTGGGCATACAGGCCACCCATAGTCGCCCTTTATTGTCGAACGACATTTGCATAGGTTTCGCCAGATCAGAAAATTCCTGTTCCGAAGCAAATAGTTCGATCTTATACCCAGAAGGGACTTTGAGCTTACTTAAGGCATCCTGTCCATATAGATACGTCAGGCTGCCGTTCTTTTCGGGGTTAAAATTGGTTTTTACGGTAGGCAATATACGGGTCCGCTGATCGGCTGCGGCAACGTCCATTCGTTTCCCTTCGGAAGCTGCCCGCCAGACAGCCGTATCCCGAATGGCTGTCAATTGCCGAATCTTTTCAATTTCCGCTGGGTAGTTGTCGGGCCCAAACGGATTGTACCGGCGACCATACGCATGCACCCCATTCGGAATTTTATAGTCGTTATGCCACATCCAATTTTTTTCGACAACGGCCTCCCGTACCAGTTGCCGGTTTGCTTCGGCTTTGGCGGCTGTCTTGCCAAAAAGCTGATCGGCCAGTAAAACACTCAATTTTTTATAGCCTGCCTCATTCAGTTGCGAACCGTCGATGGTCAGGGGTTCCTGACTGGCATCATACCAGCCTAACGAGGGGGTAAAGGCATCGACAAAGAGCACTTTATTTTGCTGCGCGACCTCTTTCATGGCTTCGGTATAAAGCCGAAGATTTGTGTTCTCTTTCTTGCCGTTCGGCAGGTCGTAGGTAGCCGACAAATCTTCAAAAGCAATGGGCGAAACGATGGCTAATTGGGGAGTGGTTGTACCATTATACTTCTGGTTCAGCGTCCATTTGATAAAGGCATCCAGCTCGGCTTTATAATTGGCCAGCCCTTCTTTTCCATGAAACGATTCGTTGTAGCCAAAAAATGCGACAATCACATCGGTCTTCAGTCGGGTAAGCCATTGATCGGGCGTTTCAAAATGCCCTTCGCTTTCAGAATTGTTCGCCAGTTCGGTCTGAAACTTTTCGGCGCCCGGAAAGGCCCAGGGGGAGAACCGACTGGCGTGTGGACGAAATCCGGGGGTATCGCCACCATCGCACATATTGCGAATGAAGAGTCTGTTTTCTGGATAACGAACCTGTAGTTCGGTCTCGAACAGACCATAATTCATCATCCTCGACCCCAGATTATTCCCGATCAGGCTAATATGAGCGTTCTTTTTCAGAACGATAGGGGATTCGTCAGCCGCGTAGTGATTCCGCTGAAAAGCGCTCGTAGCCAGGACGACTACACTCACTACGGCAAGGAATGTATATAGACTGGTTTTTTGGGCTAGCAATGATCTCATTACATCAAGGTTTTTGAGGATGGCCATAGGGTACGTTTATGTCTAGTTTACCTTTCCAGCGTTTAGGAATCGGCAAGCCTAGTTCCCAGTGAATGGCGTTAATGACCAGTCGCTGGAAGGCTTCGACCTGAAAATCTTCGGGATGCCCCAGCGTGGTCATAAATGCTTTGCCGCCCCATTCATTTTTCCAGGTCCAGGCCACGGGGTTATCGATCGCTTCTTTATCGGGATTGACGGATTTCCCCATCAGTAGCCAGGTAGCGCCTTTGGCCGGGTAATCGGGCCGTACCCGATACAACCAGGACGCGGCATGAAAACTGGGGGCCACGCCAGTCAGGATTGGGTTTTTGGCGGCTTCGGTGATGATGGTCACATCGGTGGTACTCTTGTGGCCGTAATGCGTATGGGCTGCCTTGCCGCCCCAACCGGGAGGTGCCCCGAAGGCAAACTCACCAAAGGAATTCCACCGGATGCGCGGATCGCCAGCCGGATAATTGAACGCGTGGGTTGTGGTGCGGAATCCCATCACCGGCTTTCCCGATTTCAGGTAGGCGTCGATGTAATCGAGTTGTTCCTGAGGAAGTTGTCGCCAGCGAAGGAAAAACACCGCCAGATCGGCTTCGCGCAGGACTTCCAGACCCGGAATGTCTTTTTCACCATTATAGTCGGGATAAGCTTTCAGGACTTTGGTGCGCATCCCATAATTTTTCTCCAGTTCGGCGGCAATGAACGGTAAGGTTAATTCACCACTGTATTCATGATCGCCGGTAACGAATACCACCAGCGGTTTCTGAGGGGCCTTTGTATCGGCGACTGCTGACAAAGCACTCAGGCTGGCTAATCCAGTAAGTGTGTGCAGGAATGCTCTACGGTTTGTTTTCACGGCTGTCATTTTAAATAGGGATAGAACCGCATCGGCGGACCGACAGATTTGTTACTTCAGGAACTGGGACAAATTAGCTTTCGTCACTAATTGAAATGGAATAAGTGTCTCTTTTTCGAATGGTTGTCCTTTAGCGATTTTCTCGGCAGTTTCAACAGCTTTTGCACCCTGTTGCTGCGCATTCTGAAAAACAGTAGCATCCAACGTACCTTTTTGGACAGCCTGAAGCGCGTCGGGTATAGCGTCGATACTAACCACCACAACTTTATCTTTCAGACCCGCATCGGTCAGGGCTTTTACGGCGCCTAGCCCCATTTCATCATTCTGGGCGAAAACGGCATTGATCTGAGAGCCATACGACTGAATCCAGTTTTCCATTAGCGACATCGCCTTAGCTCGGTCCCACTCCGCAGTCTGGTGGGCAATCAATTTGATGTTGGGGTATTGCTTCAGGATTTCACGAGCCCCCTGTTCCCGTTTGATTTGTGCCGCCTGACCCATGTAGCCATGCATCATAACGATTGTTCCTTTGCCGCCCAGCTTGTCGGCAATAAATTTCATCGCAATCCGGGCCGACTCCACATCGTCGGACCCGACAAAGGCCGATGGCTTGGTACTGGTCTCCGAATTGACGTTGATAATCGGGATATTAGCGGCTAATGCTTTAGCGACGGCGGGTGAACTGGCCTCTACTTCGCAGGGATTCATAATGATCGCGTCGACATGCTGAGCGATGAAGCTTTCGACCTGTTCCACTTGCTTCAGGGCCGACCGTTCGGCATCGACTGTAATTAAATCAACCCCATCAGCTTCGGCCTTCTTCGCCATTTCATCGTGGACATTGACGATAAACTCATTCTGCATACTGAGCATCGTGGCACCAATGACTAGCTTTTTTCCTTCACTCCCCTGACCTTTTTCGCTCGTAGACGATTGATTACAGGCCCATAAAAGGCTAACCAGGCTGAGTGCAATTGCTATTGACGAAATCTGTTTCATCGTAAGTTAGGCTACGTATTCGTAAGGTTCAGAATTAACGACTCGGTTGATTGATACTGTCCAGCACAACAGCGCCGATGATAATGATGCCCATCACCACCTGCTGGTAATAGGATGTTACGTTGAGCAAATCAAGGCCGTTGCTGATTACCCCGATCAGGAGTGCACCCAATAGAGTTCCCGTCATGGTGCCCGTTCCGCCCGAGGTACTGGTACCACCGATGATGGCTGCCGCAATAGCATCGAGTTCAAAACCTGCGCCCGCATTCGGCTGCCCCGTGGTGATGCGCGAGGTCAGCAAAATACCAGCCAGAGCCGCCAGGCCACCACTAAGCATATAAACAGCCATTTTTATGGTGCTCAACTCAATACCAGAGGCACGGGCTGCCTGTTCGTTGCCTCCTACGGCATACATGTAACGGCCTAACACAGTTTTTCTAAGTACGACAGTACAGGCAATAAAGGCTATAATCAGAATGATAATCAACGTAGGTACGCCCAGAATTTTACCTCCACCAATATAATTGAACGTATCGGACAGATTAGAAACCGGACGGCCCTTGCTTAAGATCAGGGCTAGTCCACGCCCAATGGTCATAGTTCCTAGCGTTACGATAAACGGCGGCACCTTACTGCGGGTCACAACAAACCCATTGAAAGCGCCGAAGAGCAGACCTGCCAATAGCCCAACCCCTATCGGCACGATTACCGGATAGCTGTCAGGATGGGCAAATAGGGCAGCTACCACGCCAGTAACAGCCACAATCGACCCAATCGACAAATCGATACCGCCCGTAATGATGACGAATGTAACCCCAAATGCCAGCAGCGCGTTGATGGAAACCTGCGTCACAATGATCATCAGGTTCTGAATAGTCAGAAACCGTGGGGTAACCAGGGAAAGTGCCAGACAAATAGCCACAAATGCGATCAGTAGGCCGTACTTGCGAACTTCCTGAAGACGTACCAGTAATTTGTATGACCCGCTATCCTTATCGAAATAGCTGTTGAGGTTATTTTCCATGTAAACGTATAAAAGGTGGGCAATCAAACCTGCATCGCATACTGCATTATCGTTTCCTGAGAAGCCTCCTGGGCCGACAACTCGGCCGTCTTCTTTCCCTTCGCCATCACCAGTATTCGGTCACTTAGTCCAAGGAGTTCGGGTAACTCGGACGAGATCAGGATAATGGCTTTACCCGCTTCTTTCAACTGACGAATGAGTTTATATATTTCGGCCTTGGCCCCAATATCGATACCTCGGGTTGGTTCATCAAGAATAATGATTGATGGCGATGAAAGCAATAGTTTGCCGATGACTACTTTTTGTTGATTTCCTCCGCTCAGAAACGTCACGAATTGCTCAGGGCCGGACGCTTTTATTTGCAGATCACGAATCATATCAACTGCGGCCACAGATTCGCTATCGGCCCGGATTATTCCCCCTTTTGCGTGAGCTGATAAGTTGGCTAGTGTAATATTCTCGCGCACCGATAGTCGGGGAATAAACCCGAACCCTTTCCGGTCTTCGCTCACGTAACCAATTCCATGTCGAATGGCCTGGCGTGGTGATTTGATAGTGACAGGCTTGCCCTCGATATAAATTTGGCCACTGTCGGGTTGATCCAGGCCAAAAATAGTCCGGGCAACTTCGGTTCGGCCAGCACCCATCAATCCACCGATACCCAATACCTCGCCTTCATGCACCGCAAAACTGATATTGACAAACTCCCCATGCCGACATAACTGACTCACCGACAGAACCTCTTTACCCCGATGGGACACCGAAGCCGGAAATAAGCTTTCTATTTTCCGGCCAACCATCATTGTAATCAGGGTGTCCATATCCAGTTCAGCAGCAGGTCGGGTACCAATGTATTTTCCGTCACGCAGTACCGAAATGGTATTGGCCAGGGCGGCTATTTCCTCCATCTTGTGCGAAATGTAAATAATGGCTACGCCTTTGGCCGTGAGGTCTTTTATCAGCCTGAAAAGTGTGGCGACTTCCTTATCCGACAGGGCCGAAGTTGGCTCGTCCATAATGATCACCTTCGCCTTATTGGAAATAGCCTTCGCAATTTCGACCATCTGGGTTTGCGCTACGCTCAGGTGTTTCATTTTAACAGTAGGGTCGATATTCATATCCATCTCCTGAAGCAGATCCCTTGCCCGTTCGCTGAGATTTCGATCATTCAGCCAGCTAAATAAGCGGCCGTTCATTTCCCGTCCCAGGAAAATATTCTGGGCAACGGTAAGTTCCGGGACAATCAGCATTTCCTGGTGAATCATCGAGATGCCTTTTTTCATGACGTCCCGAACATGGCCAGCCGTCAGCGCATTGCCTTCGAAAATAATGTCTCCTGAATCGGCGGGTAGCAGGCCAATCAGGATTTTCATTAAGGTCGACTTCCCGGCCCCATTCTCACCCATCAGGGCATGTACTTCTCCTTTACGCACGTCTAACTGAACCTGATCGAGCGCTTTTACGCCAGAAAACGATTTTGTCAAACCTCGTACCTGAAGAATGTAGTCAGAATTGGGGTTCATAGGGTTGATAATCCTATCCTAATGATGTTTTCATTAGTTTATTCGAATCGGTTTAAAAATTCCTTAATCTGATCGGGTTGGACCAGCACTTCCAGTTCTAGTGTGTATGACCGTTTTTCGCCAGGTTCTAAAAAAATCAGCGTTTGTTGCTCCCGCGCTTTTGCCTGACCAATTGGCGGGTGGGTACTGGGTTCCATACCCGTTACATATTCGCCTTTTCCCCAGTGCTGCCAGTTGATCAGCCAGGGCAACTCGGCTTTCTGAAACCGCATCGCTACGGCTATACCCAACTTAGGGTTGTACAGCCCGGCTGAGCACTGTCCTGCCGGATCGGGCGTAGCATCAATAAACGCAACGGCTTCGCCCGTACCGCTATGGTTATCGAGCGGTGCCGGGCAGGTTCGAAAATCGTATCCATCCTGGAAGATTTCGCCATTCATACCACCCTCACGGGCCTGCCATTGCCCCTTCCAGATCAGCTTTGTTCCTTCGTCGACTAGTGGCCAGCCAAAGTTGACATGGTAGAGCAGCATATGGGGAGCTGGTGTATTCGCCCGGTTTACAACTTCATCATGAATACGGATAACGGGCTGGCCTAGTGTTCCCGATATGGTTCTTGTCAGCTCCAGACTGGGGCCAAACACCCTAGTTTCCATCATCCGTCCGGTAATGCTCATATCCAGTTTACCCATAACCGGATCGGGCTGACTGATCGATTCAATAGTAGCCGGAATATTGCTGATCTGCCCATGTAATCCCCGTTCACCATAAGCATCCTGTTCGGGTCCACCCACATGAGAGAGGCCGCAGGTAGTTAGCAAGCCACCGTTGAAGGTTCGCAACCAATCCAACCCTCGTTCGGTAAATGGCTGGGGTGTTGTTATGCCGGAGTGACTTAGCCAGGCCAGACTATGCTGATTATAAAACGCATCGGCAATATCCATAGCCCGGTCGAGAACCAGTTTATACCGGAGGCCGGTTCCGGTATTGATCCAGGCAATTCGGGTACCCAGACCCGAGCCATTATCAAGCACTGAGGTCTCGATACCACCAATCTGTGCGGGGTTCGAGACTTTATTATACCAGGGTTGTGGTATCAAAACGAATGGTAGTTAAGGTGTAAGCGACGTTGAAACGAATAATCATAACGATCATACTTACGAAATGCCAATAGCGTAAATGAACCACCTGGCATTAGTAGGCATGATAGGTAACTGTTCTACTAAGAGGATTCAATCTGATTATTCTACTGAGAATTAAGTGAGGGCAAACAGAGGATTAACCCGGCTCTTTCCTGCAAGACACTCACCGTCAGCACTAAGCAGAGATGGCCGTCTCGGCCAAACGAGCAGATTTTAGCCGATCTGTATGCTGAAATCGTGATGGTATGAATTCCCTATCTCACATAAACCGAAAAAGCCCGTTCGAAGGGCTTTCATGGACATCGAGTGTACGAATCGTACCAGTGAAGCCGTTTAAGCTTTCTAACTTACGGTAAACTGGATCGTTTTTTTGTCATTCCGACGATAGGAGGAATCTCAGGCTTGATTAGTGAGGAAGTTTGAGATTCCTCCTATCGTCGGAATGACAAAAAAACGATCATTTTCAGTTTATTCTAAAAGACACAAACAGCCTCATTATCAGTTTCCTTCCTTGAAAAATACCCGCTTAACCCGTTCGCTGATCCCCGTCAGTATTTCATAAGGAATTGTTTCCATCTGCTGAGCGAGGTCAGTTATGGGAAGTTCAGTACCAAAGATTGTGACTTCATCACCTTCGTTTGCCTGCGCCTTCGTCACATCGATCATGGTCATATCCATACACACGTTACCGACGGTTGGGCAGCGGGTTCCATTGACCCATACTTCTCCCCGACCGTTACCCAGCCGCCGGTCAAATCCGTCGGCATACCCAATCGCAATGGTCGCAATATGGGCATCATGATCCAGTACGCCACGACGACTATAGCCGATTGATTCGCCCGCCCGTACCGTTTTGATCTGGCTGATCACCGACCGCAGGGTTCCTACCGTCTGCAAGGCTGACTGATCGGTACCACTCGCTTCCACCCCATACAGGCCAATCCCCAACCGGACCATATCCAGTCGATAGTCGGGGAAACGAACGATGCCTGCCGAATTCAACAGATGGCGGGCAGGTCGGTAACCTAATTCGGCCTCCAATGCTTCGGTACAGCGTAAAAAGGTTTCGTATTGCCGCTTCGAGAACGAATTGAACTGGGCATCATCCGATCCTACCAAATGACTGAACACGGTTGCCACCTGCATAGCTGGATGTTGCTTAATATACTGGCCGACGGTAGCTATCTCCCCTTCCAGAAATCCCAGCCGATGCATTCCGGTGTCGATTTTTAAGTGTATGGGGCAGAGGGCAGAGGGCAGAGGGGAGTGTCCAGGTTCTTTTTCCCCCTGTCCTCTGCCTTCTGCAAGCCATTGACCCCATTCCCGCAACAGACGCATGCTGTAGATCTCGGGCTCAAGCTGGTATTCGAGCAGAGTTGAAAAGGTTTCGGGAGCCGGATTCATGACCATAATCGGCAAATGAACACCCTGTTGCCGGAGCGATACCCCTTCATCCGCGTAGGCTACTCCCAGGTAATCGACCCGGTGAAACTGGAGCAACTGAGCCACTTCGGCACTGCCACTTCCGTAGGCAAACGCTTTCACCATGACCATGATTTTGGTGTCGGCGCCAACTTTTCCCCGGTAAAAATTCAGGTTATGCGTCAGGGCATCCAGGTTGATTTCGAGCACTGTGCCATGTACCTTTCGCTCCAGACGGGCCACAATTCGTTCGAAAGAGAAGGGTCTAGCCCCTTTTACCAATACCGTGCTGTCGCGCAGATCATAAAATGGAAACTGGGAGAGAAAGGCATTCGTGTCTGGATAAAATCGACTATTGTCGGCAAAAAATGGTGCATTTCGGCTAACGACCGGACCGATCCCGACAAACTGGGATACCCCGTGCGTTTGCATCAAGTTACCCACCAACGCATAGAGTTCATTTTCGGGTTGGCCCGACTGCAACACATCCGACAGAATGACGACACGACGGGTACGGGTACTTTGTTGATTCAGATACTGTAACGCCAGTTGCAATCCGGCCACGTCGTTGTTGTATGAATCATCGATCAGAATGCTATTGTTGATACCCTCTTTTTGCTCCAGCCGCATCGAAACGGGCCGAAGTCGATTCAGGCGAAGCTGTAGCTCATCAACTGACCAGGTCCGTAACTGGAGCATCGTGACCAGGCAATGAATCAGGTTTTCGACCGAAGCCGGATCGGTAAACGGCAGCCTTAGCGTAAGCGTCTGGTCAGCTTTTGTCAGATGCAGCTGATCGGCCTGGACGGTTGCCTGATAGACAGCTTTCCGACCTGTCAATGACCAGGTAATCAGTCGCATATCGGGGTTTACGGCTTTCAACAACATGTTTACCTCTTCATCAATTTCGGAATAATCCGCCGAATAGATCAGGGTTTCGGCATGGATAAACAGTCGAAGTTTCTCGGCAATCTTTTGTTTCCGGGTTCGGAATCCTTCATCGTGTGCGGTACCGATATTGGTAAAGATGCCGATCGTTGGATGAATAATAGTTTCCAACGCTTTCATTTCGTGTGCTTTAGAGATACCGGCCTCAAAAACCCCCAGGGTGTGGTTTTCGGCCAGTTCATGCACCGACAGGGGTACACCTAGCTGGGAGTTATAACTCTTCGGGCTTTTGGCAATGACAAATCCCTGACTCGATGAGCCACCTTCGAGTAACTGTGCCAGCCATTCTTTCACAATGGTTTTGCCGTTGCTGCCTGTTATTCCAATAACCGGAATGTGAAATTGCCGCCGATGCTCGGCAGCCAGCGTTTGCAGCGTTTGCAGGCTACTGTCGACCTCCACAAACGTTGCTTCGGCATAAGCGAGCCATTCGGCCCGGCGCTCGGGTGTTAAAGCCGACCGCTCGACCACGAACTGACGAACACCTTTCTGGTATAATTCACCGATGTAATCGTGCCCATCGTGATGTTCACCCTGAATGGCAAAAAAAACGGCATCTACAGCGCTGCCCGTCACCTGCCTCGAATCGGTTAGCCACTGTTTATTGGTCAATTGAAATAACTTCGTTTTCATACTTTTTTACTAATTCGGTCATCGTCAGAGATAGATTAATCCGCATAATGCTTCTGACTATATACGACCATCTAATGACCTATTTGACTACATCCAGCCACGTCGTCGGAAATAGACGACCATACCAATCGTAACGGTTATCATAACACCCCACACCACAAAATACCCATTTCGTGAATGTAGTTCAGGCATATTGTCGAAATTCATACCATACACGCCTACGATGAACGTTAACGGCATGAAAACGGATGAAATAACGGTCAGCGTTTTCATGACAGTGTTCATGCGGTTGCTCACAATGGAATAATAGACGTCCATCATGCCCGAAATCAATTCGCGATAGGAATCCAGCGTTTCAATAACCTGAGTCATATGGTCGGCCAGGTCGCGCAGGTAAGGCAATGTATTATGCTGAATCAGGTCGGATTCTTCCCGCAACAAGGTGTTGGCAATATCGCGCACAGGATAAATGGTCCGCCGGATTATCGAAAGTTCTCGCTTGAGGGTGTAGAGGAAACCCAATGTTTGCTGCGAAACACGCTCCTGTACAAGCTGTTCCTCCAGTTCGTCCATCTTTTCCCCAATTCGTTCGGTAATCAGGAAATAATGGTCTACGATAACGTCCATGAGCGCATACAGCAGGTAATCGGCTCCGTTGCGTCGGGTTTTGCCCGAGGAAGCCTTAATGCGCTCAATGACGGGGTCAAAAATATCTTTCGTTCGCTCTTCCTGAAACGAAATCAGGTAATTCTTGCCCAACACCAGGCTCACATGCTCGACATCGATCTCCTGCTTTTGCCGACTATGATGCAGCATTTTCAGGGTTATAAACACGACTGGGCTAATTGGGCTTTTCAGTTTAACCCCATCGCTATTCTGTTTGTCCCCATCACCGTTGGTCGTCTGGGCATCGTAGGTGTCGATTTTGGGCTTCTGATCCGTATTCAATACATCTTCGAGCAATAACGGATGTAAATGATACTGTTGCCCCAGAGCGGCCACCACCTTTGGTTCGTGAATACCATCGACATCAATCCAGTTGATATAGGGTGTTGCCAAACCCGGTAGTCGGCAGGCGCTCAGCTTGCTGTTCTCATCAATCTGATAGTCAGTGGCATTGTATTCAATACGCTTGATTTTTGTCGCGTGTTCAATTTCAACGCCTACATAGGTAAGCGTTCCCGGCGATGTGCCCAGCAATTTTTCAGCCGAACGGTTGCGTCGACGTTTCGACATAGATTTTTCAGACAGCTCTCCAAACGGTCAGCTTTATTTTGGTGTCAAAGATAAACCAACTACTCACTGCGTTGTCAACTGTTTAAAAATTCGTACTTTACCGTTATGCTACGCCCTTTTCTGTTTCTCCTGATCGCGGCCTTCGTTGCTGCCTGTAGCAGTGGCAAAACGGCGTTTCGGCATGGCCATTATGATCTGGCGGTTCAACGAGCATCGCACCGGCTTCTGCAACGACCTGGCCTGAGTAAACGCGGCCATCGACTGGCCGCTGATGTCATCAAACAAGGCTTTCTAAAAGCTTACGAGCAGCACCAGTCTACCATACGAAAACTTTCCGGACTGACGAATCCTGATGCCTTTCGCTGGGAACAGGTATATAAAGAATATGAACAGCTACAATCTCTGACCGACAATGCCCGTCGGGCGTATAACTCCTCCTGCGCGGGCTGTGCAGACTGGCTGGCTTCGTACCCGGTTTCTTACCAGACCCAACAGAGCTATACGCGCCAACTGGCAGCCGCCGATCGGTATGACGTAGCAGAACAGGCGTTTGCCTATCGGGAAGAGAACCGCTTAGCCGCAAAGGATGCTTACCTGAATTATTTGAAAGCCATCGAATGGGTACCTGATTACCGACAGGCTCGGGCCAAAGCCGCCGAAGCGCTCGACTTTGCCATCCTTCGGGTCGTTATTGACCCTCTGAGCCCATCGCGTGAATTAAGCCGAAGCGATAATCAGGAGTTGAAGGAGCTGGTTTTCAGGAAAGTTAGCCAGAACACAGAGCCGTCAAAATTTGTGCGCCTTTATCCGATCAATGAGTTGGCTGTCGAGCTGATACTGGGCGATGGTTTCCCGATCCATCAGGCCGTGCAAATGCAGGTTACCGATTATAGGCCTTACCGCGAAGACGTTACAGCATCGTCGACTACGGTGTATAGCAACCAGTTGTATAAAGTGGGCGAAAAGAAAATCAACGACTCGACCAAAGTTGACATCATGCAGAAAGTGAGCGGTACGTTAACCACTCACCTACGCACAATAACCAGTAGACTTAGCTTAGGGATGCGGGCCATCGACGCGCAAACCGGGAAGGTGATTTGGGAAGACCCCATTAGCGAAAGTCGTAGCTGGCAAACCGAATGGCAAGAATTTTCAGGTGACAATCGGGCCCTGAATGGCCAGTCGCTAAAAAGTGCCGACCCTTTTCCACCCTCACGCTGGCAACTGTACAGCAGCATGCGGGATGAACTAGTCGATGATATAGCCCGACAATTACAGACACGCTATCGGCGAGATTAACTAACCGCCTACGTGATTCCACTTTTGTCAGCGCTGCTTTCTGGCTCTTTCTGTGATTCCTGTGGTGTCAGATGTGAGCATCTGACACCGTGAGGTTTCTCAAAACCTAGTGTATCGTTCGGTTTTGAGAAACCTCACGGTGTCGGTTTTAGAAACCGACACCACGCTAATCTATTCGTTTATTATCCCTATTTAGTTCATTCCACTTTCGTCAGCGCAGGTTTCTGGTTCTGGATGTATTTTAAGGCATAGTCCATAATTCGGTCCCGCTGTGTTAGTATATCCTCCACCGTAGGCTCTACCAGATGGTCGGGAATGATACCCCGATCGGTGTAGGGATACGCTGACACATTAGCCATGTTGAACCCAAACATGCCGATACCCAGGTCAATTTTTGAGTTTGGCAATTGCGTAATGGCAAATATCCCGCTGCTGTTCAGCTTATACCCTCCCCCGCTTTCCTGTCCGATAAATACCGCCCGCTTGTCGGCATGGATTCTGGCCGATAGTTCCGTCGTTACCGAAAAACTAGTGCCGTTGAGTAGGACATACAATTTACCGGCATAGGCACCCGCTTTGGGTTTGGTCGTATGTAATCCCTTGTGATGGGTAAACACATACGCATCACCCCGTTTTTTGACGACCATAAACTTGGCCATTCGGTAAAGTTTCGAGGACCAGGCTGGAAATGAAAAGCCTTTTTTCTGCCGCACGCTAATATGATCGTAGTACCGGAAGGGATGCTGGGCCAGATAACTGTACAGTTCAACACCCCACGATTCCTCTCCGCCTTCATTATTGCGCAGGTCAAGCACCAGATGCTGGATACCCTGCCGCTTAATTTCCCGAAACGACTCCGCCAGAAACGCCTTGTAATCCTGTTCTTTTTTAGCTCCCCAAAACCGTTCGATAGTCATTACGGCGGTCTGCTTATCGGGGAACGTTAGGCGATATGGCAATTGTGGTTTGCCTTTGTGTTGCTCGACATACGTTTTAATCGTTTGTTCCGTAACGGGGGCCAGGGTTACGGTTTGCGTTTCAGAGCCGAGTCGGTAAGCAACGTCGAAGGTGTCGGGCGCTCCGATAAACGTGGCGTAATAGCCAGAGAAGAAGTTGTTCAGGTCTTCCAGCTTACCCCCGATGCGATCTCCGTCAGCATAGGTCATATTGGGCAACAGGGTTTGAACGATACGCGCCATTGACTTTCCATTAATCGACATCACTTCCGCTCCGTTTGGCACCGAACCGGTCCCATAATTACCAACAATCCAGGCTTTTTCGCCAAGGAAATACAATTTAAGAGGAAACAACTTGTCGGTAGAAAACGGATAATGTTCATCCCGGCCCGACACGATCCATTTGATATGTCCATCCCGCAGCGCAACCAGTAAAGGAACCATAGTCACGTAAAACGCCTGCTGCGTCATGGGGCTATGCAACTGCGAAGCCGTAGCGGCAAACAGGGAATCGAAACGCGACTTTGGCGTATAACGATACATTTCGGGGTGGGCTTCGGCTAAGGCCGTTCGAAAACGTATGAAGTCCGTCTGGAGTTGTTCGGGCGTAAGCAATTGCGCCAGAACGGGTAGGCGAAGCAGGAAAATGAGTAGGCTGAGGTGCAGGATTCGGTTCATTAGTCGTTGTGTTTAATGGTGGAACAAAACTGGCGCGAACCGGTCGTTCTCAAAAGAAACCCGCAACCGAACAGCGCATTTTACCGCCCGAATCGTCGGTTTCATTCACCCAACCACCGCTTCAACTCCCCAGCTTTATCCCGACTGACTACGACCTCATCGTCAAAATTAGGTTGCAGGCTCACCTTGAGTTTTCCATTGAAATACAAATGCACCTTATCGACGGCTTCCAGTTCGGCAATCACCTGTCGATTGAGTCGAAAAAAACGCTGCGGATCAAGCATCTGCGCCAGTTCATCGATGGTGTAATCAACGAGCCATTCGTGATTGTCGCGGGTTTTCAGAAACGACAGTTTGTTCCGGCTGAAGAAATAAGCGATCTCATTGACACTGACCGAAAATAATCGCTGCCCCTGTTTGATCAGGAAACGGTCCCGGAAAGCCGTTGGCAGGGGCCGAAGGGCCACATAGGTCGATACCATAGACGTTTCGGATACCTGCCGAAATTGCTTAAGAAGATTCGCCAACGATGACTCCAATGCCGCATTGGTAACGGTCCCGGTCTGGCTAAGTACCTGGCGCAATCCGTGAAGCTTGGCAAGCGCCTGCCGTACATCCTCTTCTTTAATGGGTTTAAGCAGGTAGTCGATGCTGTTGACCTTGAAGGCTTTGATGGCGTATTCGTCGTAGGCTGTCGTAAAAATCACCGGACTGCTTATAGCTACCTGATTAAATATCTCGAAACTCTGACCGTCGGCCAGTTCAATATCCATAAAAATCAGGTCGGGATGTGGGTTAGTACGTAGCCAGTCTACCGACTCATCGACGCTCCCGGTCATGCCCAATACGCACAAGGAAGGGTCTATATCGAGTAAGAGCCGTTGCAGTTTCCGGGCGGTCGGTTCTTCGTCTTCAATGATGAGAATAGTCATAGCGCGCTTCCTGAATAAGTGGAACAGTAACCTGAAAACAATCGTCCGATTGGTTAATCACCACATCGGGTTGCCCCAGCAGTCGATATTTGGTAATGATATTGGAGAGCCCTGTCCGGTTGGAGGGGACTATGTTCTGTTTTCGGCGAACGGTATTTTTGACAATAAGATGTGCATTTTCGTCGGTGTAAATCTGAATCAGCAGCGGTTTGCCAGGCAAAGCTGCGTTATGCTTCACGGCATTTTCAACCAGCAGCTGCAAGGTTAACGGCGGAATAAGCAAGGTGTAAAAACGCGCTTCGACGGTAATATCCAGTTCTACACTACGACCAAAACGCATTTGCAACAGGTGGAAATAAGCTCGAATAAACTGGAGTTCGGTAACCAGTGGGGTAAGCAGTTGTTCGTTCGTTTGCAGTACATACCGATACACCGATGCCAGCTCTTCGATGAACCGCTCGGCCTGCTTCGGGTTTTCGACTACCAGTGACGAAAGCGCACTGAGGCTATTGAACAGAAAATGCGGATTGATCTGGGCTTTCAGTGAATCGAGCTGGCTCTGGAGCGCTTCTTTCTTGAGCTGCTCGGCTTCGTAATACGTTACCCACCATTGTCGATACAGGTAACGGGCTTCGTAAATGGTTGCCAATGGTATTACAAACAACAACGGAATCAGGGTATTGACCCAATAGGCTCGCTCCGACATGGGATATCCCCAGAACTGGGTTCGATCATAGAAATAGACGATGGCGATCCGCTGAATGACCATCGTCACGACAAACCAAAGCACCTGAATGGCTATGCGCTGGCTGGTCTGGTTTAAGCGCGGATACCGTTTACGAGCCTGTAAAATACCCAGCCGGGCAACCTCCCACACCAATACACACTCCACCAGACTTACTCCCAAGGCAAACCCTCGGCTAATGTGCCGGGCATCATTGTCGGGCTGAAAAAAGATAAAGTTCGAGACGATTGAGATGAGCGGCACGCCGACCAGACGCAACCAGCGATCGTTCAGTTTTTCCATCATCCGTAAATATCTTTCAACAGACTTTACTACGAAAGAAAAACCCTACTGAACTGTTGAGAAATGCACCCAGACCGTCGGAATTTCGCGCTTCAATCAGCCTCCATGCTGTACCTTTGTGTATAGATATTCTCCTTGATTTGGCCCACTCCATCTGGGCATTCTGGCTATGCAACCGATCGAACCCGCTATCCTAACCCACCTTGCTCAGGACCCGACGATGGCCCGGCTGATTGCCGAGACACCCAATCCGAAAATTTTCAATGAGTATGCCGACGATGTCTATCTGGCTTTGCTGGAAAGCATTGTGTCGCAACAGATTTCGGTAAAAGCGGCTGATGCTATTTTTGCCCGGTTCTGTGCCCTTTTCCCCGACAAGTACCCACAGGCGGATGCACTCCTTTTGAAAACAACGGAGGAGTTGCGCAGTGCCGGACTATCATCCCAGAAAATCAACTATCTGCAAAGTGTAGCTGAATTTTCGCTGACGAATTCCCTGGCCCGAACGCATCTCGACACCATGACCGATGAGGCCATTGTCCAGTACTTAATACCGATCAAAGGGGTTGGTCGGTGGACGGTGGAAATGCTGCTGATGTTCGTTCTGGACCGGCCCGATGTGTTTCCCATCGACGATCTGGTGATTCGACAGCGGATGCTTCTGGCCTATCCTGAACAAACACAGGGACTTACTGGCCGGGCACTTTACAAAGTACTACACGAAATAGCGGATTCCTGGCGTCCGTACCGCACCACGGCAAGTCGGTATCTGTGGCGCTGGAAACCAGGGAAGTAAATGAATAATGGATAATGCGCGTAAGGACTACCCTTATTCATTATTCATTATTCATGTACTTGCGTTCTATCAGCCGTTCAGAATCGACTTCATTTTCTTCTGGATGAAATCGGTGGCGTATTGGGGATTGAAGCGATAGAGTAGATCCAGAAATCGGGCATCACTTCCAACAGTTACGCGGAACTTGTTCTTTTCAATTGCGCCCAAAATTATCTCAGCCGCTTTGGGTGCAGGCAACGGCTTTATGCTCGAATTGCTTTTTTGATTACTGCTAGGTTTCGGTTTACCCAATCCCGAGTTTTCGGTAATGTTGGTGGCAATAGCACCCGGAAAGACAACCGTTACCCGGACGTTCGTATCAACCAGTTCGGCATATAATCCTTCAGTAAATAACTTGACAGCCGCTTTGGCGGCCCCATAGATCGTTTGGCCCGGTACGGGTAGAAAGCCCCCCATGCTCGATACATTCACAATATGCGCTTCAGGGCGTTGTAGAAACAGGGGTAGGAAAGCTCTGGTCAGGTAAACTGTACCGTAAAAATTCACATTCATGACCCGCTCAATATCGGTATTCGCAAGGTCTTTGACGTGTTTAAACGGCTGAATGATCCCCGCATTATTGATCAGACCATCGACCGCACCAAAATGACCGATTACGTCCCTGGGCAAAGCGTCTACTTTTCCTATGTCGGTAATATCCAGCGTAAAACCTTTGAATCGATCGTCTCCTACACCGGCAATGGACTGTGTTTCCTGTAATGCACTGGCATGGATGTCGATACCTGCTACATTGGCTCCTCTCCTTAGTAATTGCAGGGCCAGTTCGCGACCGATGCCGCTTCCAGCTCCTGTTAAAACAAACGTTTTGCCCGTTATCTGCATCGTTTTCAGTAGTTGATTTGTGAATGGACGAAAAAGAAGATGCCACGAGAATGGTGATTTACCCCGCCCGTGGCATCTGCTGTCTGTATTCCTTTAGCTTGATATTACGGCTTTACGCGCAAGGCAGTCGAATCAAACATGCCCATGAGTGAGCCTTTCAGATGATCGTCATCGACTTTATCAAGGTTTACATTTATATCCATTCCCTGGGCTACAAAGTAGATAGTCAGCTTATTGGCTTCTTCTTCAATTTTGGAAATGGGGATCGCTTCGGGACGTTTGCCGGTTGGATCTTTCAATTCACCGGTTAGTTTACCGTCTTTTCTAACGAGCTCGGTTACCATTTTGGCATCACCATCGGGGGTTCCCATTACGGTAATTTCCCACTTTCCGGCAAAAAAGTCGGTTGGTGGAGTTGCTGCCTGCGAAAAGCCTTTAACGGAGACGAACAGAAAGAAAAGGAACAGGATTGTGCTTACTTTTTTCATACTTGGATTGGTTTTAACGTAAATAAAAATTTTAGGGTTGAGCACTTCTTTATCATTTCACGGCCGCCGTAGCGGATGCACTTGTTGCCGTCAGCACGCGAACGGGGCCCAGCAAACCGGATGGCAGTAACGGCGAATCGGGTCGGTAGAAAGGCATGGTCGTGAACGTAACTTTGCTTTTGACACCCGGCTGCGCATCGCCAATCAAGCGATTTACCCACAGGTTCGTGACGTTTACCTGTACCGTATTGCGTCCTGCTTTCAGCGCGTCGGTGATGTCGATGCGGAACGGTTTTTTCCAGACCGTACCTACGTTTTTGCCGTTCACCATCACCTCGGCAATATTTTTCACCTCACCTAGTTCAAGGATGTATGACTTGCCTTTCGTGAAAGCGGGTAATTCAAAGGTATTTTCGTAGGCGGCTGTTCCCGAGAAATACTTGATGCCTGAATCAGCATTCTCAGATAATGAAGCCAACGTATTCATAGTCGCCTGGGCAGGTGCGCCCCGACCTTCCTGGAAGCGAACGGTCCAGGGACTCTCGATGCGGGCTACCTGCGCTTCGGTCACCGCTGGTTTAGTGTAGGAAGCCACCGTTGCCTTGTCGTGGAAAACGATGAAGTAAGCATCCCACGACTCGAACTTTAGCGGTACGATGGTCCGGCCGTCTTTGATCTGATAGGATACTTTCTCGACTTTGCCCGTTTCGGGGTGCCATAATTCCGGCACCTTGCCCGTCACACGGAAGCTAACCGTGGCTTCGTTAGTTGTTTCGCTCCGATTGTCGAGCCAGTACAGATCTGTATCGGCTGTTTGGCGATGCACATACAGAATCGGTGCCTTTGCACCCGAAATATCTGCATCTTTAGCCACATTAATTTTTACCAGCTTAGCCGCAATCGGTCCGGTCGATACATTCGGGTTGTTCCAGATTTGTGTTGCCAGCGCCGTAAACTCAGCGGCATTGTCGGTCAGGCTGGGCGTACGCTGTGGTTTTGCGCCCACTACATGCATACCCGCTTTGACCAGTTCGCCCAGCTTTTTAAGTACGGGCAGGGTCATGGTCTGCGCTGTCGAATCAAGAACGAGCAGCCGATATTGCTGACCGCTGGGGGCCGTGATTTTACCATCCTGCATCCGAAGGGCCTCCTTCAACACTGTCGAATTGGCAAAGTCGAACGCATATCCTGGAATGGTCGGTAATTTTTGCGCGAAAGCCTGTGTGATGTTGTTGTTTTCGCCGTAATAGTAGAGCACATCCACAACGGGTTTGCCCTGCTGGAGCAGAAAACAGCTACGCCCCAGATAACCCGTCCACGCTTTTGCCTGCTCGGCCCATGTTTCCTGACGGGTGAAATACTGCCCGAAAGGCCCTAGCGAAAAACCGGGTTTTTTGTCGTCGAGGGGTTGGTGCACGGATGTATGAATAACAAACCGGTTCAGGCCCGATGCCATTTCCAGGTCGGCGGTACGTTTGAGTTTTTCGGGATGCCAGCTAAAGCCATTCTGAACAGAGGTCATCGACTCGGCGGCTACCAGATTTTGCCCGTAGATGTGGGCCACCGAAGCAGCCTCCCGAATATCGGCCTCACTACGGACCTCTTCGTCGCTCCCCCCGGCCAGACTACCCGGCGTCCACATGGCCGACATCGGAATATCGGCCTTGCGCTTTACATCCATGCCGTCGGCCAGATAGATACGGCCGTTTTCGTGCGACTCCGTGTAGCGCTTCATGCCACGGGCGTGCAGGGCATCGCCAATGACTTCGTAATGGCTTTCAACAATCAGTTCGCCGATGGTTTTGCGGAAGTCCCATAAGAATTTTTCACTCGCTTCGGCACTGCGTATGATCCGACCCGTCAGTACCGGAATCCAGGGGCGCATGTCGTAACCTCGTCGCTTCTGAAACTCCTCGGGCATGGTTTTGGTCCAGGTCATGTGCCCGGCTTCGTAACTATCCAGCACCATGTACTCAAGTCCTTTTGCTCCCAACTGGTCGCCGGTAGCATCTTTGTACATGTCCAGATAGGTGTCGATGTATTTTCTGACGGCTACTTTATCGAGCTTATCAACCTCCAGACCCGTCGCTTCGGGGGAAGCGGGGTGATTTTTGCGGCCGGTGATCGAATAACCTAACCGCAGCACCACCCAGTTGCCAGCCGGTGGCGTCCAGTTCAGCGTACCATCGGCACTCATTTTTGACGTCAGATCAACGACATCGTCGGTCGGAATGGCATCGGCATTGGGTTGTACCAGCGAGTGCGTACTTTCTTTCCAGGCGCTAAAGCCAGCTTTTTGCTCAAAAAGATCTACGCGGTCGGTGTTGTGCAGCACCAGCTCGGCTACGGGTACACCCTGCGGCTTACCGGGTTCCGAACGACCACCCATCATAGCGGCAAACGGATTGCCTTCCGGCTTTTCGGTCTTAAACGTAAACCGGAAATACTTACCTGTGGCTGGCAAAATAGCCATGGTGCTTTGGGGTACCGTACTACCCCGGATGATGACCACATCCCGGAAGTTAACCCCATCGTCGCTTACTTTCAGCGTTCGGTTGTCGGGCATTCCCCGGAATTCGGCCAGTTCACCTGCTGCGGGAGCGCCCACAATGGTAAACGCCTTGAACGTTTGCGGACTGTCGAACTCGTACTGAATCCACATATCCTGTCCTACTTCCATCGGCGGCAGCATGGTCGTTTTCGCCAGATCACCATCCGTCAGATCGGCCAGGTTGAACTGCCCTCCGCTCGACGTTATTTTCGGATTGAAGGCACTCAGGGGCTTTTCGGCTGCAGGCAGGCGGTAAGCAACAACGACCGCATCGGCATAATAAGTTGGCGCGTCCTCCGACGACTGGCTGAGAATTCTATCGGGAACCAGCGCTACATTCTGAAATTTGCCCGTAGCGTTCGGTGGCTGGGGTAGCTTGCCCGAAAAGGCTTGTCCACCCGTTACCCGCGTTTCCGACCAGACGTACTTTTTCATAGCGTCGCTGGCCGGGACCCACGGGCCACCTGTTACGCTCCAGCCTGGCGAACCGGCAATGGCCATTTCGAGCCCGAGTTTTTTGGCCAGATCGGTCGTGTGTTTGAAGGCGTCTTTCCATTCGGGGGTCATGAACACCAGTTTTTTGGGCGTTACGGCGGGTGTCATCAGGCTTGCATCGAAGTTCTGAAAACCACCGATACCCACACGCTTCATCCATTCAAGGTCTTTGGTGATGCCTTCTTTGGTAATGTTGCCGTTCATCCAGTGCCACCAGACACGGGGTTTGGCAGCGTTGGGCGGTGACTGAAAACCCGTTTGCAGGGTCGAAGGCTGCGCCAGTACGAAGGCCGGAAGCATCCAGGCCAGAAAGGTTAACTTTTTCATGGTAAGAAAGGGTAAAGGATTGAGGATTCGTCTCAGATCATTTCTGAAGCAACCTAATAACCTGAGACGAATCCTCTTTCATAGACTTACCTCATTGAGCACCCGGCGTAAGAACCGCTTCGACACCCATCACCACCATTAGACTTCCGGCCGCTTTAGAAGGATTGACGAACACCAGATACACATCGTGCGGCTTGTTGTCGACAGGAGCCGGTAGCTTAACCGGAACACTCAATTGATTTGGCTTGAAGTCCATTTTATCGGACGGCTCCAGCATGGCCGATTCGCCGATGAGCTTACCCGTTGGGCTATCCAGGTGGGCTTCTACCTTACCCCCAACAGCATTGAGTTGAGGCTTGGGCGCTGTGGCCATGACGCGAAACTCCGATACACCGGCCAGATCGACCTGTTTCATACCCATATACGCGCCCGATTTGGATGGAATAGCGAGATTATTACCACCGAACGCCATTTTATTGACGTTGTCGTAAGTGTCGAAACCATGTGCGTCCAGCATGGCATTGCGGAGCATAAACGTCTGTTCCGACCGGAGCGAAGGCAGCCCTTTAGCCCCTTTGTCTTCGTAAGACGCCCGAACAATGTATACACCTTTGCCCTTATCGCCCGCCGGAATTTTGGCGGTGTAGTTGCCCTTGGCAGGCAATGAGTTGGTAGCAGACTCGCTCGACAGGCTCAGTACGTACTTCACCATTTCGGAAGCATCAGTGGCCGATAGCTGCGGATGTGCCGACATCGGGGTTTCGCCCCACACACCTGCCCCACCGGCAATTACTTTCTTGGTCAGCCGCTCCAGCGCCGAGTTATCGCCTTTATATTTTTTCGCTACGTCAGCATAAGCTGGTCCAATGGACTTCTTGTTGATGCTGTGGCAGGCCTTACAGTCGCTGCCTTCAAGCAGTTTTTTACCAGTTGCCAGTAAGGCACCCGCATCGGCCGACCGGTGCCCCTGGGCAATGGCAACCTTATCGAACCCTTCGGGCAGGTAATCAATATTGACGGCTACGCGCTCAGGATCAATGCCTTTACCCAACGTACCATCTTCTTTGTCGCTCACCTTAACATCGTAAGCGAATGGCTTATTGGCTACGTAGAACGACTTGTTGGCACCCGGCATATCCAGACTCAGAACGGGCGCTTCGTTGCCCACCGTAATGTCCATCGACTGCGAAGCGGTACCGCCTTTACCATCATTCACGGTCAGTGTGGCTTTGTAAACGCCCACTTTATCCAGCGTCAGGTTCGCGTCGGGGGTGTTGACCACTTTGCTGTAGCCATTTTTCGACGTAATCTTCCAGGAATAGGTCAGGGCATCGCCGTCGGCGTCTTCAGTGCCTTTCGAACTCAGTTTCAGCGCCAGTGGTGCCGAACCGCCCATTTTGTTAGCAACCGCCTGTATCTGCGGTTTGCGGTTGCCGCCGTTATACTCAATCCGAATCAGCCGGGCGTCGTCGTTGGCCGTAAACCAGCCCGAACCATATTCGAGCATATAGAGGTCACCGTTATCGGCAAATTCCATATCCATCGGGTTGCTGAATTTGTAGCTTGGCATAAACCGCTCCATCGATACGTAGTTGCCTTCCCGGTCCATCGTGACGGCCATAATCCAGCCGCGCATCCAGTCGTAGGTAATCAGTTTATCGTTGTAGTAATTCGGGAATGCATGGGGTGCATTTTTGAAGTCTTCGCTGTAAAACACCGGCCCGGCCATGGCATTCCGGCCACCGGCACCCACCAGCGGAAACTCCGGCGATGCGTCGTATGGATACCAGATAAACGCCTTTTGCGCGGGAGGCAGCACCTTCAAACCCGTGTTGTTGGGCGAGTTGTTCGTAGGAGCGTTGGCGTCCCACTTTTCACCCGACTTACTGGCGGCAAAATCGTATTTGTTATAGGCTTTGTTGTCGCCCACAAAATGCGGCCAGCCGAAGTTGCCGGCTTTACGAGCCTGCCCCACTTCATCATGTCCGGCAGGTCCACGGTTCGGATCAGGTTTGGCAGCATCGGGCCCCACTTCGCCCCAATACAGGTAGCCCGTTTTCTTGTCGACCGAGATACGGAACGGGTTGCGGTGCCCCATCGTGTAAATTTCCGGGCGGGTCTGGGCGGTGCCTTTGGCGAACAGGTTACCGTCGGGAATGGTGTAGGTGCCGTTCGCTTCGGGATGGATACGGATAATTTTACCCCGCAGGTCGTTCGTATTGGCCGACGATTTCTGGGCATCCCACGGACCGCGACCTTCGCGTTCGTCGCTGGGGCTGTAGCCGTTCGACGCGTGCGGATTGGTGTTGTCGCCCGTCGACAGATACAGGTTTCCGGCTTTATCCCAGGCAATAGAACCTCCCGTATGGCAGCACTCTTCACGTTGGGTCGGTACGTCGAGCATAACTTTCTTCGACGCCATGTCCAGTTCATCACCTTTCAGTTCGAAGCGGGCCAGTACGTTTTTCGATTCCTCGGGAACCGAATAGTAGAGGTAAATCCAGTGGTTCTGGGCAAAGTTCGGGTCTTTGTTCAGGCCAAGCAGCCCATCTTCCCCCATCGACTCCTTACCTTCCTTACTCACGTATTTGGTGCTGACCGGAATTTTGGTGATCGTCTTGAGTTCTTTGGTTTTGGTATTGTACAAACGAACCTCGCCTTTGCGCTGAATAAACAGGATTCGCCCGTCGCCCAGTACGCTCAGTTCCATCGGCTCGTCCAGTTTTTCGGCCAGCACTACTTTCGAGAAACGGTTTTCTTCCGGCCGGGCTTTGGCAAAGTTTAGCGGCTTCGGATTGTCGCCACCCGTAGTGTACTGAATACCCGACCAGAGGTGATTCAAAAACAGCGGTTCCGAAAAGGTTTCGTCGGTATGGCCCATGGCGGTGTAAAAAGCGCGTCCACCGTCGAACTCCTGATACCAGCTCATGGGGTGATTGTCACCATTTTTGCCACCCTGATAGGTCTTTTCGTCGATTTTAAGCACGACGTTGATCTTGGGCGAAATATTCTTAAAGCTGTAAAACTCGTCGGTGCGATCAAACTCATCCGGCATACCTTTGGTAGCCCAGTGGTTTTTCATGGCCACGATGAATTTCCCTTTCTGCACATTATTGGGCATGGGGTGATCCAGAAAATAAGCCCCCGCCAGATTACCATACCACGGCCATTCATACTCGGTATCGGTGGCCGCGTGAATTCCGACGTAGCCGCCCCCCGCCTGAATGTATCGCTCAAACGCACTTTGCTGCTCATTATTGAGGATATCGCCTGTGGTGTTCAGAAATACGACGGTATTGTACTTTTTTAGATTGGCTTCGTTGAACTGGCTGGCATCCTCCGTGAAGTTCACACCAAAGCTCTTTTCACCGGCCATCTTCGCCAACGCTTTCTTGCCTGCTTCAATGGACTGGTGCCGGAAAGCGGCCGTTTTGCTGAAGACAAGAACGTTAAGTTTAGGTGTTTGAGCAAAAGCCGCATGCATCAATAGCCATAAACCGCAAAGTATGGCACTGATCCTTAGAGAGTTTACTTTCATAAAGTACTGGGGATTTTTACTGTTGTCGGGCAAATGTAAAAAATAAAAATTATTATTGTCTAAAATTTAGACAATAAATTTTATCCAACTCAATATATTTGCAGTGCTATGTTTTTTTAAGCAGTTCCAGCCCATCCTACGATCATGAAAGCGAAATACTTGTTTACATTTCTGTTTATTACGAGCCTGACTTCCTGTCTGGCTCAGTCAGCTGCTCCGCCTGACCCGATGCGAATAGCTTTGTTTCCGCAGCAGAACGACGTTCGGAATACATTGAACCTGTCGGGTATGTGGCAATTCAAAAAAGACTCGCTCGGTGTCGGCGAAAAGGAAGGCTGGCAAAATGGCCTGAACGGGTCTCGTTCCATTGCTGTTCCGGGTAGCTGGAACGAACAGTTTACCGATAGTCGTGATTACCTGGGACTGGCCTGGTACGAGAAGCAAACCTATGTGCCCAGCACCTGGAAAGGGCAGCGTATTTTTATCCGCATTGGCTCGGCAACCTATGCGGCCAAACTCTGGATCAACGGAAAGCTCGTTGGCCAGCACGAGGGAGGCAATCTGCCATTTGCCTTCGAAATCGGCTCATTTATTACTTGGGGCGCTTCAAACCGCATTTCGATTCAGGTGGAAAACCTCCTTAAACCGAGCCGGGTACCTGCGGGTAACGTAACGGGTGGCCCCTTTACGAACTTCCCCAAGTCGAACTACGATTTCTTTCCGTTTGCCGGTCTGCACCGCGATGTGTGGCTGTATTCGGTACCCAGCGTGGCTTCGATCAGAGACATTACCCTGAAAACCGATTTTGCAAACACCACTGGGCGAGTGGAAGTAAAGGTGGAAACCGAAGGAAAAGCCCCGAAAGGATCGGTGATAATCTCCGGCAATGGCAAGCGTTTCGAAACGCCCATTACCCTGACTGGCAATACAGCGACAGCGACCATTTCGATTCCGGACGTACGGCTTTGGTCGCCCGATGATCCCTATTTATACCAGGTGGAAGTAAAGCTTGGGGATGCCAAAACAACACTGGACCGCTATGCGCTGGAAACGGGCGTACGAACCATCAGCACCAATGATAAACAATTGCTGCTCAACGGTAAGCCGATCTTTCTGACTGGCTTTGGCAAGCACGAAGACTTCCCCATCTTTGGCCGGGGCGTTGCCAATCCGGTCATCGTCAAGGATTTTTCGCTGATGAAATGGGTGGGTGCCAATTCCTTTCGTACGTCACATTATCCATACGATGAAGAGTACATGCGCATGGCCGACCGGGAAGGATTTCTGGTGATTGATGAAATTCCGGCTGTGGGCCTGTATTTTCACGGCGATACAACCGAACTGGCCCAGCGGCAGGCTATGTGCAAACAGTATATCAATGAGTTGATTACCCGCGATAAGAACCATCCGTCGGTCATTATGTGGTGTGTAGCCAACGAGCCGTTTCCGCGCGATGTGAGCGTGACGGGCGGACCCGCCGGACGCGAGGCTACGCCCCAGAGCATTGTCCTGTTCAAAGAGCTGTTTGCGACGGTCAAACAAAAAGATCAGACTCGACTGGCTACGCTGGTGGGGGTGATGGGTGGTCCAATGGAGTGGATTGGTCTGGCGGATGTTATCTGTATCAATCGGTACTATGGCTGGTATACCCACGCGGGCGATCTGGCCGGAGCGGCCAAACTGCTGGCGATGGAGTCCGACGCCATTCATAAGCGCTTCAATAAACCGATCATTTTTACCGAGTTCGGAGCCGATACATATCCGGGTATGCATGCCGACGAACCCGAAATGTATACTGAAGAGTTTCAGACCAATTACCTGAAGCTATACCTTGATTTCGCCCAGTCGCGCGATTACATAACCGGGATGCAGGTATGGGCCTTTTCGGATTTCAAAACCGGACAGGGTATCATTCGGTTTGGCGGCATGAATTACAAAGGCGTGTTTACCCGTGACCGGAAGCCCAAAGCAGCGGCCCATTACCTGCGGTCGCGCTGGGCGAAGAAGTAGCGTTGGTTTAGGATTTGCGGTTGGCTAACGCAGGAATTACCGGCGCGTTAGCCAACCGTAAACCGAACCACGTAAACCGAATACCGTAAACCCTATTACTTTTGCTTAACCAACCCACCAACACACCATGCATTCACCCAGCGAACAAGACTACATACAACAGCTTTCCATTGACTGTGTCATCTTTGGTTATCAGAATAAACAGATTCATGTTTTAGTGCCTAAGCTTAATTTCAGGGGTGATTTCTGGGCATTGCCAAGCGGATTTATATATCAGCATGAAGGAATCGATCAGGCGGCCCGCCGGATTCTGGAAGATCGGACAGGTATTAAAGATATCTACCTGGAACAGTTCAGGGTGTTTGGCGATGCCCCACGAACCAATCTTCCGTTTCTGGAACGGTTGATTCAGCTCAATGAGGACAAGCTGGGGGGGCAGGGATTTAACCGGAAAGAGTTCGACTGGTTCACCCGGCGCTTCGTATCCATTGGCTATTATGCCCTGGTCGATATTAACAAAGTGATAGCCCGAAAAATTGATCTTGATGAATCCATCGACTGGTATCCAATCAAGAAATTGCCCACGATGATTATGGACCATCATGACATGGTGGGGCAGGCGCTTGAAACGCTTCGGCTTAATCTAGACCAAAAACTGATTGCCTTTAACCTGCTGCCCGAGACCTTTACAATGAAGGAAGTGCAGGAACTCTACGAAGCTATTTACGACAAACCCTTTGCCCGCAATAATTTTCAGAAGAAAATACTGGATATGAATGTATTGGAACGGCTGGAGAAGAAGTTTACCGGTGCCGCCAACAAAGCGCCTTACTTATACCGGTTTCTGAAATAAGTCATCAACAGGACCTTCCCTTAAAGCAGCCAGGTTTACAGACAAAACCACTAAATTACTTATCACTAATTCACTTTATAGAATTCGTAAGCAGGTCCATCCATCGCCCTACCCAAATCTAAATACATTCGCTTCTGATTCATATATAAGCCAGGATTACGAACATACCAATTGTCTTCTCTGGGTTGAGCATTGGTGTTAATTCCCAGACTGCTACCACCCTTAACTAACTCAAAATCAACCTTATCAATTTGATTGCCGTCTTCCAAAACTCGAATCTGACTCTCATTGATTATCAGTTTTACGTTAGGCACGGCTGGATTGGAAATCATGGCATATACCTTGATGAGCTTCCACGTACCGGGCAACCAGGCTTTTGCTTCCTGCACATCAACCGTATATTCTTTTAAGGGATCGTCTTTCGGATCGAGAATAGGCCCGACTTCAGTTGTTTTTGTACAACCTACGATTCCCAACGCCACCAAGAGCCAAATGCCTACTATACTAGCCTTCATCGTTCAACCGATTAGTTCACCTTTGGAACCTATGAACCAGTGCGCCATATCAGCACCTATCGCTGCATGAGTAACTGGTCCCTTTCCTCTACGTAGAGTCCTTTGAACGCTGAACGGTTGTAAGGGTGTTCATATAACAGTTGTTTTCTTACAACTTCTTCACTTTTACAGCTACTCTGGATTTCACCTTGATCAGTACCTGAACGCCTTCGGGCCGAACGACGATTCGTTGGGGAATGAGCCGGAACGTGTCAATATCCAGATCCGTTTTTTGACCGACTTTAGCATGGGCAAAAGCGGTTTCGATTTTCTCGGGAATGGTTGAGATAGGATGACGCAGTGGAACAACCATAGCGGATTGAATGGTATCCCGGAGATTATCGTGCAGCAACCAGTCGGCCGTAGCAAACAGCTGCTCTTTTGTATCGACGTCAAAATCAACGTCCCGCATGCGTAAGGTATTGGTCAGCGTATCATAGACAGGCGTACCATGAAAATACAAGGTTCCGTGAACAGCCCCGCCAACGTCTGTCTTTAGAATCAGTTTACGTCCACTGCCGTAGAGTGTCGCATTTTTAATTTTTACATTCCCGCCTACCAGACTCAGTTTTTCCTTATCGAGTGTCCGCGTTAACACCTGATTGATGTCAGTATACGGAATCATAGCCAGCACCTCCAGTCGCGCCGATTTGGGCAGCACATTCCGTCGTAAAAGCCGGGGCAAATGTTCCAGCGAATCCATCGTCGGTCGTGGGCCTAGTCGTGTATCGACTCGGAACGCTATTTGAATGGGCACGGTAATCTGTGTGGCATTGCCAAATACCGGAGCGACAGCAATACTAAACGGCCGGGGAATCAACCAGATATTTTCGGGCTTTTTGGCTACCCGCAACGGTTTCTGCATATCGCGCCAGACTTTACTCACCTGCTTGTCGAGCCGGATACTTCTGTGAACGGCCCGATCAATGGCCTGCTCAATATCGGCTTTTCGCTTATCCAGAATACTTTCTGCAATTTTCTGCACGCTCACTTTTATCCCCAACAGCCGGACGGTTGGCTTTTGGGTCCAGTGATATTCTTCAAATCGGGAATTGGTGAGCAAATGCCAGTTAGGCCCTACCCCAACCGGGCTGGTGAAATTAACCGCCAGCGCACACAATCGACGGCTTTTCCGGTTGGCGCTTTTCCGTAAACCAATTGGATTACTGTACCATACTTGCAAGGGGGCCGAGAAATATACCCGTCGATTCTGATACTTGATCTGAACGGGCCCTGTCCGCTCCACCCGCAAATGCCAGGCTTCACCTTTTCGCCCCTGGAAGGTTTCTTCGGTAACCAGTGTGGTAGAAAGGGCTTTGTTTACCTTCGCTTCTAAATCACGAATATTAAATGTCAGGCTCCCGGCCATATACGACACGGGATCTTCAATGGCGGGCTCAAACTCTTCGGCAGCAGGCGCATCCGGGCGGACGCGTTTACAACCCTGCAAACCCGCTATAAAAATGAGGAGTACAAAAAAACCGATGATTCGCTGAGCGTTCATAGCATCAACAAAACCATCGGATGACCAAATTGTTAAGCCCGTTGGGCTATATTCACTTTTCGGTTAACTGAATGCCCGTTTTTGGTTCAACGGCACATCCGCATCCTTTGCCGCATCCAGCCTGTTTGGAAGCAAAAAAACTACGATAAGCACGTCGACCCAGATAGGCCAGCGCAACGGCAAAAACCAGAAAAATAATCAGTTCCTGCATATATCAATGAGTAATGAACAATGTAAAATGTATACTGAACAATAGTTGCACCTACCAAGACCATTGTTCAGTATACATTACTCATTATACATTTTTTCACGCCCATCCGTTCCGTTGGGCGAGCCTATACGCATGTTGGTAATGGTGTTCGCCATGCCAGGCATAATTCGCGATCACCTCCCGCATAGTAACTTCCCGCTTACTACCCGGATGAAAATAGGTCCGTTGCAGATCGGCATCGGAGAGCGAGGCTAAGATGGTAACCCAACGCTGATGCAGATTACGAAGGATAACCAGCGAGGGAGCAATATCCAGTTTAGAGTCGGGTAGTTTAGCCCACTCACCTTCTTCGTAGGGGGAAATGGTCGGATTCGACTCGGTCAGAGCCAGTTTCGTCCGAACGTAGGCATTGATGTGACTATCGGCGATGTGGTGTACCAGTTGGCGAATTGTCCAGCCATCGGGTCGGTAAGGGGTATCGAGTCGATCATCGCCCCACTTGCCAACGAGTTCGGTTAGCTTAATCGGCAGTTCATCAATGGCAGCCAGTTGCTGTTGGGTATCGTCGGCGGAATACGTTTTTCCGTAAACGAAATCGCCAATGGGGTAACGGAGTGTATCGAGGTCTTGCATAGGATTTTGGCAGGCCATCCGGCCAAATTTCATTAGCGTGTCAGCGCAAATATCACGGTATTAGGATGGTTTCCCTCATCCGATTTGCAAAACCTGACTAGTCCGGTGAAAGTTTAATTTTTGTTTCAAGTATGAGGTTTCAGGTTGGCTGATTCAGAGTTGCTTTTGCACCGTCTGCTAATAGTCAGCTAACTCGAAGCCTGAAACTTGAAACAAAAATTAACCCTGCAACATTATACCCAATACGCCTGAATAGCCTGAATCAGTTCGGGATGGACACCACAAGCGGCTACAACATCGCCTTCAAACAGAAAATCATCGCCCCCGCTAAAGTTCGTAACGACACCACCGGCTTCTTGAACCAGCAATACTCCGGCGGCCATATCCCACGAATTCAGATTGTATTCGTAAAAGGCTTCGAATCGCCCACAGGCTACATACGCCAGGTCGATAGCGGCCGAACCCATCCGACGCAACCCGTGCGTGCGTTGCATGAGCGATTCCAGAATATGCAGATACCGTTGCATCTGATCGAATCGAAAGTACGGAAAACCGGTAGCGATCAGGCTCTCGCCCAACGTTGTGGCCGGTGACACCGAAATTTTGGACTCGTTGCAATACGCTCCTCCCCCCTGCCAGGCCGAAAAACACTCGTCGCGGTTTGGGTCGTAGACGACTCCGGCAATGGGCGTTTTTCCCTGCGCCAGGCCGATACTAACCGAAAAAACGGGTAGCCCATGAATGAAATTCGCGGTACCATCCAGCGGGTCGATGATCCAGTTGAGGGCACTTTGGTCGGCTGCCTGACCCGTTGTTCCTTCTTCGGTGATGAATCCGGCTTCGGGCAGTAGTCGGCTCAGCTTATCGACCAGTTGTTTTTCGGTTTCTTTATCGACATACGAAACCAGGTTATTCAAGCCTTTGTATTCAATGGATTCCCGCTGAAACTTTTGTCGCTCCTGAATCAGAAACGCGCCAGCTTCGGTGGCAATCCGGCAAATTTCGCGAGTTAACGCTGCTAAATCCTGAGTCATTATCCGTAATGCGGGTGGTAACCCGCGTTTATACAGTAAAAAAAGCGGGTTACCACCCGCTCTGCACCTATTACTCGTCAGTGGTTAGTTCGTCGGCTTCAGGAACAATCTCTATACCATCGTAAATATCCCTGACTCGCAATTCGGCATTCAGTCGCGACAAAACGATCAGTTCATCTGGATGTTCATAAAGCGTATTGATCCAATCGGCTGTTTCCTCAATACGGCTGAATAACTCAACTGTTGTTGAATACTGATCGACCAGCATATAATACCAAAGCGAAGGCATTTTGCGGTAGTCTCGCCATTTATCTCCCCTATCCCGGTGCGCGGTCGATTTCGATAACACTTCAACCAATAGTCGGGGTTGGCGAATAACCAGATTATTACCCCGAAGATCAAACGGATGACAGGTGACTACCACGTCAGGATACGGCATATGGCCTCCAGCGCGGACATCTACTTTCGTATCTTCAGTAAATACCCTACATCCATTGCCCTTTACCTGGCTTTTCAACAAGTCTTTGACGTTGTCAATTAACAAGTTATAATTAACCGTCCCACCTGTCATGGCGTAAATCGCACCATTATAAAATTCATGACGTACCTCGCTCTTCTCTTCCAGAGCGAGGTACTCATCTACAGTATACCGATGCGACGATTTGGACAGATCAGCAATCATACCTGAATCGTTTACTTTACTTACTTCATAATTTCGCCTAATGCATTGTCATATAGCCCTTTCGCATCGAAAACCGTCATGATCGTTGCTTCGTCGATGCTTAACTCACTGTCGGTAACGGTACCAAGGAATCGGAACGGCAGGATGCTGTCTTCCAGGTAGCCAACAACGTGCTGCTGCTGATCGGGTGAAACCGAAATGACCACCCGGCTCTGGCTCTCGCCAAACAGGAATGCATCAGTGCGGTGCCGGGTATCAGTTTCGATGGCGAACCCTTTATGACCAGCCATCGCCGACTCGGCCAGCGTAATGAACAGTCCGCCGTCCGACACATCGTGTGCCGACTGAAGCCAGCCGTTGCGAATCATCGTTTTGATGCCTTCCTGAACACGCCATTCGGTTTCAAAATCGAAATCGGGTGCGGGCGACGCTTTGATGCCCCGGTACGAATACAGGTATTCCGACGAAGCAATATCGTTGGTCGAAGGGCCGACCAGGTAGATCAGATCACCCGTAGCTTTGAAATTCAGCGTTGTTTGATGTGCTGGGTTCTCCATAAGTCCAAGCATACCAATAGTAGGCGTTGGGAAAACAGGCCCATCGTCGGAGCTTTGGTTATAGAAGCTCACGTTACCACCCGTTACCGGCGTACTGAACCGACGGCAGGCTTCGCCCATGCCCTGTACAGCTTCGACAAAATGCCAGTACACTTCCGGCACGTAGGGATTACCGAAATTAAGGTTATTGGTCACGGCCAGCGGCTCACCACCCGTACAAACAATGTTCCGACAGGCTTCGGCCACAGCAATCATGGCTCCCTGACGCGGGTTGGCGTTTACATACCGGCTATTACAATCGACCGTGATCACGATGGATTTATCGGTTTCGGGCAATCCCGGTCCTTTTACGCGAACGACGGCGGCATCAGACGGTGCATTAGTGCTGCGGTTGGCCGTACCGACCATCGAGTCGTATTGCTCATATACCCACTTACGCGAGCAGATGTTCGGGTGCGACAGCAGGTGTTTGGCAACTTCTTTGATGTCCGATGGGTCAACATCGTCTATGTCCGACGGGTCAAATTTGGCATATTCCTTAATATAAGCTGGTTCTTTATACTCGCGATGGTATTGCGGGGCACCTCCCCCCAGCACCAGATCATAGGCTGGTACATCGGCTACGAGTTCGCCATAACGGTAGAAATGCAGCCGTTGGGTATCCGTTACTTCGCCAATCTGGGCGCAGTTCAAATCCCACTTATCGAAAATAGCCTGAATGACAGACTCTTTGCCTTTCTCAATAACCACCAGCATCCGCTCCTGCGACTCCGACAGCAGAATTTCGAACGGAGCCATGTTGGCCTGGCGGGTAGGCACTTTATCGAGGTCGATGATCATACCGTGTTCGCCTTTGGCACTCATCTCCGACGTAGAACAGATAATACCAGCCGCGCCCATGTCCTGAATCCCGATTACGTAGCCGGTAGCGATGATTTCGAGGGTAGCTTCGAGCAGGAGTTTTTCCATGAATGGGTCCCCTACCTGCACAGCCGGCAGTTTATCGGTCGATGCGGCCGTAATATCCTCCGACGCAAAGGTAGCACCGTGGATACCGTCTTTACCCGTAGCCGAACCCACAATAAATACCGGATTACCAACGCCATAGCTGGTTGCCTTGGCCACCTTTCCGACTTCGACAATACCCGCCGAAAACGCGTTGACCAGTGGATTGGTGTTGTAGCACTCATCGAAATAAATTTCCCCACCCACGGTTGGAATACCGAACGCATTGCCATAATCACCGATGCCTTTGACTACGCCCCGCAGCAAGCGCCGGGTTTTAGGCAGGCTCAGATCGCCAAAGCGGAGTGAGTTAAGCTGGGCAATAGGCCGGGCACCCATCGTAAAAATATCCCGGTTGATACCACCTACGCCCGTAGCTGCGCCCTGGTAGGGTTCCAGTGCCGACGGATGATTGTGCGATTCAATCTTAAAGGAACAGGCCAGCCCATCGCCAATATCGACCAGACCGGCATTTTCCTCACCGGCTTTGGCCAGCATCCGGTCCGAATCGCGCGGCAGGGTTTTAAGCCAGACGATGGAATTCTTGTAAGAACAGTGTTCCGACCACATCACCGAGAAGATACTCAGTTCGGTAAAATTGGGTCTGCGACCCAGAATCTGGGCAATGCGATCAAATTCATCCGGTAACAGGCCCAATTTCCGGGCGGTCTCAACAGTAGGGAGCGTTTCGAGGGTATCCATAAAGAGCGAAAGAGTGAAAGAGCGAAAGAGCGGTTTTAAGAAGGCGGTTACGTTCCGCTCATTCACTCTTTCGCTCTTTCACTCTTTAAATCTGGCCCAAAATTAGGCTTTTTGCCCAAAATTGCCCCGGTATGGGTTGACAAATCTCAAAAGGCTTGTATATTTGCACCCAGAAAGAGAGATGGCAGAGTGGTCGATTGCGTCGGTCTTGAAAACCGAAGACTGTAACAGGTCCGGGGGTTCGAATCCCTCTCTCTCTGCTCAACAAAAACGAAAGCACTCACAATCAATGATTTGAGTGCTTTTTTTGATTATGGAAAATCTACTGAATCGAATCACAACTGATCCGGATATTTGCCATGGCAAACCCGTTATTCGTGGGTTGCGATATCCGGTCGAAACCATGCTGGAACTCATGGCATCAGGTATGACTCATCAGGAAATTCTGGCCGATTACGAGGACTTAGATCAACAGGATTTATTGGCTTGCCTGCTTTTTGCTGCTCAACTGACTAAGGTCAAGCACATTAGTCGGTTAGTAGCGTGAAGTTTTTAATAGATGCCCAATTGCCAAAATCGCTGGCTATTTTCATGCGTGAGCATGGGTTTGATACAATTCATACTCTAGAATTACCGAGCCGGAATGCGACAAGAGACAGTGAAATCCGGCTCCTATCAATGAATGAACAGCGTGTTGTCATTTCCAAGGACGCTGATTTCTATGACAGTTATACGAGCAAGCAAGAACCTTACAAACTTGTTTATCTGACAGTTGGTAACTTGAGCAACAAAGAGCTAGTTTCTTTATTCGCGAAAAATATCACCCATTTAGTAGCAATTTTAGAACGAAGCTCTGTGGTAGAAATGAACCAGCATTTTCTAATCACCCTGTTTTAGAATTACCTTCATAAGACATGTCAGAGCGGCCGAATGCGTCGGTCTTGAAACCGAAGACTGTAACAGGTCCGGGTTCGAATCCCTCTCTCTGCTCAACAAAAGAAAAAAATCACTCACAATCAACGATTTGAGTGATTTTTTTCTTTTCATTTGTATCCGAATTTGTAACCGACTTTACAGTTTAAGATAGGACACATGAGTTTCATTCTCTAATCAACACAGTAAATTCTCGTTATGCCAGAAAAAAAATAGCCTTTATACCTAATTAGTTTTTAATTATATTTTATGTATATAAGTCAGCTGACAATAGAGAATATAAGGTGTTTTGGAGGAGCACATTCCATAGAAGCTTCAAAAGGTATTAATTTAATTGTGGGGCATAATAATTCAGGGAAGTCCACAATATTAAAATCAATATATCATTTACAAGGGTATAGCTTTTCAAGCCAAGATAGAACAATTGACTCCCCTTACAGCATCATAACTATAAAATTAGAAACAAATAAAAATTATTATTTCTTCAACAATTTCCCAAACAATCCTTATACAACTGAAAATATTGAAGATGTTAAAGTGATTTTCAAGATTTTACATTCTCAAGGTAGAGATGAAATAAGGCGTAGTATTAACATGTTTGACAAAGCAAATCCTTCCAATAGGTTAGAGGTAAATTTTGATCCTTATGTAAGACTAGCCAATAGAAATTTAATTTACCCTTATTTTTCAAGCCGAAAAGTAATTAATTATAGCAAATCAATCCTTCGGACAGAGAGGGAAAAAGTAGATGGTAATTTAACAAACCTTTTTGCCAAAATTGATTCATTAACATCTTCAAATAAAAATAAATCTATTCTATATCGTGAAGCTTGCGAAAATATACTGGGCCTTTACATTGGTACAGAACAAGACGAAGAAGGTAAATATGCGGCCTATTCTGTAGATGATGATAGAAGCATCCCACTAACCTCCATGGGGGATGGTGTTCCGCATATATTAGGCTTAATTACTGACTTATGTATTGCAGAAGATAAAATATTTTTAATCGAAGAGCCAGAAAACGATATTCACCCGAAAGCATTAAAAGCTCTTTTAAAGCTCGTTGAAGAGAAAAGTGATACTAATCAATTTTTTATTTCAACGCATTCAAATGTTGTTGTTCGGTATTTAGGTGCTAATCATCAAACAAAAATCTTTCAAAGCATTCCTAACAATAACTTTTCCCAGCCTATAAAAATACCCCGCTCGATTATCAAAGAAGTATCTGATGACCCTAAAGAGAGATTAAAAGTTCTTGAAGATTTGGGTTACGATGTTTTTGATTATGCTCTTTGGAAAGGATGGTTATTCTTAGAAGAGGCATCAGCAGAAACTATAATAAATGAGATTCTGATACCAAATTTTGCGAAAGATCTTCAAAATAAAATTAAAACTTTTTCAACAAGAGGATTTGATGGAATCAGCGAAAAGTTCAAAAATTTTAGCAATCTTTTTATTTATTCACATTTAGATTCACTCTATAAAAATAGAGCATGGGTAATAATTGATGCCGGAGAGAGTGAAAGGAAAGAAATAGAAAAATTAAAAAGTTATTTTCCAGACTGGGAGGCAAATAAACAATTCAGACAACTCAGCAAACATAACTTTGAAGAATATTATCCCGAATACTTCTCAGAAAAGATCAATGAAATTATCAATTTAGATGCAACATCATTGAACAACGAAAAGAAGCGAACTTTAAAAATTGAAGCTAAAAAGCAGCTTTTGGAGGATGTAAGAGCCTGGCACAAAACTGATCCGACAGCCGCAAAATCAGCTTTTGAAAAATCAGCAGTGGAAATTATTGAAATTCTCAGGCAGATTGAAGCAACACTTAAATAATAACATACACTTTATCATAAAAAAAGCCCTATAGAAAGTGCTATCAGTGCTCATAAACCTGTAGTTAAATTTCTGTCAAAGTGTGATTCTTCTTTTTCTCCTAGCAGCTTTCGCACATCGATAACAGCAGAAAGCCGAATCCATTCGAATGCTTTCATACTTTGTGTTACATTGTAAATACACCTTTTGATAGTAGACTCGATCGCGCCGACGTTCTGCACGGATGTATTTGAAATTACGCACTGGTTTGGGTTTTTCTTCTGTATTCATGTAGTGCGATTGATTCTGGTTACCCAGTTTATTGGCTCTATCAGGCGTTTTCCTAGCTTCGCTCTAAAACAACAAAAAAGCCACAGATGGCTGTGGCTTGTGAACTCGTTACGATTAAAGCACTATTTGCCTTTTGGCTCAATGTCATTGAAATCGTACTTAAACCGGCGGGGTTGCCCTATGTAGCTAGGTAATACCACGAATTGGCCTGTCTTGGTATCCAGAATAATACTTTCCCGTTCGCTGGCCACGGCTTGAAACCGGCGCGTATCGAGAATGCCCGGTTCTGGTTGGCCCGACGGGGTGAAATTAGCCAGTAACAGGATGCCGGTTAGGGTCAGCGCACCCAGAAAAAACGAACGTAAGTCGATTGAAAAATGAATAGTTTTCATAGCTGACGAATTAGAAGTAAGGGAAAGCGCAAAGCTATTCAGAGGATAACAATCTGGTATATTAAATTTTTGCTAGGGTAGTACTCCTTTAATCGTACCCGCTGCCCATACCCTGTTTGATGTTATGATACAAACTTAGGTTCTCAAAGGATTGACTTTCTACCACAACAAGGATGATAATTCGTCAACCTTCCAGTCATTTCCCATCTTATCGTTGCTTATTCATCCAAAACCGCAGGATATTGCCGTCAGGATCGTTGAAGCTAGCTATATAAGCTCCCTCCCCTAAGTCCATGATGGGATGAAGCAATTGAATCCCGTGAGTATTAACAAATTCGTCTATATCATCCACCGCAAAGGATAGGACCGTATTGACGTTCGCTTGCGCACGCACCTTTTGTTTGAGCACCGCATAATGAATCCCCTTGTAGTCACATTCCCAATGTTCAGGTGTATTGCCATGCCGATTTAACGCTAGAGGAATACCCAGAACATCGCGATAAAAGGTGGCCAGCCGCTCCGGTTGGGCAGAGGACATGATGATTCCAGTCAATCCGTTTACTTGTAATGAATTCATATTTATATCATTTATGATGTTTTCTTAGCAAATGTATATCATAAATGATTATATAGATCACACATGATGTTTATTTTTAATTTTACATCAAAAATGATATGATGAACAAGGCTGTTGAATTGCTCAATTTGTGGGCCATCTATGAGCAAGAAAACCCCAAGGCTGATTTAGCCCAGTTTTGTCAAGCGTACTTACTGAGTCTGCAGTCCAAGGCCAGTTTAGCTACTTTTTGGCAATCTCCTGCTCCCCCAGATAAGGCTAGTTTATTGATCAAATTAATGGGTCGGGTTTCTAAGTTGCACACGCTTCAGGCCCTGGCCGCTTTTAAAGATGCTGGCCTTAACAGCTTCGATGAGTTTCTGTATCTGAGTTCAATAGCTTATATGGCCAATCCAAAGAAGACCGATGTTATTTCGGCTCACTTCAACGAGTTGTCGTCGGGCTTACTGATTCTTGACCGGCTTAAAAAATCGGGCCTGATCCTGGAACAGGGCGATGCGCTTGACAAGCGGACTAAACGGTTAAACATCACAACTAAAGGACAAACGCAATTAGCGGCCTGTTACCAGAAATTGAACCAGGTAAACCAGCAGTGCTTTGACGAACTGACTGAAGAACAATTAGATTTAGTTATTCAAGTGTTGCAACCCGTTGAGGCTACCCTGGCTCAGCAATGGATGGAAGCTAAACTAAAATAAGAATGTGGCTATCTCATGGGGGTGATTGCTCTGATCTACCCGAGCATCTGGGAGCACCATAGGCCCATAAACAAGTTTGTGACTATAAAATCTAACCATAGCGTTCGGCAATTAGTTAGCAGTTATATTCTACAGATAAGCTATAGAATTAACTCATAATTCTACTCAACGGTAGTAAGCAACCCTATGAACGATAACCAATTGAGCAGGCGCCAGATTATTGGCGGGCTGGGAAGTGGCTTAGCCGCTTCTGTACTCACAACGCCCGGAGTAGCGATGTCAAACTCAACAAACGCCATGTCAATGCCACCAGTTACGCTTGTCGATCCAACCACGAAATATCCCAAGCCTCCTTTTAATACGCCTATGCAACCCTGGCCGGGGTTGGCCAGCAAAATGAATCCCCGGCCCGATCATGGAGAAACAAGCTATAAAGGATCAGGCCGTCTGGCAGGTCGGAAAGCATTGATCACGGGAGGAGATTCGGGAATGGGACGGGCTGCGGCTATTGCCTATGCCCGCGAAGGAGCCGACGTGGCGATCAATTACCTCCCTGCCGAGGAGCCCGATGCCAAAGAAGTAATTGATTTGATCAAAAAAGAAGGACGGAAAGCGATTGCCATTCCCGGCGATATCCGAGATGAAGCTTTCTGCAAGCGGCTAGTCGATGAAGCGGTAAAGGCTCTTGGCGGTCTGGATATTCTGGTCAGCAATGCAGCCCGACAGCAACAGCGTGAATCCATTTTGGACCTCACTTCTGAAGATTTCGACGCTACCATGAAAACGAACATCTACGCGCCTTTCTGGATTATCAAAGCGGCTTTGCCACATATGCCAGCCGGATCAGCTATTATCGGAACAACCTCCGAACAAGCGTATGATCCTTCGCCTAACCTGTATGACTATGCTCAGACCAAGGCGGCTACCATGAATTTTGTTAAGTCACTGGCTAAACAGCTTGGGCCTAAAGGGATTCGGGTAAACGGGGTAGCACCAGGCCCTATCTGGACACCCTTGCAACCCAGTGGTGGGGCCACGGCGGAAAAATTAAAAAACTTTGGCGGTAATACGGCACTTGGACGGCCTGGACAACCTGCCGAACTAGCGTCCATTTATGTGCAACTGGCTGCCAATGATGGGAGCTATGCTACAGGTCAGGTATATGGAGCCGCTGGTGGTAATGGGCAACCTTAATGGGTAGCCGTATGCAACAGTTTATCTATCTACTCATTTCACTCTATTTATCAGTATTAAATTGCTTTGGGCAAACACCCCGGTTGACTGATGCTAACGCCTTGGGATGGTTCGTTTATACGGGAGATCATCAGATTGGACCAAAATGGGCAATCCATACCGAATATCAGTGGTGTCGGGCGGGCAAGCGGTTAGAAGCTCCCCAGCAACACCTGGCACGGCTGGGTCTAGTTCACACCCTAACGGATCGGCTGACGGTATCTGGAGGATATACCTATTTTCAAAGTCATCGGTATGGCGAGTACCCCGAAGTGATGGGCCGCCCAGAACCAGAAAACCGTATTTATGAAGATATTACCCTGAAAGACCAGCTAGGCCGTTTAGAGCTTGAACAGCGCATCCGGCTGGAGCAACGTTGGTTAGGCTCACGGGATCAAACCGGAGAAGGTCCCGTGCAGAAGTGGGACTATCAACACCGCATTCGCTATCAACTAGCTGTGGCGTTTCCGCTCCAGGGACCTACGATTGATGATGGGGAGTGGTACCTGAATGCTTTTGATGAGCTGTTTATTGGTTTTGGGAAAAATGTGGGTGACAATGTATTTAATCAAAACCGACTCTCGGGCGGGCTGGGTTATCAATTTACAGATAACGCCAAATTGGAACTGAACTACCTCTATCAGATCCGTCAACACGCTGATCCTGATCCAGTAGTCAAGCGGTCTGTGGTCGAGCTTAATCAGGGTTTTCGGTTGAATGTTGTTTACAACCTGGATTTTACTCGGGTTCCATAGGTGTCTCGTGCTGAGTACCCCGGCTACTAAAGAAGTTGATTATAACCGGGTCTCAAGAAGGAGCGTTTTTTGAGATCCGGTTATAATCAGGCACAGGATTAAATGGGAAAATCAATCTGTCAGATGAAGTCATGATTCGCCAATTACCCGCTAAGCGAAAGACCTACCTATATAGCTTCATTAGTTTTAGCCCGTCTCTTACAAGCTATCCAGAATGATATTAACCTTTATACGCGACAATAATATCCTGAAAGGTGGTTGCTTTTTCTCGGCCGCACCAGTGACCTGGATAAATTGACGTTGGACCAGTTAGTCCATGTTGCGCTAAGGTAGCTACTACCCACGATTCGTCGAAAGCAGTTCCTAAATCAGGGTCGAGTAGGTTAAAAATGTATCGACCTTCTAATTCATATTGGAAATTGTATTGACTATGTTTTCCGGCCATGAGCCTCCGCGACTCCTCATTGAGTAAGAAAAAAGTAGCAAAACAACGGCCACCCGGTTTAAGCACACGACTGATTTCAGCAATATACTGCGCGGTTTCCCGAACGGGCATATGAGTAAATACGGATGTTAAAAAGACGAAGTCAAAGCGATTATCTTCAAACGGAAATCGGTATTCATGAGCTTGATACTGCCCATTGGGATGGTAGTGGCTGTTATAAACATCGGCTAATTGGAAATGAAAATTGGGGAATCGGGGAGCTATTCTGTGTTGACACCAGTCAATACCCTGTTTGACAATGTCAAAGCCTTCATAGCTACCAGGCGAAGTTAAATAGTTAGTCAAGGGGACGGCCATTCTGCCAATTCCGCAGCCTATATCCAAAACAGTCTCTTCAGGTTTCAACCCACCCAGTTGGATAAAATACTGCTTGAACTCCTGCCCCACTGCTCGAAAATCACCCGCACCAATAAAGATCTTAGAACGAGGGGGTGTTAGTTTGTCCCGTAAACCAAAAAGTAACTCACTATAATCAATAACACCTGTGTAAGCTTGTTTAAGTGGCTTTTTTAATGACTGGGGAAGTAGTTGACGTAGCATAATAAACTTGAAAATTATCGGTGTGACGTATACTTAGTGTCCATGATCCCTTTTAATCAGCAAGCGGTCATCGGGAGGAATCCATGCCATAGGTGATCTTTGGCCTCTTAACAGTCGATCCAACTCCCTATTTTTCAACCACTGGCTTGATTTTATGCTGTAGTCCTTCCGTGGAAGTGGCCAGTTGGTCTCCTGGAGGAGAGGCTAATGAAGCGAAGGGTTTAGAATGGTCCTTCACCTACCCAATGCAGTAATCAAGACACACGCGAGCCAGACCTAAACTGGCGTCCTCCGTCTGATCATCCATCCGGCCCCATTCGTAGCATGGGTTACCTTAAATCGGAAACCAGGGCTCCGACCCAGTCTACAAATTTCCCTTTCAGGACTAACCAACCGGGGTTAAATCCTCGGCCAATTTCCTGTACTGAACGTAGGTCAAAATCAAGGTATTTTCTTGCAATGAATCTACCGCTAAAGCCTCTGGCGTAAGTGGCTGCATCTCCTTGCCAATCACTTCGTCAACCGTGAACGGTAGGGATAGCCGTCTTGGGCTGAATTGGTTGAAATCATTTCCTTCAGTCAGCCAACGAGGCTTATGATCTTAGTCAATGGATGGTACATCAAAGCTGGTTGATCAAAATCTATTATTGGATGATGCAAATCATCCATTGACATGAACTTAATCAGCACACTAGATGCTCCTGAATTGAATCGGCCAACTGTTCTTCTACTGTTCCTTTTTTGTAAAACAGGCTTATAACCAGGTTGCCCTACTTGGCTGTACATGGCATGGCTGCTGAGGCAATTGTATCCATTCAAATCATGCTACTTCCTGACGCTGCTCATTTTAGCGAACGAATTACAGAGAGACTTTTGGGTATTGGTTATTACAGGGTCACAACGTACCGGTTGCGATACGATTGATACTGGTGGAGAAGATATTCATTCAGGATTTTGCCATGTGGCCGATTTACGGGAGCAATTGATGAAAACACTAATCAGAAGAATCGGTATTACCGGAGTAGTCATAGCGATAGTCTGGACGATCCTTACCATATGGGCTGAAAGTGCTGGACCGAAACGAAGCTGGAAGTTGGGAAGTCCGACGGCTCAAAAAAAAGTGTTGATAGTCTATGACCCTGATCCCTTCTACAATTTGGATCAACAGATAAGTTGCTCGTTTGGGCAGGCCCTAGCCGATCATGGTCTTTCCGTATGGATTGCCAGCGTAGCAGCGATAGACACAAATACCCAGTTCGTTGACAGCTACGTGTTTTGTGCTAATACCTACAATTGGCGTCCTGATTGGGTTGTTAGTGGTTTTATCCGACAGCTTGATGGATTAGCCGGTAAGCCCGTGGTAGCGATTACCCTAGGAGCGGGATCAACAGAAGCTTCTCAAAAAGCTTTAGAGAAAGCAATAGAAGAAAAGAAGGGTATGTTACTGGATTCGCGCTGTTTCTGGGCCGCCAAACCGAATGATGAAACCCGTATAAACGAATCGAATAGCCAGGTTGCGGTTTCCATGGCTTATGAATGGGGAGAAAAAATAGCCGAACAGATTAAGCATCAAAGGTAAAGCCCTTGAAGGTTTCTACTTCTATGCTTTAATGACAAACGCTTTCAATTGAGCCATCTTGCCGTCCCGAAATTGCCAAACATCGCAGTAGGAATAGGTAGCTGCCTCACCAGTTTCATCGTTGAGATGGATTCGACCAATGGCTGTAACAAAATCGCCCTCCGCTATGAAATGGTCAACCATAAATTGAGGAGGTTCTATCTACGTAAGCAGTAGCCATCCATTGCCGAGCCAATATCATTCGGCAGCCCTACCCGTCCCACAGCCGTTATGCCTGCGACAAAAGTTCGTTTCTCCGCGAATCCTGCATGGTGCTGCCCCAAAATCATCAGCGTTCCGCCATGGGTTTTGCTCACAATCGTATAACAGCTCATTGCGGGTTGAGAGCCAGGCTAAGGGGCGGCTTGTCGAACGTAACCGGTTACTCCTCGTCGGTCAACGATTTACCGGTAACCATGTAGTACAAGTCCGACTCGGAGAGTTTAGAGAAAGACCCCGTTTTGCCCTGATGCACCGGTGCAACCTGATAGAGAGGATTGTCCATCGACTCGGTCGACAGCTTCTGGATGGCGTAGGTGCGCACCTGGTCAGCACCCATGGTTAAATCGACCTCGAACAACAGGGGGTCTTCCGTGATAATGGTTAGGCGACTCACGCATGCATTGGTGTTGGACATGACGGGCGTCTGTTCTCGATAAGCCGTTGACAGGTAGCGAAGGATCGGGCTCTGGTTTTCCATAGTGGGACTAATATAGTCAGTAAAGTCTTGGGTGGGTAGCAAATAAGGGAGCTGAATCTAAAACCTAGTGGGTTTATAAAGAGGGGTTGATGAGAGAGGGAGTCCTTCTGCCCATCGCCTTAAGAAATTAAGACAGAGCCCTGCTCGTCTAATGCACTGATGTCCAAGCCGATACCCAGCACCCAACTCAACACGCTTGCCCCGCCCTCCCGAACGACACCTATGATCAGAATACTACTAAAAACTCTAAAAACTAGCCAATGACTGTAGATAGAGATTTAGCGTATACGCTGTTTTTTGTCGACACTAGATCCGAAGTCAGAGCTGGCGATTGTAACTCATATTAAAATATATTAATAAAATTGTACTATATTTACAAATAGTTATCTATTATGTAACCTTAAAATAGAATGCTATTCCGAATTAGTTTACTTGTTCTCCTTAGGTTTTATCTTTCCTTTCCCGCCTGGGCGCAGCATCAACCGGTTCGTTTCACCCACTTAACGACGAATGATGGATTATCCCAAAATACGGTAACCTGCATTTTGCAAGACCATCGGGGGTATATGTGGTTTGGCACCCAGGATGGACTTAATAAATTTGACGGCTACACCTATACGCTCTACCGCAATGACCCACGGAACCCGTCTAGTATCGGACATAGCTATATTCATACTCTTTTTGAGGATAGACAGGGACGACTTTGGGTCGGTACTGATGATGGGGGCTTGAGCCTATTTGATCCGAATACCGATGGGTTTACTAATTTCAAATACGATCCCGCCAGTAAAAATAGCCTCAGCCATAATAAAGTCCAGGCCATTACCCAGGATGTTCAGGGCTACCTGTGGATCGGTACGGAAGGGGGCGGCTTAAATCGATTTAATCCGGCCACGGGCTCTTTTACCCAGTATACGCATCAGCCATCCAATCCGGCCAGCTTAAGTGATAACTTTATCCGTACTCTTTGCCTTGATCGAACCGGTGCCTTGTGGATCGGAACGGCTGATCATGGGGTAGATCAATTTAATCCGGCCACGGGCTCCTTCACCCACTATAGCCATAACCCGGCCGATAGGCACTCCCTGAGTCACAATCAGGTCAATACCTGTTATGTCGATTCAAAAGGACAACTGTGGGTAGGCACCGAAGGAGGTGGATTAAATCGATTTCACGCGTCCACAGGCACGTTTATACACTACCGACAATCCGCCCCTAAGCCTTATCAACTCACTCATGATGATGTGGTGGCGCTGGTCGAAGATAAAGAACATAACCTATGGATCGGTACCCGCAATGGGGGCATCAATGTACTTCATCCCCAAGGGCAGTTTACCTATTTTACCTATAATGAAGCCGATAGTGATGGGCTCAATAATGGCTCTATCTATGCCCTGTTTCGAGATCGTACGGGAACGATGTGGGTGGGTACGTATGCGGGTGGTATCAATAAGCTGGACGCAGCCCCGCAAAACTTTCGACTGTATGAACGGAGTCCGGCCAATACCAACCGTCTGACCAACCCTAATATTCTAGCCATTCGGGAAGATCGGCAGGGCAATCTATGGCTGGGTACCGATGGCGGTGGTTTAAATGTGTTACGAAAGGGACAGAGCGTTTTTCAGGCATACAGGCACTCCAGCTCACCCACCAGCCTGGGTAGCGATTATGTGCTGACGCTTCAGGAAGACGCTCAGCAGCTATGGGTGGGTTGTTTCAAAGGAGGCCTATGCCTGTTGGACAGGGCCAGGGGCACGTTTCAGGCCAAAGGGAACTTCAACAAACTCAGTATTAGTGCCATCTTACCGGCCCGAAACGGGCTTTTCTGGTTAGGTACGTTTGAGGAAGGGCTCATCCAGTATAATCCCAAAACCGGGGCGGTTGTGCGTTACCCGCCTAATTCGGACCGGACGGATCAACTCAACTGCCCCATCATTACGACCTTATGGGAAGATCAGCAGGGAGCAATCTGGATTGGTACGGAAGGGGGCGGCATCAATATCTTTCATCCTACCACGCATACGTTCACCCACTATCAGCATGAGGAGAAAAAGCTTACTAGTTTAAGTAGTAACTTAGTAACGGCGATATTTGCGAGTTCAACCGGCCAGCTCTGGATCGGCACGCATGGTGGATTAAATCGGTTTGATGCCCAATCGCAAACGTTTACCAGCTTTCGCCAGTCAGATGGTTTGCCCAATGAGGTTATTCAGGGCATTCTGGAAGATGATCGGGGCATGCTCTGGCTAAGTACCAACAAAGGCTTGACCTCCTTTAACCCCAAGACGCATACCTTCCATAGCTTTGATGCCAGTGATGGCTTACAGGGCCGTTCCTTTAACCGAATGGCCAGTTTTAAAAGTCAGAGTGGACAACTATTTTTCGGTGGTTCAGCGGGTCTCAACAGTTTTTATCCGGATCGTATTCGCTATAACCCAGCCATTCCACCGGTCTACATTACGGACTTGCAGATTTTTAATAAGTCCGTGCACGTACAGGATAAGAACTCCCCCTTAACGAAGCCTATTGATGAGACCCACGAGTTGACCCTATCCTATAAGCAGTCGGTGATCTCCTTTGGTTTTGCCGCTCTCAATTATACCATGCCGGCCAGTAATCAATATGCCTATACCCTGGAAGGCTTTGATCAGGGCTGGATTCGGGCGGGTACCCAGCGCTCAGCAACCTACACCAATTTGGATCCAGGCGACTACGTGTTCCGGGTTAAAGCCTCCAATAACGACGGAGTCTGGAATTCGGTAGGTGCCTCCCTCACCCTGCATATTATTCCGCCCTTCTGGCAAACCTGGTGGTTTAGAACGCTACTGGTTCTTCTAGGACTAGGCAGTGTCTACGGGCTTTACCGGCTGCGCGTTAGTCGCTTAAAGCAACGACAGATTTTCTTACAACAGCAGATTCGGGAGCGTACCCAGGAAGTCAACCAGCAGAAACATGAATTGCTGGAGCAAGCTCAACACTTACAGATCCTGAACGAACAGTTACAGCAGCAGTCGGCGCAGGAGCAGCAGGCCCGCCAGGAAGCAGAGTTGGCCAATAAAGCTAAAAGTGTCTTTCTGGCTACGATGAGCCATGAAATTCGTACACCCATGAATGGGGTCATCGGCATGACGTCCCTGCTGGAAGAAACACCCCTTTCGGATGAGCAGCGGGAATATACCGATACCATTCGGAGTTGTGGCGAAAGTTTATTAGGGGTCATTAATGACATCCTTGATTTTTCCAAGATTGAATCCGGTCACCTGGAACTTGAACAGCAGGACATCAACCTGAGGAATTGTATTGAGGAGGTGCTGGACATGTTTGCCGGCAAAGCAGCCCAGATTGGCTTGGATCTGATTTATCAAATCGATCCCCAAGTGCCTTCCCAGATCATGGGTGACAGTTTGCGTCTGCGACAGATTCTGATCAATCTGGTAGGTAATGCGATTAAATTTACCCACCAGGGGGAAATCCTCATCAGCGTCCATTGCGCGGCCCGATGGGGCGAGGAGGCCATCGAATTAGCCTTTTCGGTACGCGATACGGGGATTGGCATTCCCCCCGATAAAATCGATCGGCTCTTCAAAGCCTTTTCTCAGGTCGATTCATCCCATACCCGTCAGTACGGCGGAACGGGCTTGGGTTTGGTAATCAGTCAGCGGCTGATCGCGCTTATGGGTGGGGATATTCAGGTAGAAAGTGAAGTAGGGAAAGGCACTGTATTTCTGTTTACTATCCGAAGCCAGGTCAGTCATCAACTTACCCAGCACTATATGTATGCTCATTTGGCTGACCAGGCGGGCAAGGCCGTATTACTGGTGGATGATAACCAGACTAACCGGACCATTTTGAAGACGCAACTTGAGTACATGCAGTTGCAGCCTACTGTGGCTAGCTCAGGCCAGCAGGCGCTGGACATTCTGCGACAGGGGCACTCATATAGTTTGGTCATCACGGATCGACAGATGCCCCAGATGGATGGCATTGAGCTGGCTCAACACATAAAAACCATGCATCCCGACCTCCCCATCATTCTGCTCAGCTCCATGGGAGACGAGAGCCGAAAAATGCATGCGGACTTATTTTCGGCCATATTGACCAAACCCATCCACCAGCAACCCTTTGTCCAGTTGATTCAGCAGGCCCTGCAGGCGAAACCCATCGTGGCCCGTCCGGCCGCCAACCGCCAAGAGCCTATCTACACGCAGGACTTTGCTCAGCAATTTCCGTTGCGTATCCTGATTGCGGAAGATGCGCCGGTCAACGTGAAGCTACTGGTTCGGGTACTTAATAAATTAGGCTATTCCCCAGCTGTGGCTAGTAATGGATACGAAGTACTGGAAAGTTTACCGCAGGGCTTTGATTTAATCCTGATGGACGTTCAGATGCCGGAGATGGATGGCCTGGAAGCCACGCGCAGGATTCGGCAGCAGTCCATCGATCAGCCCTGGATTATTGCTTTGACGGCGAATGCCATGCAGGAAGACCGGCAGCTTTGTTTAGAGGCAGGCATGAATGACTACATCACCAAACCACCCGCTATGGCTTTATTAAAGCAGTCACTCCAGCAGGTAAGCCTTACCCGTCACCCAGGCAAACTGCTGGCCGAGAAGTAATGAGCCAAAGTACGAAACGACAAGCTAAACCCTGTTTCGGTAAACGCCCGAAATGCGGGTACGTCAATCTTTCTTCATCTCAGGTGGGAGTGTATTTTGAGACTGCAAGTTTTTAATGACTGTCGACTCCGGTTAGTGGCGCCCGAAATCGGCTACCTTTATTTTAGGCTTCCCATCCCCCCATCGACGCCGATGACTTGCCCCGTGATCCAATTGGCCTGGTCAGAAAGCAGATAGGCCGCCATGTTGGCAATGTCGTCCGGGGTACCTACCCGGCTCAGAGGATGACGCTTGTTGGCAGCCTCGCGCCGTTCGTCGGTATTAAGCAGTTTTTGCGCCAGCGGGGTATTGATCAGCGAAGGAGCAACCGCATTGACCCGAATCTGGATCGGGGCAAATTCAGCAGCCAGGGATTTGACCATCCCCTCCACGGCCGACTTGGCAATCGACACCGACGAATGCAGGCCCATCCCCAGTTTAGCCGCTACGGTACTAAATAACACGATACTGCTGCCTTTAGCCTGTTTTAAGGCCGGAAAAGCTGCGTGAACAGCCGAAATCGCCCCGAGTACGTTGACGTCTAAATCCTGACGATAGTCGTCGAGGGTGAGCCGCTGGAAGGTTTTTAGATTAATTGTGCCCGGACAGTACACCAAGCCGTGCAGCACATCGGGGAGTTGATTAAGCGCATCGGCTGCGGGGCTCTGGGTGACATCCCAAGTCATATGGGTGGAGCTAATGCCCAGGGGTGCTCGCCGTCCGGCCGTAAATAGGGCAACTCCCTGGGTTTGCAAATGAGTAGCCAACGCATGACCGATTCCCGAGCTGGCTCCGACAATCAGTATATTTTTCTTGTTCATAAGCATGACGGTTTAGGGTCATCTATTTAAAGGCGTGTGGAATCAGAAAGTTTAGCAACAGTCAAAAAACTAGAGGTATATGGGTGCAAAATGGCTATAAATTAAGATCCGCAGTTATGGTCCTGCTTTTGCTATACCCATACAAAATCACCTGATCGTCTACAGTCAAGTGTGAGTGGGACTCAATCGCATAGTTTGAGCTTTTTATGACACTGGCGTCGATCTTTATCCATTCCAATCGCTCCTGGTAAGGTTCGTTAAGTATATATAGAAACCTAACGCAACTTTTACGTTTCGTTAACATTCTTTTACCAGCCCACCAATACATCTTAGCACTTAGACGGGTAGGTTTGTGGCCCACCGCAGTGGTTGACAGGCGTTGGTTGAAAAAAGAAAACGTATGAACTACACCCGTGTATATGCTCTGTTTTTGATGTTTGTTTTCTGCACTTCCTGTGGGCAAAACCAAACAAACCTGCCACAAGATGACATCAAGACCGAAATTAAAGATATAGGGCCTAACATAATGGTTCGAAATATAAAAAAAGGCAGAAATGGCACCATTTTGATGGCTGGACCCAACAACGCATCATTTGGGGATGTGTTTCGATACGACCCTTCCAGGGCCGGGGAAAAATCGTTTATTAACCTGACCAGTAAACTAGGTCAACACATATTCTGGGATGTCCTGGAAGATCGACAAGGAAATAGTTGGTTCGCTACTACTGATTCAGGCGTCTATTATGACAATGGCAAATCCATTCAACATTTCACGACCACTCAGGGACTTGCCAGTAATCGAGTTACGTCTATTTATGAAGATAAAGCCGGCATTATCTGGTTCGGCACTGCAGGTGGAGTAAGTCGTTACGATCCCAGCCAGGCAGTCGGGAAATCGTTTCAAAATTTTACATCCCCGAACGCCCCACTGTTTTATAAAGAAGGACAATGGAATCATGATATTCATACAATCCTTGAAGATAAAACCGGGAAATTGTGGGTTGGTACAAGGGGCGACGCCTTTGTTTATGACGGGAAAAAATTTACCACGTTAACCCATAAAGGCGAACCTTTTCTCGACGTTTGGGCCATACTGGAAGATAGCAAAGGGGTTATTTGGCTCAGCGGTTACAATGGCTTTAAAGGAGGCCATCGACCCGGTGGCCTCTATCGCTATGACGGCAGTGGCTTTACCAAGGTATCAGAACGAGGTGCCTATGCTATCATCCAGGATATAAAAGGAAACATCTGGACTACTGGCCCGGTAAATCCTGCTAACTGGACGGTCCAGGCACTTTCCCGGTATGATGCAAAGTCCTTATATAGCAATGAGCCTACGGTAACCGAAATAAAGTCAGGAAGGGCATTTCTGGGGCTTTTGGCAGCTACCGATGGCAGTATTTGGTTTGGCGATGCGACCGGCGTATATCGGTATGATGGAAAGACCATCACGGACTTTTATAATAAAGAGGGTCAGAAAAAATATAGCATCGATACGAAGCAAAGTGTTGTCGTCTGGAAAGGGTCCAGGCTACTTGGTGGATGGGAAGGCACTACGTTTCTTGGTGATGGTACCAGCACGGGAAATGTCGATATAAAAAAAGGAGAATTATTGATCGAATCGGATCGCCTAAGCGACCGTCATCTGGTAGGTGGCACCATTGAAGTCGACATGAATACCATTGAAAATTTTGTTGATCAACGTTCACTCAATCAATTACCTGCCTTTTTTGATGTCAAAAAATTCCCTGTTTCTACGTTCGCCATTACGAAGGTTGAAACAGGGAATGATGCAAATAAACGAGTTCCAACTGATGGAAGTATAAGAGTTAATGAAGGAAATATAAAAGTGACAGGCAACCTGACCCTTGAAGGTATCACGAAGGCCGTTACGTTTCCAGCCAAACTGCTTTTTAAGGACGGCATGGACGGCACTGTCGAGATGAATGGCACGCTCATCATTGATCGAACCGATTGGGGTATCGATTATGGATCAGAAAAGCACTTTTATCAGTCGGGTGATGCCATTTTGGACGAGGTTAAACTCCTAATCAAAGTCGTAGCGAAAAAAGTAAATAGGTAGCAGGGTTAAGTAAAGGCAGTCGACTTGTGAATGGGCTAAATTCGGTTTGTACTTCTAAGTACAAAGTAAGTAGTTCACCCTCCGCTGATACGCGCTCTATTGGCAAAGTCCCCTCACCCACCGTTTTAGGTAAGAGCAGCGCTACCAAATTACCTGTTTTGCTATCGAGCCCATAGATGCCGAAATAGTTATCATCACCGGTAGAGGTCGTCAGCGCATAAGTCAAGTCAGGTGTATAGAGATAGCCATCTACGTTGACCTGAAACCCACCCAGGGCCTGCGTAGTAGATTGAGCCGGAGTTGCCTGAGTGGTTCCAGGTGAAGTTGGGGTTGTGTTTGTGGTTTGAGTCGGCATCACATCGTCAGACTTTTTGCGGCATGAGCACAGACAAAGGAGAGAAGACACTGTGAGTAGGATAACCAGATTAGCCGTTTTCATGACGGGCTGATCACGCTGAATAACCATGCCCGACTGCCAACTATCAGCTAACCGAAGTTGCCCATGCGCCAGATTTCCAAACAATCCGGCGATGAATGCAAGCGCCCAGCCAATTTCTCCGGATACACTACGCTTCATGACTGGATAACCTGGCTTTTCGCAGGTTCGTCTACTGATACGTAGTCGATGGCTTTGGGTTTGAGTCCAATCAGTTGCATAATCAGTGCCCCCACGACAATAATGGCCAACCAGGCAAAACTGGAACCCAGACCACCGGCATCCGTCGATTTACCCATCCAATCGGTTACCAGTGCGCCCGCAAAAACACCCGTCATGTTCATCAGTCCATAAGCAGTTGCCCGGCGACTCGCTGGCACAAACTGACAGAGAATAGGCATGTTGTTGGCATCGAACATCCCAAAACCGATCCCAAAACACAGTGCGGCTCCCAGTACGTGAACCAGCGAGCTACCATAGCCCAGTAGCATCAGGGCGGGAATGGTCAGCGCAAGTCCCATCGCACTGGTGTAGATACGCCCCCGCAGATTGGTTTGCACCCACCGATCAGATAGAATTCCGCCCAGAATGACGCCCAGAAAGGAAGAAACGGCAATGCTGATGGTTGAGAGTGGACCCGCACGGGTCATGTCGATGTCCAAATTCGTTGCAAACAAAGTTGGTAACCAGTTTTTGGTTGCCCAGCCTGGTAAACTGGGAATGGCATAAATCAGGAGAATAACCCAGAACGATGGATTACGGAGTAATATACCCAAGCTTTTCCAGGGTGAATCCGCTCTTTTAACCGTTACGGTCTCTGACTGAGAGGAATGAGAACCCCGACTCGTTTCTCGAAGAAAAAGACTTAAGACTACTGCATAAACCAGCCCCGCCAGGCCAAATACCTGAAAGGCAAGTTGCCAGGAGTAGGTACCAGCCAATGTAGCGCCGAACCCCCCAAGTGCCTGACCTGCGTATAGGCCTGTCATGTGGATACCCACCGCCAGTGAACGTGTACGGGAGGTATGATAATCAGCTATCAGGGCCAGGCCGGCCGGAATGTACAAAGCCTCGCTAATTCCCATGATGGCACGCAGGCCGTACAACTGAGTAAACGTAGTGGTATATCCCATCGAGAATGTAACACCCGACCAGACCGCCAAACTGCCGACAATCAGCCATTTTCGGCTGAAACGATCCGCAATCAGGCCAGATACTGGACTCATCAGCCCGTAAATCCAGAGAAAAATAGCCATAAGCCGGCCGAAATTAGTAGCCGATTGCAGCGCCTGAATATCCACCTGCATGGATGGGCGCATGGTCGCCAGCATCTGCCGATCCATATAATTTAACATCGCTACTACCCAGAGCAGTCCCACGACGACCCAAGTATAGGTTTGGCTATTTGTTGTCGACTTGCCCACAGGCTCAGGGATTAACAGGGGTGATTGTTCGAATAGCAGATGTGCGGATACCAGGTGAAATTTCGCCGGAGGGTAGGACAAAAGAGGCTCCCCAGCGAACAGCCGTGGTCGTAACTGGTGCCGAAAAAGGCATTTGACCGACAACTGACCATTGCTGTGTATCGGTTCGGTATTGCCAAATTTCCCTTCGAAACCCGGGATGATTGGCTTGCAAATCGTTTCGCTGCGCTACCCACGTTGCCTGTTCAGGATGGTTCGGTTCTTGCCTGATCCGGTTGTTTAGCGCTTCAATTTGGCGGAGTCGTTCCCCATCGTCACCACCAAAGAGCAGGAGTCGATTGTCTCCTAAGTTAGCGACTACATGGGCCGCAACGGCAACTGGCAAGTCAGGTAGCCGTGTCCATGTGTTCTGCCTGGGAAAATACTGGTACATATCACCTAAAACCGTTGTCTGGTTAGCAATTGTTTGACGCCCGCCCAAGACAAACAGGCTGGGAGTTTCGGATTGTGCTAATGCAACCAGTGCCATAAAAGCCCGAGCAGGTCCTGGTAGTTCGGCACGGGATTGCCAGCCAGTTTTCGGATTCAGCAGATTTAATACAAACAAACTTCTGACTACGCCCTGACTCGATTCTCCACCAAACACGTATAGATCGTCGCCCAAAACAGCCGCCGACAAATTCGCTAATGGCTGGGGTAAATTGGGTAACGAGTCGATACGTATTTTTTGAGACGTAGTATCCCAGGTCAGCGAGAAAACGTCTGTATACAGTTTTTCAGCGTTATTACCGCCCAGGCAAATCAGCTTCTCCTTCCAGACCGCCGACCCACCATAAGCTACAGGGCTTTTTAAGTTACCAGCCTGCCGCCAGTGCGTCGACTGGCCGGGCTGCGGGAGTACATAAATGGCGGATTGCCAGGCTTTCACCCCGTTCTGCCACGGGTAGCCATCGGGGAAGTTAGCGCCACCCGCCAGTAGTAAGGCCCCCTGACTGATACCTGCAAAAGCACCTGCTACGCCTGGATTCGGCCTACCGCTTATGTCGGGCAAGTTCGGCAGTTGATCATACCGAAATGAGGTCTGTGCCTTTGTGATTTGATGAGCTACTAGACTGATCATGAGCCATAAGGTTATAGGCCAGTTTTTCATTTTATCTCAGACCATTACCGGCATCTGCGACGCCTGCGCATAAAAATCGATAGCCTGCAAGTCAGTTAGAAAAGCCTGATACTGCTCGTCCGTCATGTTTGAAACCGGCAATCTGAACTGACCGCAATCCAGCCCAATCGCGCGCATGTAGGCTTTTCCCGTCGCAATCCCCCCGTACTTACCCAGCAGCCGGACAATCGCTATGGACTGATCCTGCATGTGTTGTGCTCTGACCAGATCACCGGCATCAAAAGCCGCCATCAACTCATGATATACCGGCGCTGCATAGTTGAACGTACTGCCAACTGCTCCGCGCGCACCCATTGCCATAGCACCCAGAAAAATTTCGTCCCAACCCCACAGGATATCGTAGCGGCCTTCCTCGAAGAGCAGGCAACGGCGGTAATCCATCAAATCGTTATGGGTGAATTTGATACCCCGGAAATTCGGCAATCGTCCATCAATACAGGCCAGAAAATCAACCATGGGCAGATTAACGCCCGTCAGGGCGGGGATGTGGTAAAAATATAAGCCAATGTCTGGCACCGCTTCTCCAATCCCGATGCAGAACTGGGTTAGCATCTCTACGTTGGCAGGTTTAAAATAGAAGGGAGCCAGCACGGCTATGGCATCGAACTGGTGCCTGGCAGCTTCTTTTGCCAACAGTATGCTTTCGGCCTGTGAAGTACCGCCCACCAGCATGATTTTCTGCAATTCCGGCTCATCAACAGCGCCCCATGCCTGAATCAACGCCCGTTTTTCGGGATAGGAAAGCGATACGCCTTCGCCCGTCGATCCACCGACAAAGGCACCTTTCACCCCGTTTTGAACCAGTAAGCGAGCATATTGGGGAATCAGGTCGAGGTTAAGCTCTCCGTTGGGGTGCATCGGAGTAAACGGGGCCGCAACCAGACCAGTGATTTTTGAAATAGTTGTCATTTGTATGATTAATTCGGTCAGTGTAGATTTCTCCGAAGAAATCCCCGGATAAATGCCTAATTACCAACCTATTGTGAATATTTTCTAGTATACTGTCTTTATTCCCCTATAATGTCGGGATTGAGCATCCGACATTACGGTAACTAATAACCGGACGTTTGTGTCAGTTTGGGGTCGGTATTCAGCATCGAGACTGAAATGGGGAGCAGAAGTTTGTAGGTTTGCGAAGCGGGCAGATAAGCCGTGTTGATCGCTCCGAAAACCTACGCATTACCTGCCCGACGTAGCGCCCACCAGCGTTTACCTTCCCCGATAAATTCCCGCAGATACTCTTCCAGAATGGCATTCATGTTTGCTTCCAGACTACCATTGGTGTAAGCCGTAAAACCAGTGCCATAGGCTCGTGCCCGAATGGCGTTTATCTCGGCTGATGGATCGACGGCTGCTTTTGCTTTGGCTTCGGCCAGCAAAAGCAGCACATCGGCATAGCGGTAAATGGGGAAATCGTTGTCGTACAATTGTGTACCGGCGTCAACTCGCCCGATGAATTTTGTCAGTAGTATACCCGCTATCGGATTACCCGTCGTGTTACGGTACATAACCCGAAACGAAGCCCGAATCCGACTATCTTTCGGATCACTCAACCGATTGATCATGGCCTGCGACAGTCCGACTCGGCTGGCCCCCGCTACGTATGGATAGGCCGAACTGACCGTCACAGCAGGCCCAGGAGTGGGATCGAGCACTAATGTACCGGCCTGCGTAGTGTTGACCTGGAAACTCCCATAAGTACCCATCGTCGACTCGGCCTTCTCAAAGCTCAGTGCGAAAATAATTTCCTTGTTGTTGGCTTTTTTCGTGGGATCGAAAATGTCTGCATACGCCGTTTGTAAACTGAGCGTCGATAGGGCTTTGACTTCTTCCAGGGCGGTACGGGCAGTTGTAAAATCGGCTGATCCGCCCCCCATGTGTGTACCTGACCAGATGAACACATCACCTTTCAACGTCAGCGTAGCCGCCCGGTTCCAGTACACTCGTTTGGTTGTAAACGAATTGTCGCCCGCAAACCGGGTCAGCGATTGCTCCAGATCGCTTTTTATCAACTGCATTATGGCCTCTGGAGTAGACCGCTCGCGATACAGATCGCTCAGGTTATCGACCGACGTAACAGGTTCTGTGGTGATGGGAACGCTTCCCCATGTTTTCAGCAATGTATAATAGACATAGGCACGGAGTCCGTACATCTCGGCCAGATAGCGGTTCCTTATATTTTCCGCTAACGGTGCGTTGGGAAACAGCTTAATGACGGTGTTGATGCGGTCAATAAGTGTATACAGGCCCGCCCAGTTGGTAAAGGGTACGTTATTGGCACTGATGTTATGCGACCAAAGCTGTTTCAGTGTGCCATCTTCCGACTCGGTGTAAAGCCCGTCGGCCCAGAGGTCAGAACGCATCTCGCCCAACTGGAAAAACGTAGCCTGGTACGTGCGCAGGGAGGAGTAAACACCAGTATAAAGCGTCTGAGCGGCATTTGCATCCGATAACACCAGCGACTGGTTGAGCGATGTCTGCGGTACTACTTCCGACAACCGTTGCTGGCAGGAAAATAAGCTAGCCGATAAAATCAGGCAACCGGTGAGTGTAACAAAAAGTGTATGTTTTTTCATGATCGTAAAGTCGGAAGTTTACAAACTAATGGTAGCGCCTAACGTAACAGTACGAGGTAATGGGAAGCGGCCCACATCGTTGCCGCCTACTTCGGGGAACGTACCGTTGTACTTCGTGAGATAGACCAAATTGGAGCCGGTCAGAAATACGCGCAGCCCCTGAACCCGTTTGCGGCTTAGCCGTTCCAGCAGTTGAGCAGGTGCATCGTAGCTGAGCGTTAGTTCGCGTAGTGCTACGTAGTCGCCTTTTTGCCAGAAATTAGCGGGGGCCGTTGTGCTTCCACCCGCGTCGGTGAAATAGTTACGAGCATAGTTGGCCCAGTAGTAGCGAGGCAACGTACCACTTGGATTTTCCGGCGACCAGGTATTCGTGATATCAATCGGTCCGTTCTGCGAACCCTGTACCTGCGACATGCCGCGCAGATACGATTGGTTCAGGATGACAAACCCAAGCGAATAATCGAACTGCCCGAACAACGTAAAACCTTTCCAGCTCAGGTTCGACGAAAAACCACCCTGAATAGTCGGCGTGGTGCGACCGACGTACACAAAATCGCGGTAATCGAGCGAATCGTTGCGGTCGAGATCACGCCAACGGGCATCGCCTAACAATTTGATACGTTTGTTTGTATAGGGCAGATACGAATTGTAGAAATTGGCGCGGGCATCAATCTCAGCCTGTGTCGTGTAAATGCCATCGTAGACAGGCGCATAAATCTGGTCCAGTCCGATACGTTGCCCTTCCTGCAAACCGCCCACCCAGGTCAGTTGATTGGTAGCCGGATCAAACACCTGCGACGCACTTTGTCGATTCAGCGGCAAACCGTTGTTCGGCAATTTAATAGCAAAGTTCTTGATACTGTAGACGTTCGCATTGACCGACCACGACAAACCCCCTTCGCTTTTGGGGCGGATAATCTGCGTGCGAATGTCCAGCTCAATACCCCGGTTCTGTAATTGTCCGAGATTCGTTACGTAGGTGTTGTAGCCCGTCCAGGCCGGAATATTGAGCGTCGAGATTTTATCGTAGACATTACGAATAAAATAATCGGCGATGAACGTAACGCGGTTGTTGAACAGCCCCAAATCCAGACCAATGTTCAACGTACTGGCTCGTTCCCAGCGCAGATCGGTATTGGTTATTCCACTCGCAGCAAAACCGGGTTGTCCGTTATAGATACCGACGTTGGCGTATTGGGGTGTCGTTGCGTAATCGCCAATAATTGGATTGCCACTGGCATCCAGCGGATTAATGCTTCCATTTACCCCGTAACTGATACGTGGTTTAAGCACAGATACATATTGCTTCAGCGGTGAATTGGTGAAGAAATCTTCGTTATTCAGGTTCCAGCCTGCCGATACGCCCGGAAAGAAGCCGTAGCGATTCGTGATCAATTTCGACGTACCATCGTAACGCATGTTAAGCGTTAACAGGTATTTATCAGCGTAGCTGTAATTGATCCGACCGATACCCGATGCTAATCGTTGCCAGCTATTGAACGAGGAAGTTGGAACGCCAACCGCAGCCGTCGACGCCGATAGCCATGGAATAAAATCGGTAGCTGCTAAGTTGGCCGCAGCACCGTAGCTATATTGACGGTATTCATAAAACTCACCGCCACCGAGTACCGATACGGTATGCAGGCCAAAATCCTTATCGTACTGCAGAAATCCATTATAGGTATACTGACTGGTGCGCACATTGGAAAAGGACGCATTCCGAGTTGCTACCAAAGCTCCGCCCGTACCATTGATATAGGCCTTGGTGAATTGATCGTTCGTCGTGTAGCGGTAATAGCCGGATGCACTACCCAGCACTTTCAGAAAAGGAGTCAGCCGGTATTCTAGGTTCAAACCGCCTGAGTACCGCTGTTCGCCCGTGTTATTGATAAATTTATCCCGAAAATAAGCCGGGTTTCCCAACGTACTACCGTCTACACCCGGTAGCTGTTCGCCAGTGCCGTCGCGGGTCAGTCGAACAGTGGGAGCAATGCCAGTAAACCGCTGAACAATTCCACCGCCCAAACCACCACTAGCGTCGGCTGTTAGATAAGAAGGTGTACTGGATGCACTATAAGCTGCCAGATTCAATCCAATAGTCAGGTTTTTACCCACGTTCAACCCTCCGTTGAAATTCAGGTTCAGGCGCTTCAATCCCGACCCGACCAGAATACCCTGATCGCTCAGGCTACCCACACCCAGTGAGAAAGTTCCCATGTCGTTCCCGCCCGATGCATTAAGATAATGTTCGCTCAATACTCCAGACTGCATAATCAAATCTTCCAGTTGCTGCTGGGTAGTCGATCGGTACAGAATGCTGTCCTGCTGAGCCGGGTTAAATGGATTCTGATCAACGAGCAATTTGTACTGCGAATCGTTGAGTAGTCCTCGGTTGGCATTGGTCAGGAGCTGGGTCGAATATTTTCCGTCGGGAGCGGTCCAGCCCAAGTTAAGGCCCCAGCCCCAGGCGCCGGTCAACTGGTTCCGGGTATTGTTCATTTCGGCGGTATTGTTGTCGGCCTGCGCAGCTGCATAGCGACTCGCCAGCCCCCGCCGATTCCATTTGATGTAGTCTTCGGCGCTCATATACTGGAGCGGATTTCGCCGAATATAATTGGCCGCATGTTTGAACGTATAGGTGACAGACGTACGGCCTTTCTTGCCTTTCCTGGTCGTTACCAGAATGACCCCATTTGCGGCCCGCGCACCGTAAATAGCCGTTGAGGCCGCGTCTTTCAGTACGTCCATTTTTTCAATGTCCTGCGCATTGATGCCATACAACGAGGGCACAATCACCCCATCCACTACGTATAAAGGTGAACCTGACCCGCTAAAATCAGTCCCACCCCGCAACACAATGGTGGGCGTCGAACCAGGCTGGCCAGACGTTTGCTGAACGCGCAAACCCGGTGCGGTACCCTGCAAGGCTGTGGCTGCGTTGGTACGGGGAACGGACTTTAATACTGTATTATCAATGCTGGCAACGGAACCCGTCAGCGTTCGGCGGCTTTGCTGCCCGTAGCCAACGACGACTACCTCATCCAAACTGCGGGCACTTTCAGCCATATCGATGGTCAGGCTACTCTGGTCGCCTACAGGAATTTCCTGGGTAGCCATACCAATCTGCGAAACGACCAGTACGTCACCTTTCTGAGCGGGGATCGAAAACCGACCATCGCTGTCAGACACGGTTCCCCGGCTGGTTCCTTTGATGGTAATGTTTACGCCGGGTAATCCCTCGCCAGTACGCTTGTCCCGAAGAGTCCCGGTTAGGGCGGTTGTCTGCGCCCAGCCAGTCAAATAAAAGAACAGGCTAATAATAAGTATTACATATTGCCTGGCAATTTTAGGATAAGTTGGCATCGCTTACCTGATTTTAAGATGAAACATGAAATATTCGATGGGTCAAAATTATTATGTTATACTTAATATTCAAAAATTTGATGATTTTTTTTATTTCTTATGCTTTTTCCCGAATATTGTCTGACTTAATACAGAAGTAGTATTTTTATAAATCATACATAATAATGGATTACGGGGCTATACAGAATGAGTCAAGAGCGAATGAACCGAATACACTGGTTGATAAAATCGAAGCTGATCTGCTGAATTTTTTCAATACCCACCAGCTCAAAGTGGGCGATGCTATTCCGAAAGAAGTGGAATTGGCAGTGCAGTTGGGTGTCAGTCGAACGGTGATTCGGGAAGCTATGCTTCGTTTGCGTACGCGGGGCCTGATCGAATCCAAAAAGAAACGGGGAACGGTCATTACCAATCCCGATCCGTTAGCGCTGCTCGAAAAAAGCATGTATCCCGGCATATTGAACGACGAGACCCTCCGCGACATTTTCGAACTACGTATGGTCCTGGAAATCGGCATGGGCGATCTGTTGTTCGAGCGTATTACCCAGGCCGATATTGACGAACTCTATGCCATCGTGGCCGATGAGCCACTCAATACGCAGGAGATGGTGTTCGATGCGGATCAGGAAATCCGGTTTCACGGCAAGCTCTATGAGATCACGGGAAATAATACCCTTCGCCGATTTCAGCAAATGCTGCTACCTATTTTTAAATATGTACACGAGAGTGGGCTATTGAAAAAACCTGTTCAGCATAAAAAATTCGTGTCGCACCGGGGGCTGGTCGATGTGCTTCAGCATGGTAATCCGGAGACGTTCCGCAATGCCATGCGCAATCATTTTGAGAATCATTTCCAGCGACTGTTTTAATATATCACCTTATGCGCTTCACATTTTTGATCTGTCTGGGGCTAACAACCTACGTATCGGCCAATGCCAATCTGGCAAATGCGCAAACTATTGCACCGGCCAGCCAGCACGTAGACGAAACCACCGTGTTCCGAAATGGCGAGGGCGGATATACGTGTTATCGAATTCCGGCCATTGTCAAAGCGCCCTCAGGTGAATTACTCGCCTTTGCCGAAGGTCGCAAAACAGATTGTGGAGATTTTGGGGATGTGGATATTGTCCTTCGGACCAGCCACGACAACGGTAAAACGTGGAACCCGCTACGTGTCGTGGCAGATTATGGACTGGCGCAGGCAGGAAACCCGGCACCCGTATTTGATCAGACCGATTCACGTTTTCCAAAGGGAAGACTCTTTCTTGTCTATAACACAGGTACGGCCTCTGAAAAAGATGTACGAAACGGGAAAGCTATTCGGGAAGTGTGGTACAAAACCAGCACCGACGGCGGACAGACCTGGTCGGAATCGGTGAATATCACGACCTCCGTGAACCGACCGAATAAGCCAGATTTCAATCCAAAGTACACGTTTCCAGAAGATTGGCGATCCTACGCCAACACGCCAGGCCATGCAGTCCAGATACAGAACGGACGCTATAAAGGTCGTTTATACGTAGCAGCCAACCATTCGGAAGGAGCGGTTCAAGCCCAATTCCGGGATTATCGGGCGCACGGATTTTACTCCGACGATCATGGAAAAACCTGGAAATTATCAGCTACCGTTACGTATCCCGGCGGCAATGAAAGTACAGCGGCTGAAACCTCAACCGGTAGCCTACTGATGAACACTCGCAACCAGTCGGGCGACGTTAAAAACCGACTGATGGCCTTCTCGACGAATGCAGGGGAAACCTGGGATCAGGTAACCGTAGCGAATGATTTGCCCGATCCAGTTTGTCAGGGTAGCATGATTGAGTTTCGGGCACCTGATAAACGCCATGTGTTGCTGTTCAGCAACGCAAACAGCCAAACCAAGCGGGAAAAATTAACGGTACGTGTCAGTCAGGATGATGGAAAAAGCTGGTCTGTCGGCCGGGAAATCTACGCTGGATCAGCCGCTTACTCGGATTTGGTAATACAGCAGGATAGTCAGATCGGTGTTTTATACGAGCGCGACAATTACACAAGCATTATATATGCTCACTTTCCTTACAACTGGCTGGCCCATTAATTCCCTGGTACTTTTATGATTTCAACTAAGGCTGGTCTGTACGCTGTTCAATATCGCGACAATCTGCTCAACGATGTAATTCCTTTCTGGCAACGCTTTTCCCCTGACCGGGAAAGTGGTGGCTTTTTCACCTGTTTGGATCGCGAGGGAAACGTCTATGATACCGACAAGTTTATCTGGCTGCAAGCCCGGCAAGTCTGGACGTTTTCTATGCTGTATAACAAACTGAGCGATATAGGTCCAGAACAAAAAGCCAACTGGCTCGATCTAGCTCAGCATGGAGCAGATTTCCTTAAAAAGTATGGACGAGCTAAGGATGGAGGCTGGTATTTTTCAACGACCCGCGAAGGCAAACCACTGGTACAACCGTACAATATTTTTTCCGACTGCTTTTCGACAATGGCGTTTGGGCAATTATCTCTCGCCACTGGAGACACCGAGTATGCGCACATCGCCGAGTCGACGTTTCGGCAAATTCTGGCCCGACGCGATAATCCAAAGGGAATCTGGAATAAAGCTGTTTCGGGAACACGGCCACTGAAAAACTTCGCCCTGCCCATGATTCTCTGCAATCTGGCGCTCGAAATCGAACATCTGCTTGATAAGCCACTCGTGGAACTGACCATCGACGACTGTATTCATGAGGTGATGGACGTGTTTTTCGACTCATCACTGGGGCTAATTCGGGAGAATGTAACACCTGATGGGAACGTGTCCGATTCGTTTGAAGGTCGGCTACTCAATCCCGGCCATTCCATCGAAGCGATGTGGTTTATTATGGATTTAGCCGTTCGGCGAAGTGATCGGGCACTGTTGAATCGGGCTGTGCAAATCACCCTTGATACGCTTGCTTACGCCTGGGATAACGAGTTTGGGGGAATTCTGTATTTTATGGATGCCAGGGGGTATCCTCCTCAACAACTGGAATGGGACCAAAAACTCTGGTGGGTCCATGTCGAAACGCTGATCAGCCTACTGAAAGGTTATCACCTCACAGGTAATCCAGCCTGCTGGGAATGGTTTGAGCGGGTTCACGCCTATACCTGGTCGCATTTCCCAGATCCTATTTCTGGTGAGTGGTTTGGTTACCTGAACCGGCGGGGCGAGGTGCTATTACCACTGAAAGGAGGTAAATGGAAAGGATGTTACCATGTTCCTCGCGGTCTTTATCAGTGTTGGCAGGTATTGGAGAAAATCATCTAAACGTATTTCACCTCAATGGTTCGTCATTAATTAGGCCGCTAAACAGCCTAATTGATATAGCTATGACAATAAAGCTATCCAGCTTTAACGAAATTTGAAAAGTTTAAACAGCTTTGATACTCAAATTTGTTGACTGACCACGCTTGGTATTGTGTTGATAAGGGCTTGCCCTCTCATAGGTGTGTTTCGGTTTGGATGTCAGATACCCAAAACTAACACGCCTTTTTTTGCCTTCTATTTTTGTCTAATTAATTGACGAACCATGAAGCTGTTTAAACTTTTCAAATTTCATTAAAACCGGGTAGCTTTTTTTGTCATGCTGACCGGGACGCGTAGTCGCAGGAAGCATCTTCGATAGCTAAAAGAATGCTGCTACCGAAGATGCTTCGTTCCTCAGCATGACAAAAACACGCATTTTTGAATTTCCTTTAAAAGTTTAAACAGCTTCATTGTAAAATGACGAAACGGCTAGAATGGCCAGTATCATAACCAACGAAAAAGCCGCTAAACCAATCGTTTCCGTTTGGGCTTCATAGCCTTTGTCTACAACGGCTTCCCAGATACCACTTTTATTTTTGAATCCCATCATCCATTGACCGAAATTCCAGGCACTATGAAGCCCTATCGGCAAGGCTAACCCACGAGTTTTAAGGGCGGATATGCCAAATAAAATCCCGCCCAATCCTGAACCTATTACTGCCGTTGTCCAGCTCATACCCGCCAGTAAGTGTTCCCCAATGAAGATGATTACGACGATCAATAAGGCTATGGTTGAAGTCATGGAGTAATTTAGACTTCTTAATGCATAAGCACGAAAAGCCAGTTCTTCCCGGCAGGCCACTAACAAATAGAGCAAAGCCGAAACCCCAATCTCCACCCCTGCCATGTGTGGATTGAAAACAAGCCGGAGATGACCAAAAAGTAGTACAAGTAATGCTTGCATCACAGCCATCGAAACTCCCATGACATACCCTATTACGAATCGTTTGGTAGTCTGATTGCCGGGGATAACGCCTACATCCGCTAAGCGGAGTTTTTGCCATTTTGTAAATCCTGCTACTAGCAGGAAGGTCAACATGGAAGCCAGGGCGATTGAAAGCAAATCGGCAGCCGTCGTGGGTAGACTCTTGGTCAGCCGGGACGTAACGAGTAATATACCAACGCTGAGACTGTAAAAAAGTAAAACACGAAGTAAGGTAAGAATAGGCTTCTGTGGGGAGATAGACGAATGATTTACCATCTTGGCTATTTATTTGAGTATGCCAAGATATGTCAATAACATAGTACTATGTAAAGCATACTACCTAAATGGCATAATTAAAGGATAATTGGTAGAATGGTATGTCCCCAACTCTTAAAGCACCCTAACTATGAAGAAGACGCCTGGTGGTTCATTCGTCTCAGCCGGAAGCCTTTTACGAGATAAGTAGCCATCGGCTATAAACCCTTTTAAACATAATGAAGTGGCTGATGACAGGATACCACTTCTGGACTATAAACAATTGCACTCAAATGGGGAGGCTGTAAACCAACCTCTCCTCGATCAACTATCATGCATCCTGCCTTGCAAACTTTTCTTACTGAAAAAATTACCCTCTCAGCCGAACAGCAAACAATTGTTGAAGGGTGCTTCAAATCTAAAGTGACGAAACGTAATGAAATCCTGGTCGCTAAAGGCAACGTGGCTCATTACGTTTATTTTGTAGTAAAGGGGTGTCTGCGCGTGTTTTTAACCGACGATCATGGCAACGAATCGACCCGTTTTTTAGTCATGGAAGGCCGTTTCGGAACCGCTTTCCCCAGCTTCATTCTCCGCCAGCCTTCCCTGGCCTGGGTACAAAGTCCGGAGCCCTCGGAGCTGCTCATGCTTAGTTATGAGGATCGACAGGCGCTTTATCAGCGTATACCCGCTTGGGAAACCATGGATCGAATCGGGCTCGAGCTTGATTACATTGAAGCTATTCAACGCATAGAAAGCTTTATTTCCTTTGATGCTAAGGCTCGCTATAACACCCTCCTACAGACCAATCCAACACTCATACAACGACTGCCAGCTAAAATCATCGCTGATTATCTGGGTATTTCGCAAGAGACCTTGAGCCGATTAAAGGCAAAACGATAGATATTGACTTTTGTCAATTTATTTCCGCTACGCTGCTGCTTGTTTTGTAACAACAAGCCGACTCAGCCATGTACACATTACGATTCATTGTCTTTTATTGCCTGTTAGTGCCGCAAATAATCCAGGCCCGTTACCAACCCATTACCCAGATCGGTCAACAAACCTTTTCGTTCATGGACGAAAGCCGTCATCGTCCGATCGTAACGGAAGTATGGTATCCAACCCAGGACACCTTAACAGTAAAGGATAAGGGGTTTTCTCCCTTCATCCGTCAGCCAACCGTGCGTAACGGACAGTTGCCCACCCACAAAATGCCGCTGATTCTGTTATCTCATGGTACCGGAGGAGGCCGCTTGACGCTAGAGTGGTTGGCGCAGGGGCTAGTTCGAGAGGGTTTTATGGTGGCCGCCGTTGACCATTGGGGTAATACATATGACAATAAGGTACCCCTGGAATTTCTCAAACCTTGGGAGCGTCCGCTCGACATTAGTTTTGCCTTGACCGCTTTGCTGAAGAACACGCCTTTTAGTTCCGTGATTGATACGCGACGCATCGGTGCAGCTGGTTTCTCGTTTGGAGGCTATACCGTTATTGCCCTTGCCGGGGCGATGTTGGATTACAATGCCCTGCTTAACTATTATAAAACGACGGGCCATCAGGAGATCAATATTCCCGAACTTCCTGGCGTAGCGAATTATCTGGATGATCCCTCCCTGAAAGCAGCAATTCAGCAGCTACCTGTGCTACAGGATAATCGAATCAGTGCCTTTATGGCTATTTGTCCTGCCCTTGGTCAGGGTTTTCAAGGGAAACATCAACTGAAAGCTATTGGTAGACCGCTCTATATAATTGGCTCTCATAGCGATCGAATGGCACCGGTACAAACGAACGCTCGGCATTACCATGCGCTCATTTCAGGATCTGAGTATTATGAATTTGAAGGTAAGGTTGGTCACTATGTGATGCTCAATGAAGCGATTGATGAAGTCAAGAAGTCGGACCCTCTCTATTTTTTAGATGATGATAGCGTCGACCGTCACCAAGTTCATGGTGAAGTAATTCATTTAGCGGGACAATTTTTCCGAAAAAGGCTTGCTAACGACTAAAGACAGATGTGTAGTAGTGTTTATATAACCAGCACCCAAAATCTTTTTCGCTAACTGCACCCATTATGAAGCAGATATACAAAGTCTTTATATCTCAGTTTAGGGAGCGTTACTATAAGACAGCGGACAAAAATACCCAGCAATTAGTAAACGCTGCCTTTATCCTCCTTTAGCACTCATTAACAAGCGCTTAACAAAGGGAAGTACCAAACCTGCTTGGTTTGGTACTTCCCTTGGCCCATTAAAAGAAATACGGATGAAGTATGTACCCCTATTTGCCTTGGTTTTGCTGGTTGCTGTATACTCGTCCAGTAAAGCACTCGATAAAACTGGCCTGCCAAAAGACACAATCAAGGCCGAATCCAAACTGGTAAGTACAGCCTATGGACCTAGCCATATCACCCGTACCATTAAGCAAGATCGAAAGGGTAATATTTGGATAGCAACATTTGGTGGTGTTTTTCGATATGATGGAAAATCGTTTACCAATGTGACCAGCCAAGTAAGTTCAGCCCATTTTTTTTCGGTGTTAGAAGATCGAAATGGAAATTTTTGGTTTAGTACCGTTGGCGAAGGGGTTTATTATTACGATGGAAAATCCTTTCAACAGTTTACCACCAAACAGGGGCTAGCCAGTAATGAGGTTTTTGATATTTACGAAGATAAAGCCGGTACTATTTGGTTCGGTACTGGAGGTGGAGCCAGCCGTTACGACGGGAAATCCTTTCGAACTTATACGATAACTGAAGGTCTACATTTAACAACAGACGAAAGAGGCTTCCTTAAGGATAATAATGATGTTAATTCGATTATTGAAGATAAAACCGGGAAATTCTGGTTTGCTACAAGGGGCCATGCCTACCTCTATGATGGAAAAACATTTACCGTTCTAACTCATGAGGGCACCCCGTTTATCAATGTTCGTACGATCATCGAAGATAAAAAAGGCAATGTCTGGCTGGGAAGTCCGTATGGGCTTTGGCGTTATGACGGCAGTACCTTTGCCAATTTCACCGAGCGTGGTGTTGCGTATGTCTACGAAGATAAAAAGGGCAACATCTGGACGAGTTCACTAACCAACTGGGGTTGGTCCCTTTTCCGGTATGATGGCGAAACGTTATCCAACAAAAATCCCACGGTAACCGAAGTAGAATTAGACTCTGAAGATGCGAAAACCATGCTTTTTGGGATTTTAAAGGCTACTGATGGCAGTATTTGGTTCGGCTCAGGTGGGGTGTATCGGTATGATGGAAAGACCATTACCGACTTTAAGAAGAAAGCGATTAACTAAAAAATGTATCGCTGTTTCCTAAAACGACCGAATTAGAGATACTCAAATTTCTCATCGTCTCAGTTGGAAGCGTTTGAAGAGACTATCAACCACTACAATAGATATAGCTGCTACCTTAATGTAGTAAATCGATTGACCATAAGGACAAATGGTAATTAGCTCAGGAAGTGGTTCATCAAATAATTTAAACCGTAAATTGTCAATTCTAAACCAATAGACCAATTGAGTTATGTGCCCAAGGCGGGCCCTATGATTTAAAAAACATGATTGGTCAAACCTAAAAACTATGCTATCAAAATACCTTTGGATGACTGGCTCGATGATCATCGCTAGTTTAGGAAGTATTCACCTGTATTATACATTTTTTTCAACTGCCTTTTCGTCAACAAATCAGACGATGATTCACCAGATGGAAGTGTCTTCGCCTATACTGAGCCCGGACATGACTATGTGGAAGGCATGGCTTGGCTTTAATGCCAGTCACAGTAGCGGGCTGTTATTTTTGGGACTGCTTAATTTCTATTTAGCGCTTCGCTACTTTGACCAGCTTCAATCCGATCCAATATTTTTCATTATTACACTGCTTGCGATTGGCGTTTACGTATGGTTGGCCAAAAGATACTGGTTTAGTATTCCCCTGATGGGTTTATCACTGGCCCTGATTTTCTTCGTTGCTTCTTCTGTTTTAACCTTGGTCAACGATTAATTCATTGCTGGACGAACAGTCTGCTTAGATGATCTATATGAGCGTTTAGTGATACTTCGTATTGCCCCCCATTCATAGGTATTCACTCCTGTAATTCACAGTTTAGCCACTATTCGAAGAGTGGTTCATCTGTGATTGCTTGTCTACAGGCTATTATAGCGGGGTAGTACTGGTAAGATGTTCAGCGAGCTTACGCATTGCAGCTGGTTTAGAGAAGTAGGCCGATTGACCCTCATTAATCGCTCTCCATCTTTATACATTATGCCACTAAATATTGATACTTCTTTTCATTAAAGTATTGGTGACGTTTTCACAACCGGCTTTGTAAAAAGCCATCTTAATGCCTGGAAGCAGATTATGGCTGGCCTATTAGGATCAAGCAAAGGTCTTTCGATCCGTGAATTTTTTGGCTTCCTCGGGCAAGCGCATCGCCCAGATGGCAACAGCCGCCATACTAAGGCCACAAAAGATGAACGGGGCCAGTGCACTCACCCCCGAAAGCAGGCTATTCACTGAGGCCGACACAAAGCTGGCTAGTCCGCCCAGGGCCTGAATGTTACCAAACATTTCACCCTGGCCACCGCCTTCCTTAATCATGATGGAGAGTAGACTACCGGTGAGCCCGGTCATGATCGAGACAGTCAGCGCATCTACACCCGTCACGACGTAAAACAAGGTTACCGAAGACTCCGAAAAGCAGTAGACTACCTGTAGTCCAACACTAAGCAGCGCCAGAAAGAGAATCACCTTTCGTTTGTTGACCCGGTGTGCGATGAATGTGAAAAAGACAACGTTGGCCAGTAAAGCCAGCGCGCCAAAGTAAAGAAAGAACCGGGCCGTCTCCCGTGGGGTCATCATCAGATCACTTTCGGTTAGGAACGCCACGAAATAGGCGTAGTAACCCATGCCTAAAGTAGCGATCATATTGAGGATAAAAACCGACTTTATACCTGGCAACTCCTTGTCGGCATCGGCGAGTTGCTTCCACAGGGAGACAACCTTTAGGGAATTGGTCGCTTTTTGGGTTAACTCTTTGAGTTCAACCGGCTCTTTTTTGGGGTTTGTTTCCCTAAAGAGAAATGCCAGGCCAATGTTTAGAAGCCCTACCCCCAGCAAGAGCAGAACAGTGGGCAGGGGACTCACCCTACCACCACTGTAGACCAGCATCAGCCAGCCCGCTCCCATCGGCCCAATAACCGGACCCGCCCCGACGATAAAACTCAGTATCCCTGAATACCGAATCAATTCATCTTTCTGCATCAGATCGGCCATTGACGAACGCATCACCGAATAAAGCCCGTTGGTAGCCCCTTTAAAGCATCGGTTAACCACATAGCCCCAGGTTTGCAGAGGCAACAACAAGAGCGTCGACAGCACAGAAGCGATAGTGGTGGCCATGGCGGCTGGCCGTCGGCCTCGTTTGTCGGACCATTGGCCAACGGCCGGTGAAAAAGCTAGTTGAATGGCCAGCATCAGAGCTGTGCCGGCCGTCAGCAGAACAGGTTTGGCGGGTAAATTAATTACATAGTCGGCAAGTAAAGCACCTAAGCCATTTCCGGCAATTATATCGAAGAAAGTAATCGCGAAAATTAAGAATAAAGGGTGTTTTTTAAGCATTTCGGGCGGTATTCAGGTGTCTTCAAAAAATGATTGTCATTTATATTTTCGGTCTAAAAAAGCTTGAGGTCAACTAAGGACCGGTAGATGTTACTCGCTCAAGGTAACTACTTACTACTACCCCCATTTAGCTGGAAACGAACCGTATCTCAGTATAGACCCGATCAGCCACACTGAGTCGGCTTAGGGGCATCATAGTGAATGAAAAAGTTGATCCAGGTTAATCGAGCCAGCCGGAATACGACCGGCGTTAAGCCGATAATCAAGCTGATCAGTAGGGTCAAAAAATAGACCAGCTCCCAATCCAGGAATATCTCAAAAACCAAAAAGCAACTCACAATCAGGCCCGTATAGTACCCATAACTGACGTAAAGAGCGCCCGTATAATAGCCGGGCTCCCGCTCAAAGCGTTCGCCACAACACGCACAATGGAGGTTCATCTGCGCAAACAGCCTGAGGTTATAGGGGTTGTTGACGGCAAAGAAGCTTCCTAGCTGACAACGGGGGCATTTATTGAAGAGGATGCTGTAGAGTTTGGTCCCTTTTCCCATCGTATGATTTGTAAAATGCATTATCTTAACTAATCCTGATACCTCAAACCAGCTAGTCGAACCAGAGCAGGACGAGTAGGTAAACTAATCAGTCAGGATTACCCATTGGGCGGGTAGTTTGTTTGTCTCAGTTAGGCAACTTCCCCGTGCTGGAATAGCGTTATGGGTTTTTCAAGGCAGGCGCGTTGGATGAATAGACGGCCTGGCTACCGGCTTCGGAGCGCTGTAGCTCATCCTACACTTGAATACTACCGTCAATAATTTCGGTCATGATTTGGGTCATGTGTTGCTGTACGGCCCAAAACAGGCTGGGATCGGTGCGGGAAAATAAGGCTTAAAATGAGGTAGCTCATCATAGAGCGTCTGAGTAAGGTGGTTCACCCCCGTACCGTTTTTTGGACTAGCGTTGGACGGTGGCTTTAATCCAAAAGCCACCTTCAATAGAGTTTTCCGGAAGGTAACCGGAATGTCTCCCCGAGATTTTCTGGCCAGCTCCACCGACGTGACAGGCCCAAGCTCATAGCTGACTAACGCTAATGAATTTAGCCGTTTAGTGGCTACCTGCTAGTTAGTTTATCCCGACAGTTATTTGCTGAAAGCTACTCAGTATTGATTGGTGCTGGTCCGACTCCTGCGTGCTCCAATAATTTTGTGGTGTTCAATCGCTCCGACGATTCAAACAACAATTATTAACAACAACAATGAACACATTCGTAAAAAGTACCATCGCCCTAGTGGGCACCGCTCTGATCATGAGCTTAGTATCTTGTTCTAAAGACAGCCTGTTAGATTCAGTTCAACCCGGAAATGGTTCTGTGCAGACCCGCCCTGACAATTCAACGCCACCAACAGCTAGTAGCGATCTTATCTCTGTTTTCAAGAAGTACACGCTGATCAAGCACGGTGACTGGCAGCTTTCCTATGATGCCAATGGCGATATTACCAAACTACAGTCGACGGCTGATCCAAACTATTACTGGGAATATATCCGGGCCTCCAACGGTTCAGGGATGACGGTTCAGTTGCGAAACGGAATTAAACTGTGGCAGAAGACGCTGATTCTGTTTGATGCCAAAGGCCGAGCTCAGAAGTCGTTTGTCAATAAATACGACAACCTGGGAAACAACGTATCACAACAGGTGTACGATTACCTGTACAATGCGACAGGCCAGTTAAAGACCATTACTGGAACGGGCAATCAGGTCTACACCTTCGAGTACGACGCCAGCAGTAACCTGAAGAAGATCGACATATCGATAAACGGGAAGAAACAGGTCATGACGTATCAGTTTCTGGGCGCAGCCGATAAGAACCATTTGAACCCAAGCTGGCTGACCATGTACGATCAGATTGATCCGTTCCTGCCCATTTTCGGCAAGTTTTCCAGCAAGTTAATGACCTCATTTCAACTCTATGACCAGGCGACCAATAGTGTTATTGAAGACGTAACATATAATTACGTACTGAATAGTGATGGCATGGTGACCTCAAAGACGGAAACCCGAAAAACAGCGGGCAAAACCCTGACCTACATCTATCCGCTGGCGTATGATGTGAGTATCTATAAATTGTAAAATCGGCTTACCTGGCCTCTTCAAGCTCCCTGCTTATGCGGGGAGTTTTTTTATGACTCGAAACGATAATACAAAAAACTGCCTACTTTCTAGCCAGGCATCAATGGTTGAACCAGGTTGGGGTAACATCATGAAGCGGTTGGGTTTGTCGGGGGTGACAGTGGTGTCGGTTTCTTTGTCACTTGGAAGTTCAAACACACAAAGGGGGACTAACCGTCAATCCGAACACTGATTGCCTGCCAATCCTCAAAATTAACAGTAAAGATGTGGTCAAGATCATGTGGAGACTCGTAAGCGATCTCCCATTTCACCTGTTGGCCTTCCACGATTTCGGCAGTAGCTATAGAGACAGGCGTAAACTCAAGGTCAAAATCCCGGATAACAAACTCTTCTTTCCAGTTACGAAACTCGGCGGTGATAACTCGTATAGATTCGGCTTTGATCAATCCATAATTAGTCTGAACATCCTCGACAGAAGCTTGTTGTTCCATGTCCGGGTTTCCAGGGCCATATCCTAGTAGAAATTAACTATTTCTCAAGCTGTTGGAAGACCAATTTACCTTCATGAAACACCGCTTTGACGTCAAATAACGACTGATCAAAATTCCCCTCCAAATCACCACCGAAAGCTACTAAGTTAGCTCTCAGGCCTTTCCTGATTTCACCTACACTGGCTGATAGTCCCAACGCCTTAGCTGCGTTATAGGTAGCAAAACGAAGCACATCAACCACGGGTAAACCAGCTTCTTTGTAAGCCAGTAAGACATTTACTGCACCTTTTCCCCGTTCAATGTCTTTGATATCGTTGTAATAATCCGATCCTGAAACGATCATTACCCCTTTTTTGACCGCCCGTTGTAAGCGATCACGAAAAGCCTTCAGGTTACTCTGTAGATAGTCTTCAGCTTCTTTGCCTTTCATGCCAACACCGGCTACCAGCAATCTACCCTGTTGGGCTGATACATCGGTTGGTACTAAATAGACGTTTCTTTGAGCCATCAGGGTTAAGGTGCTATCCGATAGACTATAACCGTGTTCAATCCCATCAACACCAGCTATAATCGCATCTCGTGCGGATTCATCGTAGGTAGCATGAGCGGTTACAGGAATCTTGTTGGCGTGAGCCGTTAAAACAATGGATCGGATTTCTTCGGGAGACAATACCCTGTTATCTGTGTTCATGCAAACTTTGATCACGTTAACCCCGTGGGCCAAGTGATCCAACACAGCCGCCCGTGCATCATCGGCTCCTTTGATTACTCTGTATTCCTGATTTATTACAAAACTATCGGCTGGAAAGAGCTTGTTGAACTGACCACCTGGAGGACTTAATATTGGACCAGACACGTACATAGTGGGTCCAAGTTCTTTGTTAGTCATCAGTATTTTTTGTAGACGAACATCAAGATATTGACCTGAATTGCCCAGGTCCCGAACTGTGGTAATACCAGCTTCTAAATTTTGCTTTGCAAATCGAAGCCCCTCTCTAATCCGTTCTTTTACAGGCTTTTTAGACGCATCTTCAAGGCCCGTTTTATCTTGCTTCTGGCTCAATAAGAGGTGAGTATGGGCATCTATTAAGCCAGGTGTGACAGTATGCTGACTCAAATCAATGACTGGAGTACCTTTAGGAATTGAAAGTTTTTTACCAACCTGGCTAATGAAACCATTTTGAATTACTATTTCTTGATTTTTCACAAATTCACGTTTGTTACTATCGTATAATTTGCCTGCTCTAATCAAGATTACGTTTGATGGCTTAATTTGGGCGTTGACGGTTGTAGCAACTAATACGAGAACGACAATTGCTCTAAGAAGCCTGGATAGTTTCAATAGCATGGACCTTGTTGAGTGAGTGCGTATATGTAACGTTGAGTTAATTTCTATGTACCAGTACCTTCATTGTTCCTTTACTCAGATGGACAGGGGCCGCTCGTCCGGTACTATCCAGTAAGCTTAGATCAAACTTGCCTTCCAAAAGACCAGTGCTTGGATCGTAGCGGGTAATTTCAATCCAACCGGTCGCTTTTTGATAGGCCTGTGTGGTCGCTTCAGACGTTCCCAAAACGAGATATTTCCCCTGAGCCCCTACCTTTTCGAACGAACAAAGATCAGGCTTTGATAGATCATAATACCCCTGTTTGAGCGGTATGTCTGTGAAAGTCAGGATTTGGGTAGACGAGCAATCCCCCTGGCACCCTGTCACTTTTTTAGAACGCTTTTTAGCGGTTCCTGGATAAGGTAAATCAGTTTTGAGGAACAAATTAAACCGCTCCTGTAAACAAAGGTCCTTTTTGGTAGTAGGCGTACCGGAAGCAAACCAAGCGGATCGTCCTAAGGAAGCTTTGACAGGATAGCTTCTCGAACAGGCTGAGCAGAGGACTATCGAAACGGCTATGACTATTTTCAAAATCATGGCGGAATGCTGTAATATAATCTATTGCATGCTAGCTAAAGTACGAACCATCAAGCGAACTACTTGTGGATGGCCGTTTCCTAAAACGCCCCATTTTTAAAGCCTGAGTTGGTCCGGGTTTGACGGACAGTCTACGTGCTTAACATAACCGATAGTCGCCATGCTGGTCCGGGCTCGCCTAACTTGTTATTGGATCGGCCTTTGCCCACTTGTGCCGGTGAAGTTTTAGTTGGCGACATCACTTACTTGCCCCTAGCCAATGGCGAATGGGGGTATCTGGCGGGCCGGATGGACTAATACAGTCGTAAACGTAGTAGTTGGAGTTGGATAACAACAGGCAGGAAGATCTGATACATAAGGCTTTACAGCAGGCTATTGGTCATAACCAACTGGGCAAAGGCGTATCATCCATTCGAATCGGGGCCGCCAGTATGTGGGTAAGCAGTTCCGAACTACTCTGAGGTTGCACCAGTCTGAACAGAATATGAGTCGGGCAGATGCCCCATACGTCAATCCTTTCATGGAATCGTGTTAGTATTTTCAATTAAGGTTGGGAAATCGACAACAAGGTGCAGCATGGACGGCAGTTCTATTCGGCGTACAACTCGCTAGAGCAACAAATGCTTCTAAATACGCCTTAAAGCCCACTTTATTCTCCTTCCAGTTGCATTATATTATCGTCAATTCTCAGATCAATCATCAGAAAATTAGGATCAATACCGCCACGTTGGGGCTTTCGGGGCACGGTCACTTGTATAGTCTGTTTACCAGACCGGATGCGGTGCATCTGAAGGTAAAGCGGCTGGTCTACCCCATTGCTCTTCGCATACAGGCCCACTTCCAGCCAATCATTCATCGGCACGTCATGTTCAATACCAGCGTTATCAATTACTACCTTTTGAGCCTGCACATTCATGATTACCTGCCAAGTACCAGCTTTTGTTTGTTTTGCTGCCATTCGCTCCGTTTTGAGACGCCAATACGTGTTCTGCTTAAACAGATCGGTCAACAGGTAGTGTAAGGAGTCAGGGGTAACCGTTTGTAGCTCTTTATAAAGATCAAGGGTCGTCGGCATCGGTAACTCTCCGGAATGATGCTTTTGAAGCAGGTTTCGAAGCGCGCCATTCACAGTTTCTTTCCCGATATATTTACTTAGGGCATACAGGGCAAGCCCACCCTTTCGATAGTATAAAAAGTCTTCATTGGCCTCCAGTAAAGACGCGGTTGCCAGGGAACGAGGCTGTTCATAAGCCGAATGCAGATAGCTAACGTATCGCTGTAAATGCCCCTGCCCATAGCTCTTTTCCAGGACCTGCATACCGGAAAAGACGGCAAGGCCCTCGATCAGCACGCCGGATCCTGCCACGTAGGCCGGGGTTAATCGGGTAATGCCCCACCACTGATGTGCCACTTCATGTGCCAAAATATAATAAGGCAGGTCAAAACCAGTAGGAGCATCATCGGGATGCAGCAGCGCATATTGTTCGCCATAATAGATAATGCTGGCATCCGCACTGCCGCCCCCTCCGTTACCCGCCCGCTCTACGAGCGTGAAATGCCGGTACGGGTAGGGACCAAACTGCTCCGTATAATAGGCCATTGATGCCTTTACGCTCCGAAGCTTCCGGTCTATATTGAGGGCATGGCCTGGATGATAGTAAAGCCTAATTTGAACATCGTTCCATTGGTTTTCCACCCGCGCATACCGCCCGGATAAGATGGCATACTCCCCCCCGATCGGCGCATCAGTTTTGTAATGAAAGTAGCACCTATCGCCTTTTGTCCAGGTTCGAAGCAAAGCACCCGGTGCAACGGCTACCTCACCTTCTACCGTACTGACAAGGGTCTCGAAGGTCGCCTGATCGGTACTCAATGGCTTTTTACGGGCATCAACATCATAAAGCGATGGGATAGCAGAGCGTGCCACAAGTTTATATTTTTTCCGAAGGACCGCATCCGTAAACTCCCGGTAGTGTTGGTAGCCAATGGCGGGCATCAGGTCGTAATTGGTGAAGTAGGTGCCATTCTTGACCACTAATGGGTTGGCGGAGCTATTGCTGAATCCCTGCTGCTGATAGTGTACGACAAAGTGTACGCGTAGCGAATCGCCAGGCCGTAGGGGTTGCTTCAGGGCATAAATGTGGTGACTCAGTTCATGGTCGATCCGAACGGGGGCAGCGGGCCGATTGAATGTTACCTCAGTTGGCGCTAGGCCCGAAACACTCCCAATATGAATAGAGTCAATTGATACTGAATGGTTATTCACCAGTGTATACGCGGCCCGGATGTCGACCTGCTGCTGTTCGGGATAGATCGCCACGTGCAGTTTTATCCCCTTAAGTTGGGGTTGGGGGGTATCTCTATACTTCCCGTACCGCCGTTCGTATTCAGCCTTTCGTTCAATAATATCGGAGCTGCTGCGGTACTCGTTCAGCCCATTCGTATTATAGAAAATGAAGCTCCCCGAGGAGAGAATTAGGCCTAAAGCGAGTAGAGCAACCCAGGTTGTTGAACGGGTAAAATGACGCTTGGCTTGCTGAAGACGCTCGTACAGCCGTTGTTCTCTACCCCGTGGCCAAAGCAATCTCGCCCCTACAGCAAGCAGTAACGCCCAGCCGACCCAATAGCCTTTAAACCACAGCCACGGCCCAAGAGTAGGGCCGAAGCCACGCATATCGGTGTAGTACCAGCCCGGATCGGCGCCATAAATGAGCAGGTTGTGCTCGACCTTAACCAGGGAAGGAAAGGCCATGAAGCTAAAAATCACGACCATCACCAGATAACTGATATATTTTTGATTCACTACGAGGTGTACCACCAGGGCCAGCAGGGCAAAGAGCAGATAGTCGATGAGCTGAAGGCCAAAGAGCGTCTTTAGGTATAGGCCTATCTCAAGCGTATCGTAGTCCAGGCCCAGCTGCATCGCTATACCCGCTGCCATCAACAGGGCCATCCAGGCCATGAGGATAAGACCGAATCCCATAAATTTACCGGTCAGGAAAACCCATTCCGGTACCGGTGCGACATCCGACAGATCACTGAGACCAGCATCCCGCTCCTGCCAGACCAGCTCGCCCATGAAATACAGGCTGAGAAGCGGAATAACAACCCACGGGGTACCCAGGTTACTGACACGTGGGCACAGGTAGGCTAACACCTGCGGAGTTGTTGGCAACAGCGGTATCTCAAACTGCGTCAAGATTTGGCTGGCGAATACAGCGGAGGCCACCGCAATAGCCCCAACCAGGGTAAGTCCTAACGGGTGCCGGGCTATTTTGGTAAACGATCTCAAGGCAATCGTGAGCGTCTGACGAACATAGACCGCTAAGTCAAACGGTTGCTGAATCGTCGGCTGGATACTGGCGGTTGTGCTTACGCTTGAGCGTTCAGTTGTCATTTCGGCCTGTCGGGAAGGCCGTTGGGTAAAGCGACTCCACTCGCTATTGGAGACAACATCGGCAAACTTGAAGCGAACGTAGGTGACCCCTAAAGACACAATAGCGACACTCAGCCACAAGACACGATTCCAAAGAAACATACCCTGCAGCGTCACGAGCCGCATATTTTTATCGGTTGGCGTCCAGGTTTGCAGTTCCCCCCCTACAATACCGGCTACCCCTACCGGATCCAGTAATTTTACCAGGTCCCAGTTTCCCAAAAGCGTTGCCACCGCTAGGGCGATCACCTGAGCCACCAGAGCCAAGAGCAGGCTGGCCAGATAACCTGCCATTACCCGGTGACTAAGAGAGGCCAGGCTGAATTGGATCGCTGTAGCGATAAACGTATTGGGTAAGGCGATTAAGAGGTAGACGCTAAGATAAGCCCATGGCCTAAATGGTAATAATTCCTCCTGATCCAAACCCGGCACGTAGAAGGAAAGCAGCACACCGAGCGGCAACGCAAGTATCAACAGAGCATTCACCGCAAAGGCGGCCAAAAATCGTCCACCCAGGTAATCCAGCCTGGTAACAGGCGTTGTATAGGTAAGCGGATGCATCCGCATGTTCACGTCCCGGGCGGCTGCTTCTCCCGCGATGGCCGCTCCGATGACGAGCCAGATAAAGCCACCAATGACCGTAATAGCAGTGATGTGGAAGGTATTGTTGGGGTATACGCCGTCGCCCGGTGTGATGAGGAGTTTCATCACAAGGGTAAACAGGAGAAGTAAGGCTCCATTGAGCCAGGTAGTGATGCGCCGGGTGAGATAGGCGAACTCAAAGCGAAAGATCGTCCAGCGTTTCATCGTGCGAACTCTCGGTTGTGGTTGCCAATATGGCCGGCCAGGGTACTAAAATACACATCCTCCAGATCCGGCTCTACCGCTTCAAAATCGTTACCAGGCATCTCCCGGCTGTACACATGCACCTGGGTGCGGCCACTGAGCAGTTTAGCTGAAATGACCGGGTACTCCTGCTCCAGCGTAGGCAGGGCCTGTTTATCGGTCAGTTTACGCCAGATGCTGCCCCTGAGAGCGGCCACGGCCTCCAGTGGCTTTGCTTCCAGCAGAATTTGGCCCTTATTGATGATGGCCATGTTGGTGCACAGCTCCGAGACATCTTCCACGATGTGGGTGGACAGAATGACGATGCTGGACTCGCCTAATTCGCTGAGTAGATTGAGGAAGCGAACGCGCTCAGCGGGGTCAAGACCCGCCGTTGGCTCGTCGACGATGAGCAGCTTGGGATTGCCCAGTAAGGCCACAGCCACTCCAAAGCGTTGCCGCATACCGCCGGAATAGCCACCCAATTTCTGCTTGCGCTTGTCCCACAGATTGGTTCGTTTGAGTAAGGCCTCGACGGTTTCTTGTCGCACCGCCCGGGCCGTAATTCCTTTGAGCACTGCGAAGTAGTTCAGTAGGTCCTCGGCACTGGATTTGGGGTAAACGCCGAACTCCTGGGGCAGGTAACCCAGCGTCTGGCGCACCGCTTCCTTCTGGTTCACTATATCGATGTCTCCTAAAAACAGTTGCCCTTCATCGGGCTCCTGCAACGTAGCAAGCGTACGCATAAGGGTTGATTTACCCGCGCCGTTCGGCCCTAGCAGCCCAAACATGCCCGGTGGAATGTCCAGAGATACATTTTGTAAAGCCTGAACGGTACCGGCCGCCCGGCCATTCGCATACGTCTTAGAGACATTGCGAATAGATAGACCCAACGGTTGGTTTTCCAGTTGATCGGATTGGCTTGAGTTCATCAGTTAAATGAAGGAGGTGAAGCACCTTGATCGATGCTTTCTTTCGCTAGTTTAGTACGAAGCAATGGGCAGCGAATCGGAAAGCGAAACGCGATATACGAATGCGGAAAAGGAATCGACCAAAAAGGCCTTTGCTTCTGCCAAATCACTGGTCGATTCCACCTCACCACTCGTAGAGTGGAATGGACATCTGGTCGAGAAAATGATTTGGGTTTGGAAGAAAAAAAGAACTTTGTTCTATGGAGCGAATCAAAAAAATCTTTCGGCTGATTCACCTCTCCCTTTGGGTGTTATTCACCTTTCTGATCGTCGTGCAGCTGGGGGGTGAAGGTGATACTCACCGGCTTAGCACAACCACGGGCTTTATAGCGACCTGTTGCTACGTTTTTTACAGTCATTTTTATCTCTTGGCCCGCTATACCGGTAAGAAAAAAAGAGGGCACTATTTTCTCTTCCTGGCGGGAATTGTGCTAACCGGACCTGTTCCTTTTTTAGCCTTCCACCACAAAGCGCTGGATACGGGGTCACTTTTCCTGGAGTACTATCGAATACACCTGGTCTCTACTGTACCTATCTTTCTCTTCCTGAGTTGGCTGGCCAGGGTCATCGAGAATCTGGTACTCAATACCATTCAGAAAGAGCAACTGGAGAAACAGGCCGTGGAAGCTGAACTGCAGGCCTTAAAATCGCAGATCAACCCACACTTTTTGTTCAATACCCTGAATAATATCCACACGCTGGTTTATAAACAGGCACCCGCTGCACCGGAGGCTGTCATGCAACTAGCCTCGTTGATGCGCTATATGCTTTATGAGTCCAATGCGGCCACGGTTCCGCTGGCGAGAGAGATGGACTATTTGCGGGATTATGTGAGTTTGCAGCAGCTCCGCTACAAGAGTAATCCAGTGGTCGATCTACAAATCGAGGGGGAGACAGAATCCTGCTACGTTGCTCCCTTGCTGTTCATTCACCTGCTGGAAAACGCGTACAAGCACAGCCCCGCCCGCCTGGAACCCGGCGATCTGAAAGTAAGCGTGGCTATTATGGAAGAAAGTCTGACCTTCAACGTACAGAATCCAATCGGAAACCGGTTGGCTACTCCGCTGGAAGGGCCCGGTGGCATCGGGTTGCCCAATGTCCGCAAAAGGCTGTCGTTACTCTATCCTGACCAGCATACGCTCTCCATTCAGAACACCGGAGATACGTTTACGGTCACGCTTATCATCCACGGTTTACCTGTACAGGCCCATGAACCCAAAGCTCACCTGCTCAATCATTGAGGACGAGTACCTGGCCCAGGAAATCCTGGAAGAATACATCCGAAAAGTCCCTTTCCTGGAGTTAAAAGGGTCCTATATGAGCCCCCTGGAGGCAGCTAGTCAATTAGCGGAAGTCGGCCCCGACCTGCTGTTTCTGGACATCAACATGCCCGACCTGGATGGGCTGAGCTTCATTCCAATGTTGAATCCCAAACCCATGATTATCCTAACGACTGCCTATGATCAGTATGCGCTGAAGGCGTATGAGTTGGAGGTGAAGGATTACCTGTTAAAACCTTTTACGTTTGAGCGGTTTTATAAAGCCGTTTTACGGCTGTATCAGGAGCAAAGCCTCCGACAGCAAAAGCCGGAAGATAAAGCTGATCCCAGGCATGAACCAGCGTATATTTTTTTAAAAGTTGGTCACCGCATCCAGAAAATAGCTACCCAAGATATTCTCTTCGTGGAGGGGATGAAAGATTATTTACGGATTCATACCAGGGAGGAGAAGATTATGACACTGTTAAGCTTTGCCAAACTGGAAGAGTTGCTACCTGCCCCCGATTTTGTCCGTGTGCACAAGTCGTTCCTGGTCGCTATCGACAAAATTGACCATATCGAAAAAAACAGGATTCAGATTGGCGACCAACTCATTCCCATCAGTGATACTTATGCCGAGCCTTTTTATAAGCTACTGAAAGGATTACAGTAATCTATCGTAGTAAATTGGGGTAATTGTCCATATCCCAAACGCCCATCTGGAAGATGCAGCAACCGTATCTAAGCCATTTCTATTTTTAATTTTTCACCGTCTCGTAAATAGTGTGGCTACGAAGGGACAAAAATTGATCTATAAAGTATACGTTTATCGGTACGGCATCAATTGTGTTACCAACTTGTATGAGGAAGTCATTTGTCGCGGGTTACGCTTGGCTTGAAATACTGGAATAGGTTAAGGGAAGTTTTATTGACATCGGTAGTGTTTGGTTTGGCTCACGGCTTAACCGAAAAGAGCATACGATTGGGCTGGTAGCTGGCATGATCGCCTGGGCGGTGCTCAAGGCGAATAGTTTGTGGGCCGGTTGGGCCAGCCATCTGCTAACTGCCGTGCTAATCGACACGTTTTTAGCCTAAAAGGAGGATATAATACAAATTGCTTTTTCGCCACGCAGTAAGATAACTGATCTTCCCCCCTTTCTTACTCACTCGTTCATGCGTTTAGATTCGTTTTAAAACGTGTTTTCAGGGACAAATTTTAAGAACACGTTAAATGTTCACATCCTCTAATTAGCTCATTTATGACTAAACTGCGCATTTGCTTCACCGGTGGTTCCGGAAAAGCCGGTAAGCACGTCATTGCCTACCTGCTTGACCAAGGCCATACGGTGATGAATGTTGACCTCACTCCGCTGCATCACCCAGGCGTCACGAACCTGATCGCTGATATTACCGATTCCGGTCAGAGCTTTAATGCACTGAGTTCGTATGCGGGCTTCCAGGAATTGGAACCCGGTACCGGCGTACCTAAGTTTGATGCGGTTGTTCATTTTGCGGCCGTACCCCGCATTTTACTCAAACCCGATAATGAAACATTCCGGGTCAACACCCTGGGCACCTACCATGTGATTGAAGCGGCTGTTAAACTAGGCATTCAAAAAATCATTATTGCCTCCTCTGAGACCACCTACGGTATCTGTTTTTCCGATGGTCAAACCAACCCTAAGGTATTACCTCTGGAAGAAGACTATGACGTCGATCCGATGGACAGTTATGGCTTATCGAAGGTCGTTAATGAACAAACAGCCCGTAGCTTTCAGCGACGCTCCGGGATAGATATCTATGCCCTTCGGATCGGCAATGTGATTGAACCCCACGAATATACCGAGCTGTTTCCCTACTATCTGACTCACCCGGAAGTACGTCGTCGTAACGCTTTCTGTTATATCGATGCACGGGACCTTGGCCAGATTGTAGATTTATGTTTGCAAAAAGATGGGCTAGGCTATCAAGTTTTTAATGCTGGCAACGACCATAATGGGGCGCTTCTGTCGAGTAAAGAACTAGCCGAACGTTTTTTCCCAGGTGTACCGCTCAGCCGGGAGTTGGGCGAGCATGAAGCCTTATTTTCAAATCGCAAGATTCGGGAACTACTGGGCTTTAACGAACAACATAATTGGCGCAAGTACGTACCATGAAGGGTATTAGTTGATTCCTGAACCGTCGCATTCGTACCGAACTGCCAATATTGTAAGTTAAAGCTCCCCAGCGTGGGGAGCTTACCGCTTCGGAGAAGAGCTCACTTACCGAGCCCGCATCCGGTAGATCGTCCGACCACGCAGTCCCACTAAGGGGCCACCGACTTCAATGATGCGAGGCCGAGCCGGGCGGTTGATGTGCATTAATTTTGTGTTCATCGTCTTTGTTGTTTGTGATTGTGCTACAAAGATGCGGGGTGTGCGGCCCAAACTACAAGCGTAAACTGGTCAAGCGTCGATTTCGGGAGATAAACCACATATATCGGCCGATAAGTGGTATATATCGAGAATTGATTTATTCTAAGAAATTACTCAGTGAATTTCTATTATTATAGAATAAAATGAAGACATAGGACTTTTATAGGGAAATAAAACTAAAGCCAGACGACGGAAAGTCGCCTGGCTTTAGTTTCGCTGACTCAAGCAGTTATTATCTAAAATCAGGTGCCTTTCACAGCATCCCTGTCGAGCAGCGATTACAGTAATAAAACGACTGCCAGCAGAAATTGTTTTCGGAAGTCGAACATTGGCTCATAATTTTTCAAAAAATTTCTCCTTTCTCCGGGTCTGTTAGCCCGTCTCAGGTGAGAGTGATTAGTAAAACTGAGAACAGATTACTATACTTTAGGCATTTCTCTCAACCGGTTTGCAAGTTCATTTCTCCTACACTTGCCCGCTGGCCTGAAAAATGGGGTACAAGAAGAGCTGCTGAAAGAGAATGGCTTTCCTGGCGTATTGATTTAAAATAAACGCTGGTTTTTCTGTACGATGGTCACCCCTTCTCCTGTAACGTACTGATATTCAAATAAGCACACGACAGCGTTACACAGAAGGCGACTACCGAGTAGGTAAGCAGCCTGGGCAATTCTTCCGGCTTTTTATCAAAATCAGTAAAGAACAGAAAAGCAGGGTAGACATACGGATAATAAACGATGCTTTCCCAGTCGATGAGTACAATCCCAGCAAGCCAAAGACCAATACCAATGCCTAGTGGCACCACAAAATTTCTATACAGCAAGCTTAGCCAGTACTGCACAACGATTATGGCCAGTGAGCCGAGATAAATCCGCCAGGTCATGGTGAGTAAAACATCCCATTGAATCTCGCCCACTAGCAGGGGATAGTTTGGGTTAACCTGATGCACGGCTAGCCCCGAACCGACCAGCGCCAGGTTGAACAGGGCTATAAAAAGTAAGACTAAGGTGTGAATGAGCACAAATTTTGAAAAGAATATATCCGCAAAAGTTCTGGGCATAGCGTATACCTGTTTCCAGGTATTGTTTCGGTATTCGATCTGGACAACTAGGTTGGTGATCAGGATAATGTACATCGGAAGGATCACAGCCGCTACATTTTTCCAGCAGAAACGGAAGAACGTGACCCACGGAGAAGTCTGGAACTTAGGGATTAAAGCCTCAGGCCTTTCAATGAGAATAATGAAATTAATAACCGGGATAAAGAAAGCACCCAAGAGTGTGAGCCAGTAGGCATAGGAGCCCTTACTTTTGAGGAACTCTGCCTTTATGGTAGACAGGAAGGAGGTTGTCATAATTAGTTGTCAGCAAGAATTTGCAAAAAGAGATCTTCCAGGTCATTTTTGATCAAGCCCATTCGATAGACCTTCACCCCCGCCTGAACCAGCAATTGGTTGATCTGAGCGAGGTGATTTTCATCAACGTGTTGAACGGTAAGGATACGATCTTCGGCTAGGCTAACTGGAAAATGAGCGCCCGCCAGCTGCTTTGCCAAATCCGGCTCACTTACTTTGAATTCGGCGTAGGTATGATTGGATTTTAGTTGCTGTAAGGCCGAAAAGGAGCCCTGAAATAGGAGCTTGCCCTGATTTATAATGCCGACATGGGTGGCAATCTTCTCAATCTCAGCGAGTAAATGGCTCGATATTAGGATTGTTTTACCATTCTGTTGATTCAATTTTCTGATCAGGTCACGAATTTCAATAATTCCAGCCGGATCCAGGCCGTTCGTGGGTTCATCAAGGATCAGCAGCTCGGGATCGTGCAATAGCGCAATACCGATTGCAAGCCGTTGTTTCATGCCTAGCGAATAGGCTTTGGTTTTTTTGTTGGCTGAGTCCAGCAGCCCAACCTGTTGCAAAACCTCGTCAATCCGGGCCTTACTACAGCCGTACACTAGTCGGTATACCTCAAGATTCTCCTTTCCGGTGAGTTGTGCATACAAGGAAGGTTGTTCAATCAGCGACCCTATTTTCCGTAGCAGTTGGATTCGTTCCGATTTTAGGTTGGTGCCGAATAGCCGAATGTTGGCCTTCGATTCCCTGAGCAACCCTAGTATAAGTCTGAGGGTGGTCGTTTTGCCCGCTCCATTCGGTCCGAGAAATCCATAAATGCTTCCTTTGGGAACACTCAGATTGAGGTCGGTCAGGATCGGGTTTCCAGAACCAAAGCTGAAGGTTAATTCGTGCGTTTCAATGACAGGTGAATCCATCGATCGTTGGGCTAGTTGGCAGTTCAGGCGCAAAGAAACAGGCCCATTTTTCAACGAAGAAATAAAATCGTCAATGACTTGATTTTGCCTATAAACGGACCCAAAACGCCCCCAAAAACGGATACACCTCAACTGATGCGTTTGCAAAGCTCATCACGGAAGAGATCGCCGATCGGAATTTTTACCTCGCCGATAAAAATAAGGTTCCTTTCTATGCTGGTGATCTTGTTGACGGCCACGATAAATGAGCGGTGGACTCTGACAAACTTAGAAGCGGGAAGTTTTTCCAACAGTGCCGTGAGTGTCAGGAGCGTATCAATTATCTGATGTTTCGTCTGTAGAGCTACGTACTCTTTTTTACCCTCGATAAAGAGGATATCCTCGAAATCGACCCGGATCATACGGTAGTCAGATTTGATAAAAATATGTTCAGCATTGTCTTCTGTAGCCGGTTTTTGTAACCGGAGTTGCACTTTTTGCACGGCTTTCAGAAAGCGTTCAAAACTGATGGGTTTTAGCAGGTAATCAACCACATCGGCATTAAAGCCGTCGAGCGCAAATTGGGTAAAAGCCGTTGTAAGAATGACTAACGGCGGATGTTTGATCGTCTGCAGAAAATCCAACCCATTGATCGTCGGCATGGCGATGTCCAGAAACAGCAGATCAATAGCTTCTGTGCCAAGCTCGGGTAATGCCTCCAGAGGACTAGTAAATGTGGCGACCATGTGCAGAAAAGAGATTCTCTTTACATGATTTTCGATGACTTCCAGCGCCAGGTATTCGTCATCGATGGCGAGGCATCTAATCATATCTTTTGATCAGGTCAATAGTAAGTCGGGCTGTAAACTGGTCATTTGACCGGTTAAAAACCAGCTGATGAGTTTGTTTATGCAATAAATCAAGCCGCCTTTTTAGATTTTGTAAGCCTACTCCTCCGGAAACAGGCGAGGAAATTTCCAGGATATTATTACTTAGTTGTACCTCGATCCGTTTAGGGAAGATGTCGAACCGGATGGCAATGGGGTAAGTGCCGTGCTTGAAAACGTTTTCAACCAGGGGCAAGAAAAGAAGCGGCTGTATAACGACATCGTTCACAGGGCCATGAACCTCAAAATGGACACTTTCGCCAGACTTGTTTCGAAGTTCATGCAGTGAAATGTAGGTTTGAATGATCTCGATTTCTTTAGAAAGACGAATACAATCTTCATTTGTTTCGTAAAGGAGATATCGCATAATGCTCGAAACCTGAAGTATTTTATTCGGCGTATCGTCCGATTTTTTCAAGGCTAGTGCATACAAATTATTCAGGGCATTAAACAGGAAATGAGGGTTAATCTGGGCTTTCAAAAACGACAACTCTGTCTTGAGTTGCACATTTTCCGTTTCCTTCTTACTCTGCAGGTTCGCATACCAATCGCTGCTGAAACGGATAATTACCGCCAGGGTCATAAACCAGCCAAGATTGAAGGCCCGGTGGATGATAGTATGCTGGACGTTTTGTTGCAACATAATCGTAACGAGAAGAGCCAGCAAGGCGACCCCGACCGTATTGGCTGCTACAAATTGGAGCAGTTGTGTTCTGGCTAGTACTTTAGGGACCCAATAAAAGTAATTGAGGTAGAAAATCAGGCAGTTTGTCGACAGGATTGGCCCGTAGTGCAGGAGCAGGTTGGTAAAACTGAAGCGGGACGCATTACTGGTGAAAACAAGCGCCACATAGCTTACCCAGGCGAGAAGGTGTAGCATAATGGGTAGGACCCGTTCTAGTCTGCTTTGCGACATATGGCTGCGATTTTCAGTCGCTAAAATAGGAGTATCCTTCCTGACTTTCAGAAAGTCCCGTCAATAGCCGATTCATTTCCGCCAATTGGTTTTTTTGCCTGTTAATTTCAGTAACGAGTTACTTAGTGGCCTTTAGGGTGTATGATGCAGATTGAGTTGGGCATCTATTAAAATCAGGGTTTTTGTGAGATTGTTATATTTGGCAGGTAGGTGCTCTGTGGACTTTACAAATAATTATCATATAACAATATTAAAGATCGAATAAGCTTCGTTAAGCGAGAAAATAACCGTTATGAAGCTCGCCTACCTGATAAGTTTAGCCTTGGGTACTCTGGCCATCACCAGTTGTCCACGGCCACAACTACCCAACTTTTGTGATAAACCGGACCATATTTTTGTCGATCCTGTCTGTTATGAGGCTAACAAAGGATTAACCATTAGAGCCTCTCCAATTGAAAGTGCAGATACATCTATTCGGCTCTATTGGATGGTCTACATTTTGGCTGATTCTTCCCAGCAAGCTCCTTTTCTTCACCCGCAAATAGACAACGTTCTTGGTGGATATGCACTCACATTGTCGGATTCTTCGTTAAAAGCCAATCAAAAAGTTTACGTAGAAGTTCGGTCTAGCTGTGCTGGAGTACCTGGAAAAAAAACGGTGGCTATAAATGGGAATGTATTTGTAAGGCGCTACAATCAGGCAAACCATTGCTATCAATGGGAAGAGAAAATGGATTAGAATAAGTAGTTGCTCTCTCTTTAAACGCCCGTTTCTATGCAGCTATATATTGACATTTCTAGGTAATAGAGTTGTTGCAACGAGGCAATTTTGAGCTATGAAACTTCCTACCGCTGACTTACGTACGGACCGTCACTGGCATTCGGCCACTGACTTAGATCAACAACGCTTCCACAAGCTACTGACCCTCTTGCCTACCGCTTATGAACAAGTCTATGGGCAATCCATTCAACAACGCCAGGAAGAATGCCCCAGACGAACCGGCTTTAAGCACTTACGAGGACTTACTACTGTTCACCCTATTCTCGCGCTCCGGCTCCCTGGTTAAAGTCAGACATTTCCTTATACCTACGGGGCTTCACCACAGGCATAGATGGCTCAACGGCCAGTCGCAATCAGGTACGTAGAACGCAACAGCCAGCCGTATGGCTCATATTTCCAGTTTAGCCTGCCTGGTTTTTAGGGTCTGCTGCCCGAGTAAATTCTTTGTTGTGGTAAACTTGGTGGAAAGTTTTACTAACTCAAATGTGAGCTATGCATGATTGAGTGGAAAGGACATAAAAAAAGCCAGCTCGCTATGGAGCTAGCTTTTGCAGAATTCCGAAAAAATAATAAGTGAACATTACCATTTAAATATCCCGTATCTAATATTAATTAGAGAAGGGGAGGATAGAGTAAAATCCGTTTTGTGATAGGTTAAAGCAGGAATCGGAACAATAATATTAACATCTAAATAGTTAGCTTTTGTGATTTTCAATTGAGAGCCAATTTGAAAATAGGCATACTGCACCATATTAAATGATTCGTCGTACTTACCTGAATTAGTAGGATGATCCAATAAATTACCTCGATAATAATTATGTGCCGATGATTTATAAGGAGGATTATACAATAAACTAGAGTAAAGGGAATTGTGAGTTTGAAAACTTACATAAGGACTAAAAAAACTATGAGGATCAAAGCGGTTTTTCATCCTCTTCCCAATTGGGAAATAATACCGAAAACCAATCGGCAAATCTATGCTGTATAACTGAGCATACCCACTAAAACTATAACTCATTTCTAAACCACCATTTAGGGCTAATCTCTGATTCAATTTTTGTTCCAGTGTAACATCAACCCCCAGTGTTTTCCATATGGAAGAAACAGCAACCGAACTTTGACGAAAAATAGGTAGAACAAGACCGACTTTTATGAGTTGTTTTGTGGGTTTCAATGGATGCGTATCTGTTGTATCATAGCGTATGCTAAACTCCTTTAAATATTCTACTGGTTGAGCAAAGGTGGACGTTGAAACAATAAGTAATAACAAAAATAGCCGTATCATAAAAATCTGAATGATAGATACTTACCTAAGGTCAAACAATAAACCGAACTGAATATTCTGATTATAGAAGTTGTTTTTTGCGGATGAGCCAGGGAAGCGGAAAGCCGTTGATTGATCCATTGGTGTAAAAGCTCTGAAATAGCCAGCTTCTGCTCTAAATTGGCCGAATGCATAGCTTAATCTTAGGATTGTTCCAATTTCCAAGGGATAACCACTAGTAAAGGGGTAAGTGTCTTTTCGGAGCAACTGAAGGTTAGCTTCTGGCCCAGTAAATACGGATAGTTTAGGGGTTAAATGAAAGCCCACCAAGGGCGCAAGACCAAGATAATAATACTTCGCTTTAACAATAATTTGGCCGTTATATTCAGATCCAAACCCTTTTATTTGCAAGGTGGCATCCAATCGAAGACTAAATAGCTTAGTTGAAAAGTTCTTATAGATAGACCCTCCTAAGTAATAGCCATACTGTGGAACAATACCAGCAATAAATGGAATGGGTGATGGGCTTCCAACTTCAGTAGCAACGATAGTAGAAATTGAATAATTAACTCCTCCACGAAAGCCAATACCAATTGTAGAATAATCCCGTACAAAGGGACGGTAAAAGGCAGAATCTGCCTGAGCATAAACAGTCCAGGGAGTAAGCAGAAAGAAAAGAGTTAATCGTACAAAAAATAGTTTCATCTGGTCGATTTTCTTAAAGCATAACCTATGGGCAAGTCCTTAATATACCACTGGTACATCTCCACTAAAATATTTTCCCTTAGAAACTATATTTGCCGTCACTGATTCATTAAAAAATATACCTACTCATTTACAACTGCATTCTCGCGGACATTGTAGTACCTGGCAATTAGTTAAAAGGTTTTTATATGAAGTTCCTCCAACACGGTTCGCCTTTTGAACAAAAAAACCGACCACAACACTAGGGCCGGTTTTTCCTTTCGTTTATCCACACCATTATAACCGAGCAGGCTCGGCCACAAATCAAAAACCCATTAGCGGATGCTAATGGCGGCTCTCTAATTACCTATTTATCTGGCATTCAACCCCACAATGCCTCCTTGTATTTATTATTCGGCGCTATAGCCAATCCGATTCAACTGACCTGCGAGCCCTCTATACTATTAGCGTGTACTGGTCCGGCATGAGTTACTTCGTTACAAGAATCCTACTTAACATTTTTACATAGTAATGTAATAGTATCCCAATAAGATTGTACTATTTTTGGTTTACTTCATTAAACGTTTGGCATTACTAATGAGGTGTTAACCCATCCTTGTACTCATGAAATCACCGCTTGGCGAGTGCGTTTTTTTAGTAGATGACGACGAAGACGACCGTTTCCTGGTTCAGGAAGTCTTCAAACAATATAGTCCCGAGTGTCGGCTTAAACATATTCCTGATGGTACAGAACTTCTGCTAGCTTTAGAAACCGCGCTTAGTTTACCAACATTAATCCTGTTAGATCTGAACATGCCTTTAATGAGTGGGTTTGAAGCCCTTAGGCTGATACGTCAGCAACCACGTTATAACGCCATACCCGTCGTCATTCTGACCACCTCCGACCAGGAGGCCGACCGCCAGGCGTCGATTGACTTAAAAGCCGACGGTTTCATTACCAAACCCGTTACAGTGGAAGGCTTGGCTCAGGTAGTACTTCACTTGCGCCAGGAGTGGTTAGAGGGTATCTGTGTGAATGCCCAGACCTGCCATCAATAGCCATGAATCTGTGCATCCATTGTCCAAATGCCGACATGCTCTCTACCATCTCTGAAATGGCGAATACACTGATTGACTAGCAATTACCCCTTACGATTACTGATCAGTGAACAAGCCTACCATCGCTTATAATGTTAAAAACATTTAAACATCATCCCGCTTCACAACCCCAATAGCCTTAAACGTATCCTCATGATAAACAAACTGAGTTTATCATGAAACGATATGGAGTTTTACTCTGCCTCATACTGCCTCTGCTTGGGAAAGCACAGTCATTGACTCACCCTAAGCAAAAGGATTTGCTGGGGAAAGGCCATCTTATCATTGGGGTTAGGGCAGGGCAAGGTTATCGGGGTACCTATCCAACCACAACGTTTGCTTCGCCCCATATCCAATATTTTATTATCGATGGCTGGTCAATTGCTGCCGAAGGACGTTACCAGATGAGTACTATCTATCCTCAATCGGTGGATAAACCCGATTATCGATTACGAGGTGGTGGCCTATCGACCCGCTATTACTTTCTACGAGGAAAAAGGTTTACACTATTTGCTCATTTAGGGGCCAACTACGGGCAAAGTACCCTTCGAATGAAGTCCGACGCACCTGCTACTATTTCACGCACCTGGCAAACAGAATTAGGAGTAGGTACTCATTATCGAGTCGGTAAGCGATGGTCCATTGAAGCGATGGCTGGTCGAAGTTGGGCGAACAACACTAGTAGTAATTCATATTTCCTTTCTCCACCAGATGACTTCAACCGGTGGCAGGTCAGTATTGGGATTAATTATCAGCTTAAATAAAAGTACTCAGAACACCCAATCGAGTTACCCTATTTCTGTTTTAGAAAATAAACAACAATAATTAATAAACCAAAATATGTATTGTATACTATCTATGAGATTTTTATTAAACAATAAAATTTTTTTTATCGTTATGTGAATTTTATTCACCGATATTGGTTACCTATTAGTAGGTAGATTATGGATCAGTTTACATATATGGTGATTTAACTGCCCTTGAGATCTACTATGCACCTTGTAATTAAACAGGTTACGCTGGTTAGTGTGGCCTGTTTTTCTTTCTTCCGCAAAGCCCTTTTTAATGGCCTCTTAATAAATAACAATAAAAAGTTTTCATATATTTATTTATCATAAATATAGTAAGAACTACATTTGAGCGCTTTCTGCTTACTAGTTCCACTCCTGCCCGTGTGCAACATGCCAAGGCTTTAGCGGAGGTTAAGGTCGATTTACAGAGTATTGGGCTTGGCTATTATCGGTACGTAAGACCGTACGCCAGGCCAGCAGGCTTATTGAACTACTTCTCTAGCCAATAAAAACGCTGACTCGTCTTGAATCAGCGTTTTTTTGTGACCAGTGTATTTTTTTGTAGTCTTAAGTACATATACCCATATAAACATCACAACAAATCCCGGCTCCACCAAGCTGGGGTTTGTTGTTTTATACCAGTATGGTTAACTCAGCGTATTGCGTGTATTCTCAGAAAATTATACGCTTATTTGCCCCAAATTAGCGTATACTCCTATGCAACAGAATTAATAAATGATTTACAAAAATAAGCTCGTATTTTTACGTACATTCTTATTTATTATTTTTCGGTTTTTATACACTATACGAATTAATCTAGCTAGCTATAATGAAAAATTATACAATAAAAAGAGTACTAACAGGTGTATTTTCCGTAGGTTTTCTATTGTTAAGCAGTTGCGGCCATTCAGTTACCCCTAGTAGTTCTCTGGCGACAGCAGGCAGTTATCAATTAGATCGATATTCCAATGCCAGTTTTTTAGACCATAGCCCTAAAGGTTCGCTTCAAGTGGAAGACATTACCAGTGAATCAATTAATATTACCGCAAAAGGAACAGCCGGGAAAATAAAGTTTAACTATTACTACCCTAAGGTTGAGGTTGTGTTTACAGGTCAGAATGCTTTCGACCAGGATATGTATGCACTACTCTACAATGGCATCTACCTTGGTCAGGCTGGCAGCGATGGTATAAGCCGTTTTATTGAAATTTATCCGACAAGTCGCATTACTCTACGAGCCGTCGAATACTAAACTTCCCTGAATTCAAATCTAACAAGGGTAGTTACCTAGTGTTATTCGTGTGTTAAAGCCTACTTTTGCACCGAACGCTCCCACAATCCAGAACCAGAAAGTTTTGCATAGTGAAAGCATTCGGCAAATGAACTGAATTTCTAGTCTACTTCTTCGACAGTAGCATCTGGAGCGTTACGTTTGACGGAGTCAATGCCATTGTCCCGACTGGCAACGGATTCATACATCTCGCTACTGCCGATCACTTGACCGTTGCCCGCTTTTAGGTTAAAATAGTACTTGCCATTTACTGACTCCTTCCGATCGTATCGATCATCGTCAACCGAATTTTTACGCACCGATTCAATGCCATTTTCGCAAGATGCTTTGCTTGAATACCCTTCACTGGCCAGAATAACCTGACCATTACCAGCTTTTAGATTGAATTGATACTCTCCATTCTTTCTGGTTGAAATAACAAACTTTCCCATGTTTTGTAGTGAATTAAAAATCTGTGACTTGGCCGTAAATTAAGTTACTTCTCGTCGTAAATCAATATTATTCATCAGTAGATATAAATATGGCGTTTATATGGCAGCACTTTATAGAGAAATTGCAGGTAAATTTCATTTTATTTAGGGTAGAAAATTTCGCGATAGCCAGGTTATAAGACGGTTCGTTCAATCTAACTAAAGCCCAATTTGTATCGCTTGATGATGTTTCTCTACTACTGGAATTACTTTATAGTTAAAAATCCGTATCATTGATACCGATGTTTCTACGACGCTTCCTGAAGGTTCTGCTAGTGTCTGCTTCATTTGCAGCCACGGCTCAAACCCTTCCCATTCTCGACCAGAATCCGACTAGTTTGCGCTGGTATCAGCTCAACACTCCTCATTTTCGGGTCCTTTATCCAACCGGCCTCGACTCAACTGCCCAACGTACGGCCAGTCGACTCGAACAGTTGTATGAACCGGCCAGTGCCTCGCTCGAAAGCCCCCCCCGTCGCCTTTCGGTCCTGCTCCAGAACCAGACCACCAATAGCAATGGGTTTGTCACCTTATTTCCGCGTCGTTCGGAGTTTTTTGCCATTCCTCCTCAGGACCCAGGTCTGTTGGGAACATTCAACTGGCTTGACTTACTGGCGGTTCATGAATACCGGCATGTTGTTCAGAATGATAAGGCTTTACAGGGCTACGGACGGGTGTTAAATACCTTGTTGGGAAGTACTGGACTTTTTCTTCCTTTAGTTACCGTACCCGATTGGTTTGCCGAAGGCGATGCGGTAAGCAACGAAACGCTTCTGAGTACTACCGGACGTGGCCGCATCCCGAATTTTGACCTTGGAATGCGGGCTAATCTGCTGGCTGGCAGTCGGTTCGGCTATCCCAAAGCCGTATCTGGCTCCTACCGTGACAACGTACCGAATCATTATGTTCTGGGGTATTTCCTGACCACCTATCTAAAACGAACGTATGGGCCCGATGTATGGAGTCGGGTATTGAATCGAAACTACCGTCGTTTTCCCTGGCCGTTTGCGTTTTCGGCCAGTATCAAGGATGAAACCCGCCTTCGAACGGAAGATTTGTACCGCAAAACGATGGACGATCTGACGGAAACCTGGCAAAAACAACAGCAACAGCTTACCCTTACACCTGCCGATTTGTTTCCTGTTAAGGCCGAAAAGCACCAGACGTCTAAACCTGTTTTTACCAATTATCAGCACCCTCAGTTTGTGGACGACTCAACCGTACTCTGTGTAAAAAATGGCCTTGGCGATACCCCCCGTCTAGTCGTTTTACGTAAGAATCAGCCCGAAAAAACTATTCAGGTACAGGGCTTTACGAATGACCCAGGGATGCTTTCAGCTACATCATCCAAAGCCTGCTGGATCGAGTTTGGCTACGACCCACGCTGGGGACAACGTATTTATTCGAATATTCGGCTGCTGGATCTCAAAACCGGCAAGCTTACTCGACTGACACACCACAGGCGGTATACAGCCGTTGCGATTTCGCCCGATAATACGAAGTTGATTGTAGTGGACAATACAGAACGCTATAAAACCCGACTGTTGGTAATTAGTGCAATAAACGAACGTATCAACGATTCTAACGGTCATGTCCATACGATACAGGGGCGTATCTTAAAAACCTTCCCCAACATGGACAATGAATTTTATCAACACCCACGTTGGTTCGAAGACAGCAAAACCATTCTGTATGTCGCGCTGAAAGACGGGAAGAAGACGCTTCGGAGACTGGATACGGAGTCGGGCAACCAGCTTGATTTACTTCCCTGGACTAACGAAAACATCAGTCATCCTCAACCTTGGGGCAACTTTGTTTTCTATAATTCACCCCGTTCGGGTATCGATAATATTTATGCAGTGAATGGTCAGACCCGGCAAGTTTCTCAAGTGACATCGCGTCCGCTGGCTGCTTATCACGCTGCCGTATCCCAGTCCGGTAACCGGCTCGCTTTTGAGGATTTTTCAGCAACGGGCTACCGCATTGCCGATATGCCGCTTAATCCTGCCGACTGGAAGCCTGTAACTGAACCTTCCCGTGAAGAGCCGGTTCGTTATTTCGGCTCATTAGCCAGTCGGGAGCCGGGTGCCGCTGAAGGCCGCCGGATTTTAGCGGATTCGTCATTGGTGACTACGCCTTATCAACCCTCACGATTCAGGAAACTAGCTAATGCCTTAAATATTTATAGCTGGGGGCCCGTCTTAAGCAGTACTGGACAGGCGCTGTCGATCGGTATTAATTCGCAGGATTTGTTAAGTACGACCCAATTGAGTGCTGGTTATACGTACAATCAGACCGAACGGGCCGGAAACTTCTATGCGCTTTTGAGTTATCAGGGTCTGTATCCGATAATAGATGTCAGTTTCCAGCGCGGCACTCGTTCCACATCGCTTTATATCGATAAAGTGGTTCCGGCCGATAGTCTGCGTACCGATCGATGGACTTATAATCAGCTAACAGCCGGTTTTCGGTTACCGCTGCAACTGACAAACTCCAAATACATCCAGTCGATCAGCCTTTCAGCTTATTATAATTATTTGCAGGTAAGCGGTTATGACCTCCCCTATCGGTACATCACCGAAATCGGTTCATCGGGCTCTCTCAGTGCACTAACGTATGGGTTTAGTTATTCTCATCTGCTTCGCCAAAGTAAGCGGGATGTGGCTCCGCGCTGGGGTCAAACCATTGCGGTCAACTACCGAACAACTCCTTTTGGCGGAAAACTGACCGCTGAGCAGTTAGGTATTCAGGGAAACGTATTTTTACCCGGTTTAGGCAAACACCACTCGTTACGTTTACGAGCCGGTTATCAGCTTCAGGCACAGGGGACTTATCAATTCGGAGCGGCTGTCTTTTACCCAAGAGGTCAGACCTATATTGCTGATGATCAGACCAAAGTGGGTAGTGTAGAATACCGGCTTCCGATTGCTGATACACACTGGTCGCTGGGTCGCTGGCTATACATACAGCGGATTAAAGCCGCTGGCTTCGTCGATGGTGTGAATGGTCAAAGCTCCGTTGAAGTGCGGGATGTATTCGGTCGATTACGGGGGTATGAAACCCAAATTCACAATTTCCAGACGACAGGGCTCGATGTTTCCTTTGTGTTCAACGCCCTCCGCCTGCGCACCTCGTTCGAAGCGGGTTTCCGTAGTATCTACAACCTGACCACCGGCCAATGGCTCATTCAGCCGCTGGTGATTGATATTGGAATATAAAAAAGGGAAAAAGGAGAACTACTGTAAACCTCCCTTCTCCCTTTCTCCTTTATCCCTTATAAAACACCCACTTCGATAGCTCGCGGAAGGATACTTTTTTGCCGTACATCAGGATACCGACGCGGTAAATACGGGCGGCTATCCAGGTAGTTCCTAAAAATCCGAGCACCAGCAATGCCATAGAAAGCATCAACTGCCAGACTGGTACACCAAAAGGCACTCGTACCATCATGACCACTGGCGACGTAAATGGGATAATGGATGTCCAGAACGCTAACGGTCCGTCGGGATCGCGAACGGCAATCTGAGCAAATGCAATAGCCGCAATGATGGGCATCATGATCGGAAACATGAACTGCTGCGTTTCTGTCTCACTGTCGACAGCGGCACCGATGGCGCCAAACAAGGCGCTATAGAGCAGGTAACCGCCCAGAAAATAAAACAGGAAGCAAGTGATAATCAACGGGATGTTAAGTGTTTCAATGGCTTGCATTATACTGGCAACCGGGTTTTTGCTCTTCGCCATTTTCTGCTGAACGTCCTGCTGACCTGGCATACCATTCATTCGAGCCGACATCGCCGAATTGGCCGTTTCTTTTTGCCCCAACACGCTGGACCCAACCGTGATCAGACCGGCTGTCAAGGCAATCCAGAGTAGAAACTGAGTTAATCCAACCAAAGCGACCCCGATAATTTTACCCAGCATCAACTGAAACGGCTTCACGGATGAGATAATAACCTCGACAATGCGGTTGGTTTTTTCTTCCATCACACCCCGCATTACCTGCGTTCCATAAATCAGCACCGAAATGTAGATGAGCAAGGCGCAAAAGCCGCTGATGATGGTGGTAGCAATGCCGTTGCTGCTTTTTTCGCCCGCATCGCTCAGGCTGATCGTTTGGGCATCGACATTTACTTTGGCGTCTTCAATCACTTTTTGCGTAATACCGGCCTGCTCCAGCTTGATAGTCTCGATTTCTTTACCGATGGCTCGCTCAATATTACTCTGTAGCGCCAGACTAACGCTTTTTTCGGCAAAAATCTGAACGGTTTTAGGATACTCAATTACGTCTTTGGGGATGTAGACGAGCGCATCGTACCCCTGCTTCACAAACGTTTTTTTCGCGTTCGTCAGCGATTGCTTCGGATACGAAAACACCGTTTCATTATCGGCCTTGAACTTGCTGACAAACCGCCCACTCTCATCAACGACAGCTACTTTTTTCTGGTTGATGGAGCTAATGGCGGCCCAGCCAATAACCGCATAGAAGCCAAAAATCAGAACCGGTCCCAGTATCGTCATGATGATAAACGACCGTTTGCGTACCCGTACCAGGTATTCGCGTTTTATAATCAGGAAAATTGTATGCATAGTTTTAATGATTGAATGATTGAATTGTTGAATAATAGAATCATTGAGTAGAAGCGGTTTTAATCCATTCACTCATTCTATCATTCAATATTCAATCATTGTTTTCGCCGACGGTTTGGATAAAAATGTCGTTCATGCTGGGGATGTTTTCACCAAAAGACCGGATCGCAACCTTGTCAATCAGGTGACGAATCAGATCATTCACCGAAGCGTCGGGGGGAATCTTAATATCAGCCCGGCGGAAATTATCTTCTATTGGATGGCTTTTCAACACCTCAAAAGTAACCGGAATATCAACCAGCTCGCCCTGATATTCAATATGATAGGTATGCGTCTTAAATTGCTCTTTAATGGCTCGCTTGGACCCATCCAGAATTTTGTGCGAGCGATGAATCAACGCAATGTAATCACACAATTCTTCAACGGATTCCATCCGGTGGGTCGAAAAAATAATGGTCTTACCTTTTTCGCGTAGTTCCAGAATTTCGTCTTTGATCAGGTTGGCATTGATCGGGTCGAAGCCGGAAAATGGTTCATCGAGTATAATCAGGTCGGGTTCGTGCAGAACGGTTGCTACAAACTGAATTTTCTGCTGCATCCCTTTCGAGAGGTCCTGAATCTGCTTATTCCACCAGGTTTTGATGTCGAACTTGACGAACCAGACTTTCAGCATCTCCATAGCCTGTTTTTCGGTTAGCCCTTTGAGCTGTGCCAGGTAAAGCAGTTGCTCCCCTACTTTCATTTTCTTGTAGAGGCCGCGTTCTTCGGGTAGGTACCCTATGCGTTTGATGTGGTCAGGTTTGAGCCGTTCACCACCCAGTAGTACCTCGCCAGAATCGGGAGCCGTGATCTGGTTGATGATTCGAATTAGTGAGGTTTTTCCGGCTCCATTTGGCCCTAACAGACCAAAAATACAACCTTTCGGTACAGACAGGCTCACATCGTCTAATGCCCGGTGCTCGGCATATTGTTTTACGATATGATGTGTTTCGAGAATATTGGTCACGAGTGTCGGGGACTTGTTCTGTTTAGGTTAATTATAGAATTGAAACTTCTTCCATCAAACTAAGAACATAAGTCGAGTATTTACTACCAATTTACGGACGAACTGTGAATGCGCCTTACGAGCGGTCATAAAAAAGGCCATACCCATGGTTGAGTATGGCCCAATAGCTAACTATAGTTGCGATTATGCTTTTACAACAAGGGTTTTAGCCCATTTATCGCCAAATCGCTTTCCTTCATCGCCAAACACCATTAAGGCATCTACAATGTTGAATAATGGGATTAAAAGAGATACCTGTCGTGTGATAGCCGTTCCATAATCACCAACCAGACTGCCGCCCGTATCTTCTTTAATTACTTTTATGCCCATCAGTTTTTTTCCAACACTTTGCCCTCCCAAGTACCCCCCGGTAGCAGGTAAAGCATCTTTAGTAAGCATATAGGCAATTGCGATCAGGTAACCGATCATGTACATTCGGGGTGATAAGAAAACTAACAACCAGAACGGTATATAACCAACAATGCCATCAATAAATGCAGCAATAAAACGCTGCACAGGAGTAGCCTTAACGTAGGTACTGACGGGAGTGTAAGAGGGTTGCACAAGAATTAAGGTTTAGGTGAAACAAGAAATAAGAATTCTGTCTCTAACCTACAAAATCGTGCGTAAATACCCATGCAATACAGGTTAAACTTTCTACCGTTTATCAAACGGTAACCTCGTCAGATTCAATGGGCTGCGTTCGAAACTCACCTTCCCATTTGGAAATTACACAGGTGGCTACAGCATTACCTGCTACACTCGTTGCAGATCGGCCCATATCCAGTACCTGATCAATCCCAAGCAACAACCCTAATCCTTCGAGCGGTAGATTAAACTGCGCAAGTGTTCCGGCAATAATCACTAGTGAAGCCCGTGGTACACCGGCTATCCCTTTGGAGGTGATCATCAGGGTGAGCATCATCGTAATCTGTTGTCCCAACGACAGGGAAATACCATAAGCCTGAGCAATAAAAGCCGTCGCAAAGGTCATATAGAGCATCGACCCATCCAGATTGAATGAGTAACCTAGTGGTAAAACGAAGGAGATGATCCGTTCTGAGCAGCCAAATCGACGCAAAGCCTCAATGGTCTGCGGAAAGGACGCTTCCGAACTGGCCGTGCTGAACGATAGGATAATAGCCGAACGCACCTCCTTCAGCAGGGCGAAGTAGGGAATTCGGACGGCCAGGCAAATCAGTGCCAGCACAACGAAAATAAAAAACAACAATCCACCAAAGAAGCACAGAATCAGATACGCATACCCGGCCAGAATGCCCAGCCCCTGTTTGGCTACCACAGCCGCAATGGCCCCCAATACCCCAAACGGCGCAAAGGACATCACATAACCCGTGATTTTGAACATGATATGCGAGAGGGCATCCAGCGCTTTGATCATGATTTTTCCATACGCTCCGACCGACCCCACGGCCACGCCAAAAAAGATACTGAACACAACGATCTGGAGAATTTCGTTATTGGCCAGCGCTTCGATAAAACTGGTCGGGAAAATATGTTCAATGAAATTGGTGAATGTAAGCTTTTTAACTTCCAGACCAACATCGGTGCCTTTAGCGGGCAATTGCAAGTCCATCACTTCTCCGGGCTTCATGATGTTAACGACCAGCAAGCCTACCACCAGCGACAGGATCGTGGCAAAATAAAAATAGGCTAGTGTTTTTAAGCCTATCCGACCGACAACGCCAAAATCGCCCAGCTTGGCAATACCAACCACCAGTGTCGAAAAGACCAGCGGCCCGATAATCATTTTGATGAGCCGAAGAAAAATTTTGGACAGGATATTCAGGTCAGTTCCCGAAAAGCCAGAGCTGGTATCCGGAAAAAAATAGCCAATGGCAATCCCAAGCACCATGCCCAGAAAAATTCGTGTTGTCAGATTTGGAAATTTCATGCAGTATTAATACAGTTCGATGGTTGATGATTTTGCTTGATGTACCGTAAACGTTCCGTCACTCTGGCCCCTCAATTATAAACACCGCTCGTACGTCGATTGGCATTTACGCACGAATATGCCTATCTGACAAATGTAACAGAATCCGATCAGTTCCGAAAATTCGTATCTATTGGGCATTTTATCGCCTTATAGTAACGCTTTATGAACAAATGGGCAATCAACCGACCGCAAACACCATTTTTTTGCATGTTTAGGTGGCATCCCTTATCATGCGACTCAACAACCATTTAATCAACAAATCACGACGATCAGATCCTGTTAAAAACACGACGGTAAACGGGTTTTCGGCACGCAAATTGCGCCTTCAGGAAGAAGTAGAGCAAATAATCGGTCAGCCAGAATGGCGTACGGAAGGTAACATCATCAATTATAACTGTCTGCTTTGAATTTATAGAACTAGTTGGCAATCGCTGTAGACGATGATGATGCTCCCAGTAGGTCAAAAAGAAAGGTAGCCGGATTCCTTTATCAACAAAAAAGATTTCATCGGAGCCAGTTTGCTGATCAATAATGCGACTGATCCAATCCTGGCGAAACAGGAAAAAATTTAATTGTAAATGAACCAGATCACCCTGTAGGCAACCATCGAACCGAACCACCTTTACGGGTGGAAATGCGGGGGTGAGCTGTTCAAACAGCGCTCGATTAAAGCCTTCCCAGACCTTGGGCAACGGCCTATCAACCTGGGTTTTAAGGACAAAGCGCATAATAATAGGAGTACGAATTGTGGAGCGAGCAAAAAAGGAACATATTTACCTTTTACTGGAAAAGTTAATTTTAAGGTTGCCCAAAACAATCAAAGGTATATATTTACCCTTTCAACTGCTTGTCCTAACCCCCATTGGGCGATTTCCCGGTCCGTGTATGCGTCAACTCACTCGGAGGTTAGTTTGTTGGATTTATCTTGGCCTGTTTAGCACACTCAATCAGGTATGGGCCAGCCCTCCCGAGCCGGAGTACCTTACCGTACGCAATGGTTTACCCCAGGGATTTGTCAATTCCATCATTCAGGACAAACGAGGATTTATCTGGTTAGCGACTCGCGATGGTCTCTGCCGATACGATGGAATACGCTTCCGTATTTACACCCACGATCCGCAACAGGCCCAATCACTCTCGTTTAGCAGTATTTACGAAATTCGGGAAGATGCCCTTGGCAAGCTTTGGATTCGGACCGAAAACAACCATATCGACTGCTTCGATCCGGTTACTGAGCGATCCAACCGACTGTCCAATTCGCGGGCATTTCAGCAGGCTCTGGGCCGGGATCAACTTGTTGGTATTCAGCCCGATCGCGCTGGCAATGTCTGGGTAGCTACGCAAACCAACGGTTTTTTCCGACTCAATGCCAATGGGTCCATTTCGCATCGACACTGGGCCGCAAAGGCCGACTCGGCTCAGGCTCTCATTCACGCTATTCTGGTAGATCGTCAGGCTCAACCCTGGCTCGCAACCCAAAATGGGCTTTACCGGTATGATCTGACTTCCCAGCAATTGATCGCTTTCCAGACCGCTCAGGGACTTCCACAAAACGAAGTGTACCGACTTCATGAGCGACGCAATGGGGAATTGATGCTGGGGTTTCCCGGAAGTTTTGCCCTGTTCAACCCTTCCAAAGGGCAAATACGAAAAGTAATTAATCTGACAAACGAACCGGGGTTACCGCTCTTCGCAACGGATCAGCGGGGTATCGATTACATTAATCAGAATCGCTATACCGATCAATCGGGCACCGTACCCTTACTCGAAGATCCTTCAGCAGAATCGCCAAAACTCGGGCGTTTTTCGCCCCTGACCATTTTAGTTGACCGCTCCAATGTACTCTGGATTGGGCTCAATGGCGATGGCGTGATCAAGTACGACCTGAACAAGCGTCCGTTTCAGACCTGGCCGTACCGAACCAATTTCCAGACCGATTGGCTCACGCAACAGGCAAACATACCAGCCAGTGCGATACCCGATGCCATACGCCAGCAATCGCCTTCAGGGATTCGCTACCAATACGACGGTCGACGAACGCTTTGGATCAGTAGTTCACAAACGCCCCCCTACCGGTACGATGCTGCCCGTCAATCGTTTGTTTCTGTGCCACCTACGGGTATCGAAACCCGCTGGTTACCTAGTGGAAACTTTCGGCTTGCGGCATTAGCCACTGGCGTACAGGGTGAACTTTGGGGCTTATTGGCGCCAACCAATCAGGCAGTTGTCCGGTATAACGCCGATCTGCAAACGTTTACCGCCTTTCCGCTCCCGCTCCCGGCCAACCACCCCTATGTGATTACTGGTATGGTTGTGGACGGTGGTCGAATCTATCTGGCAACCGAAAATCACGGATTACTCCGGGCCGATCTGCCCAGCAAGCGGCTCATTCACTGGCAAAGTGTGGCCAGAAACCCTCGTTCACTACCCGGCAATTCGTTACTATGTCTGGCGCAAGACCCGCTGCAGTACAACTACCTGTGGATCGGTACGTTTGGCGAAGGGCTTTGTCGGCTCGACAAAATGACGGGCTATATTGAGCGATTTCCAGTTGGCCAAGCGCTGTCGACCAATGTAATCTACGCCATCCGCACCGATTCCAAAGGGCATCTTTGGCTTAGCACCAATCGCGGGCTTTGCCGATTCGACACGCGTACGCACGAAGTACGGACGTACATGGCCGATGACGGACTACCCAGTGAAGAGTTCAAGCAGTATTATGACGTAACCTTACCCGACGGGCGACTCATCTTTGGCGGTGTTGGTGGCTATACCACTTTCGATCCAGGTCAAATCAGTGAAGACATTGTCAAACCAACCGTTGTGCTGACTGCCTTTCGGATTAACAATCAACTGGTGACGGCAAACACATCTGACTCGCCCATCGATAAAGACATTAATGAAACATCCGAAATCGTTCTGTCTAACCATCAGAACTTTTTATCGATCGACTTTGCCGCCCTTGAATTCAATCAGCCTCATAAGAACCAATACCGATACAAGTTAGTCGGATTAGATAAAGACTGGATCTATAGCGGCAATATAACAACGGCAACCTACACCAATCTAGCCCCCAAAACGTACACGTTTGTTGTCAATGCCTCGAATACATCGGGAGTCTGGAGTTCGGACTCCCATGCGTTACGCATTGTGATTGAGCCCCCGCTTTGGGCGACCTGGTGGGCCTATACCCTGTATGCCCTGCTGTTGCTGGGAGCACTGCTTTTATTTATCCGCATTCGAATTGGACGGTTGAATCAGAAGAACCAAATGCAGCTTCGCGAGCAGGAATCCATCCAGCTCAAACACCTCGACGAGGTAAAATCAAGGTTCTTTGCCAATATCACCCATGAGCTTCGTACGCCCCTAACCTTAATTCTAACACCGTTAGAACAGGTATTGACCGATACGGCCGACTCGCCTTATTTCAATCGGCTGGCTCTTATTTACCGGAATGCCAACCGACTTTTGCGACTCATCAATGAATTGCTCGATCTGGCCAAACTCGATGCCGGTAACCTTACCATTACGCCCAGCCCCGGCGATCTGCCTGAGTTTATCAAGCGAATTGTTGCCGTTTTTGCGGAGGAAGCCCAGCGTAAACATATCCAACTGAACCTGACACATCAGTTTACACAACCCTATTATTGGTTCGATCCAGATAAGATTGAAAAAATCCTGACCAATCTCTTATCGAACGCCTTTAAGTTTACAAACGACAACGGCACAGTTACCATTCAGATCTCGGTAGAGCCTTTGGACCCTGCCGTAGCCAATTCAGCCAATACCGACCTGATTCGTATATCGGTCCATAATACCGGAACACCGATTGCACCGGAAAAACTACCCCACATCTTTGACCGCTTCTATCAGGCTAATCCGCTGGCCGAAGGTGCCGTTGGTGGATCGGGCATCGGTCTGGCGCTGGTAAAAGAGCTGGTCGAAATGATGCAGGGAACACTATCGGTAAAAAGCCAGCCCGTAGAAGGAACAACCTTTATCGTTGCCCTACCCTGCCGTCAATCGCGAGCCGGACTGGTAACCGAACAACCGATCAAACCAGAACTCACACCGCCGACAACGGCTGAACAAGCTGTGACTGGCCAGGAGACTGCTGAGGAGAAAGTATTCCGTCTTTTGCTGGTTGAGGATAATGATGAACTGGCCGATTACATTGCCTCTACCCTGACGACAGAATGGCGGGTGAAACGGGTCAACAATGGGCAGGCGGGTGTCAATGCCGCCATTGCCGAAGGGCCAGACATGGTTATCAGCGACGTGCTAATGCCCGAAATGGACGGGTATGAACTCTGCCGCCAGCTAAAAAGTAATCCAGTAACCAGTCATATCCCGATTCTCCTCCTGACGGCCAAAGCATCGGTCGAAAGCCGGGTAGAAGGCTTAACAGCCGGAGCAGACGATTACCTGGCAAAACCATTTCAGGTAGCCGAACTTCAGGCAAGAGTTCGTAATCGACTGGAGCATCAGCAGCGAATGCGTCAGCATTTCCGTACCCAATTGTTGCGGCAGGGTAATCTCCCTACTACCAGTCAGGACCCTCAGGACGAATTTATGAACCGCATTTATGCGATACTGGAAGAGCGACTCGACGATTCTACCTTCGGTGTAGAGCCGTTAGCCACTGCTATTGGTATGAGCCGGATGCACCTGAACCGAAAAGTGAAAGCGATGACGGGGCTCACCCCTAATGAACTGATCCGAATGGTGCGGCTAAAGCGGGCCGCCGAGCTACTACTGACAGGGGTATCTGTTTCTGAAGTAGCCGATCGGGTAGGTTTCGATACGCCTGCTTACTTCTCCAAAGTTTTTAAAGATCAGTACCACGTAACGCCTTCCGAGTACGTCGATCAGAACCGACATGAGGTGGCCTGACAGGATTCTCTTCTAGTATAATTTTACTACACTTCTTAGGGTTAATGCTTCTACGATTACCTCTTTTTACCAGTTAATAGCACTTTATTACCCCTATATGATCTGGATGTTACAAATTTTATAGTCCTTGTTACGAAAGAGCAAGAGCAGGGCAGGCATTGCGATTAGTATTGCGTAAGTATTACTTACTCATCGATCTCAAGAAAAGTATTACGCTTATGTCAATGTCCGTCTTTTCTTTTTCGAACCGGTCAACACCAATGGAATGGCCCCCTCTCAAGCTTTACCTTCGGGAAACAGGTCGGCAGCTTTTTTCAGTATCAGATCTAGTCTATCTACAGGCTGTTGCCAATTATAGTTGGCTTAACTGGGCTGATGGTCGGCGAATGTTGATGCCCCGCACCCTAAAATATTATTCTCCACAACTTCCATCTGAACTCTTCATTCGTCTACACCGCAACTGTGTCGTCAATCGTCAGTTTGTTGAACGACTGGAGCGTACCGAAACAGGTGGTCTGGTGCATTTAACCACAGGCGAAGTTTTACCCGTATCGCGTCGGCGCTGGAGTTTGGTTCGTCGGCAATTGACGAATCAGCGTTCGTATGTAAATTAATTACTTTCTACTGCTTATACAGACGTCTTTCTACTGAATTGCCAGCCTTACTCATGGTGTTGGTCTGATTCACTGGAAAGGCGTTTTTTATGCACTCCACTAACGCCCTCCTCCCGCGCTCAGGCAACCCTTCCCCAAAAGTCGAACTATTCTCCGGGACGTTTCTGTCATCCCGAGGAACGAGGGATCTTCGGAAATTAACTTTTATGCTGTCTCCGAAGATCCCTCGTTCCTCGGGATGACAGAAAATTACCCTATTGGTAGCTTAGTTCGCCCATTTATCTGCTTTCGGGTACATCATTTAAAAAAATCAAAAAATTTTAAGCAAGGCTGTAATGTTTTTCGATTTCAGTCGTCTTTGCGATTGATATGGATCTACAAACCTTTAAACAACGCATCTTGCCCGTCCAGGGGCGCCTGTTCCGATTGGCGCAGTTGTTTCTTCGTAACCGCGAAGAAGCGGAAGATGCCTTACAGGATGTGTTGCTCAGGTTGTGGACCAATCGACAACAGTTAGAAGCCTACAACAGTATCGAAGCACTGGCTGTTCAGATGACGAAGAACTTGTGTCTGGACAAGCTAAAAGCACATGCCAAACGCAAATTTGCGGATGAGACTACGCTTCTTGGTATTCAGGCGGAGGACGCTTCGCCCTATCGACAAGTTGAAGTAGCCGACAGTGCCGGACTTATGCGGATACTGATCGACGAACTACCTGACCAGCAAAAGCTCGTTCTTCACCTGCGCGATGTAGAAGAATATTCCTTTGAAGAAATCGAGCAGGTTACGGGCATAAGTATTAATAATATTCGTGTGATTTTATCGCGAGCCCGGCAACGGCTGCGAGAGAATTACCTAAAAGTCAATGATTATGAAGCCGGACATTGAACAACTGCTAGAGAAATACTACGAGGGCGAAACAACGCTTCAGGAAGAAAAACTGTTGCGACAGTTTTTCCAGCAGGAATCGATCCCAGCCCATTTGCAAAGTCACGCTGACCAATTTCGGTATTTCGCGGATGCCCGAAACCAGCACCCATCGTTTGCCATGACGAGTCAGTTAGCGGCCAAACTGATGGCCACTGAACCGAGCCCGGTATTCAGCCTCACGACCTGGATCCGTCGATTAGCAGCCAGCGTGTTGCTGATGATTCTGGGGTTCGCTGGAGGGCTGGTGTACAACCACTACCGCTCGACTTCGTCCAACACCCTTGCTACGTCGGAGGAGGCTTCATCGGCCATTGCGATGAAACAGGTGCTGACATTCGAGCACCTGCCCAAAACGTCGGCCAGCGAACGCATCCAGGCCATCAATCAAAGTTACGAACTGACTCAGGTCGATCAGAATATTACCCAATTGCTCATTAATACCCTGAACTTCGATGCAAATGTAAACGTACGATTGGCAGCCTGTCAGGCGCTTACCCGGTTTGAGAATGAACCGGGTGTACGTGAAGCCCTGATTCAATCACTAAAAATCCAGACGGACCCCAATCTACAGATCAGCCTGATCGACGCGCTCGTCGCCATTAAGGAAAAACGCGCGGTGGATGAGATGCAACGGCTGGTTCAAAATCAGCAGGTGCTGGACGCTGTCCGTCAAAAAGCAGAAGAAGGAATCAATCACCTGGTACAGGGCCGGGATTCACCATCCTGATATAGTCAATGAATAATGGAAAATGTAGAATGACCAACTAGCAATCCACTCATTCATTTTCCATTATTCATTATCCATTTCTCATTATCCATTAGTCAAATACAACAACCATGAAAACGCTCCTAGTATTGAGTGCCAGTCTCTTATTGTGTCTATCCAACGCCCAGGCACAGGAATACAAAGCCAAATTAACCAATGCTAAAGACCGAAAAGTCACCCTGGAAATCGACGCAGGCGACGTAAAAATTGAGGGTTATAATGGCGACGAGGTCGTAATTCAGGCCAATTCAGGCTATGAAGCTCCTCCCGAACGAGCCAAAGGCTTGAAGCCACTGTACTACACAGCTGTCGATAACACAGGCCTTGGTCTGGCAGTAACCCCCGAAAGCGGTGGGCTGAAAATTGAAAAAGCCACCCGCAAGTCGATTAAATACACGATCAAACTTCCGCGCAAAGTGGGCATTTTATACCAGCAGACCAACTGGCAAAAAGCCGATGTTTCCATCAGCAACATGGACGGTGATCTGGAGATTAAAACCAACAACGGCTCGATGGATCTGAAGAATGTAACCGGCCCCGTTGTGGCTAACACAACCAATGGCGAAATCAACATTGTCTTCGCCAATATCGATCAGGAAAAGCCAACGGCTATCTCGACTATCAACGGTGAAATAGACATTACGTTACCGGCCAGCACGAAATCCAATATGAAGCTTCAGACCATTCATGGTGAAATGTACACCGATTTCGATCTGGGTGTGAAGAACTCAAAAGATGGATTGGCCCGGGTGGGTGGCAGTCATAACATCAATGGCACTACAAACGGTGGTGGAGTTGACATTCAGCTCAAAACCATCAACAGCAACATCTATATCCGTAAGCAGAAATAACCCGGCATCAACCACTTAACACCCATGAAAAACAGCCTATTCCTATACTCGCTGGGGCTGCTGGCCCTACTCATTCAACCCGCCATTGCGCAACGTGTTGTTCAAAAAACAATGCCGGTTTCGGCCAATCAACTTGTCAACCTCAATCTGCGATTTGGCGATAGTATCCAGATTCGCTACTGGGATAAACCAGATCTGTCGGTGACTATATCAGCTACCATTAACGGCGGGAAGCTGGACGATGCACTAGTCGTCACTACCAACTCGACGGATAGTGAAGTCAGTTTGAAAACGGATTTCGATAAAGAAAAGCTGAAAGAAGGCAAAGCCGAAGATTGCCCCGGCGATGGACATCGGTGGCGTACCGACCAAAACGGCCAAGATTATTACGTGTGCAGCAAGATCAATTACGTGGTCAATCTGCCTCGCCATGCCAAACTAAAAGTGGAAACCATCAATGGGAATATTGATATTCAGGGCGCAACCGAAGCGGTTTTTGCCAAAACGATCAGTGGATTTGTGGATATGAGCTGGCCGAAATCGAAAGGAGCCAATGTAGCCATGAAAACCATCACCGGCGAGGTGTATTCCGATATGGAGATTGCTTTTAAGGATAAGAAAGAGAAAAATCCGATGGTTGGTTATAAGCTGGAAGGCGCCATCAATGGAGGTGGCCCCAATGTTCACTTGGAGTCGATCAGCAATAACATCTACCTCCGAAAGAAAGACTAAAACTACGGTTTACCTGATTACTAAACATTCTTAAACGGGGCAGGTTCAACAGGCAACTACTATCTGTTAAACCTGCCCCGTTTACATGCAAGTCAGTTCTGAATTAGCGATGAAAGCCTGGATCGCCCACGAACGATTAAACGATACGTATGGCATTCAGGCGATTCAGGGCTATCCCGACCCAATGCATGAGTTAGTCGGGACCATTCTGTCGCACCGCACTACCCATGCCAATGAAGTGATTGCCTATCGAACTCTGCGTGAGCGATTTCCTAACTGGGAGCAGGTTCGGGATGCTCCGCTTTCGGAGTTGATTGATGCCATAAAAGCCGTTACGTATCCTGAGGTCAAAGCGCCTTATATTCAAAATCTGTTAATTCATTTGTTCCGGGAAACGGGATCGGCTAACATTGATTTCCTAAACGACCTATCTACCGAAGAGGCTATGCACTGGCTCACTAACCTGCCCGGCATTGGTCTGAAAACAGCTACTCTACTCCTGCTTTTTAAATTCCACAAACCTGTTTTACCGGTCGATACCCATGTTCACCGCGTTACCCAACGACTCGGACTTATTGGACCCAAGGTTAGTGCCGAGAAAGCCCATACTATATTGCTGGCCTATCTGCCCAGGGAGCCGTTAGTACTATTCAATTTCCACAAACATTTCTACTGGCATGGGCAACGCATCTGTACGTGGTTTACACCCAGATGCAGCGACTGCGTCCTGCAGAATCTATGCGACTTTTATCAACAGGGCGGCACGACTATCCTCAGTAGTACACCTGTCCGAAAAAAGAATGGAGTAAACGGATAGCAAAGTCATCTTACACTAAGGCACTACTAGTGAACGGCTTAACTACAGTCAACTCTTGTTACCGTATTTCTTTTTGTAAAACTCTTTTGATTGGTCGACCCAGTTGTCACGCTCAATGCGGCCGGGGAAGAACTCGATGATCTCGTTGACTTTATCGATATCCTCTTTGGTGAAATTGGCGACCTGCCGGAATGTATAAATGCCCAGGCTATGGAGTTTCCGCTCCAGAAAGGGGCCGACCCCAACAATGTCCTTCAAGTCGTCAGCTTCGGCGGCTGTAGCCCGACCAATTCGATCGAAGTTTATCTCACTGGCCCTGGCAGCAATCCGATTGAGTACAGCCGCTTCCGAATTACCCGCTATAACCGGTGTTTCTACGGGTACAGAAGGTACGTCGGGACTCACCGGAGCAACCGGTTTTGAAACGGCTACCGGCTTTTCAACGGACACATTGACAAGCGGAGCAACTATATCTTCATTGATAAGCTCCGGGGTATCGTCAGGGGCAACAGCCGGCAACAGCGGATCGGCATGAACAAACGCAGGCGGTGTATCCAACATTGGCTCAGGACGTGTCGGTTTAACGACAGATGCCTTACCCGATACGTTTGCCCGACGGCATTCTTCCAGTTCAGTTTCTTTATCGGCTACTGCTGCCCGAAGCGCATTGATGCGCCCTGTCAAAACCAGTCGGCCCAGCAGCCAGCCAATAAAAGCCGCCAGCGCCAGTAAAATGAGTATTTCGGAAATAGCCACCGGGCGGCTTAAAGGATCTAATCCAAACATAACGGGTTATGGTTTAGTGGTTTAACTGTTTCAAGTTCCATGTATCAGGTTATTGATAGCTCAATCAACTGCCAGCATTGTCAGTATAAACAGGGAACCCGAAACTTAAAAACTTATTTCTTCTTGGCCAATTGAGCTGCCTGCCCTACCCAATCGTCTCGCTCGATACGGCCAGGGAAAAACTCAATAATGTCGTTCACCTTATCGATATCTTCCTTGTTGAAATTCGCAATTTGCCGAAACGTATAAATACCGATGGCATGCAGTTTCTTTTCCAGAAATGGCCCAACGCCCACAATGTCTTTCAGGTCGTCGGCTTCGGCAGTTGATGCCAGGCCAATACGCGTAAAATTGAGTTCGCCAGCCCTCGACCGAATTCGATTCAACACCATCGTTTCACCATCTTCGGCACCAACTACCACTACCGATTCCCGATGACAGTCGTCGACCGCCCGTTCAGTACTGGCCAGTTCTCCTTCCAGTTCCCGAATGGTTCGTTGCCGCGAAATGTATCCAATTATAAAACCCAACACAGCCGACACAACCAGCATGATTATCTGCTGCATCTGTGCATCGGGAAGATTAAGGGGATTTAAGTCGAACATAGTTTCTTTCAGAAGTTTATGTGTTTCAGGTTCCAGATTTCAAGTTTCAAGTTTTACTTAACAAATCGTAGACATGACACTTGAAACCTGGAACGTTTTGTAGGAATATTATTGAACAACCACCGTTACCCGCCGATTGGCTTTCCGGCCCGACATGGTACTGTTATCCGCTTTGGGCTCAGTTTCGCCTTTTGCCTTTACAATTATTTGCTCCGACGGAACACCTGCATTACGGAGTCTCGCTTTTACGTCGTTGGCCCGATCGCGGGAGAGCTGCATGTTCACATCATCGGGGCCGGAGCTATCCGTATGGCCGGTCAGGAGGAGCTTTTTGTCTTTGTGATCGGCCAGGTAGCGAATGGCTTCCCCAAAGAATTTTTTCGTATCCTCGGTTTTGATGTAGTTTGCTTCGCCCAGCTGGAAGTACAGATCAATCGGTTTGAACACCGATGTAAACTTTTCACCTTCTGCCAATTCTTTTTCCGTAACCTCCTTCGTGATCTTGATAGGTGCAGTCGGTGTACTGGCAGTCGGCGCGGTTTCGGTTGGCTCAGGAGCAGACTTAACGGTCCCACCAAAGGCAAAGTCGAGTCCGCCATAGAGCGAGTCCCCTTTGGCCGTGAAAGTCAGGTCGCGTGCTTCACCAGTAGTTGTGATGGATTCGGCCGCAATACCCTGTTGTACCAGATACTGCTTAAGTCCTTCGGCCCGTGCTACACCTAAATTTGGAAAAGAGGTCGAATTGGTTTCGTTTGCTGAATAATAGCCCTTAATTTCGAGCGTTCGACCTGGATTGGCTTTCAAATAAGCCACCATGGCATCCAGCGAGCCACCCAGACTATTCATGTTGGCATTAGCCCCCGATTTTGCAAAACTGAAATTGCCCGGAAGGTCAAGTTTGAACCGATCACCATCGGCTATCGTGAACGCGTTGGTAGGGCCTGACTCTGCCGTTTCTTCTGTCGTTACTGGTGTTGCGCTTACATCATCAACGCATAGCTGCTTAATTTTGCAAACGTGCCACCAGGTTGATCCGGCCATCCACAAAACGAGTAAGATAATCCAGGGAACTTTGTTCGTTAACATACTAAACAAGGGTTTACAGATACTGTGTTCAGTTTCCTGCGTTGAGACGAACTTATGCGAAAAGGTTGCTCAAAAATACACGCAAGTCCTTCAAATGCAAGAATATCAGTGATTCTTATCAACAACTCAATCTATGCTTATTGACCTTCGTAGCGATACGGTTGCTCATCCTACGCCTGCCATGCGCGAGGCTATGTTTTCTGCCCAACTCGGCGACGACGTTTTTGGCGACGACCCTACCGTGAATGCACTCGAAACCAAAGTGGCTACGCAGTTTGGTATGGAAGCCGCTCTTTTCTGCGCGTCGGGCACCATGACCAACCAACTCGCTATTCGTACCCACACGCGCCCAGGCGACGATGTTATTTGCGATTACCTTTCTCATGTTTATCAATACGAAGGGGGTGGTATTTCGGTGAATGCCCTGGCTTCAGCCAGTTTAGCCCATGGTATTCGCGGCAAACTCACGCCCGATCTGATACGTGAACACATCTATAATCGTGCCGATCCGCACAAACCGCTATCGCGGATGGTCGTTCTGGAAAATACCATCAATAAAGGGGGCGGCTGCTACTACACCGTTCCTGAAATTGCCGCCATCCGGCAGGTCTGTCAGGAGCATGGGTTGATCTTACACCTCGACGGCGCTCGACTGTTCAACGCCCTGGTGGAAACCGGAGAACCGACAACAGCCTATGGCCAACTGTTCGACTCCATCAGTATCTGTCTGTCGAAAGGGCTTGGGTGCCCCATTGGGTCACTTCTTCTTGGGAAAGCCGATTTTATTGCGCAGGCACGTCGGTATCGCAAACTGATGGGCGGTGGCTGGCGGCAGGCTGGTTTTCTGGCAGCAGCGGGTATTTATGCCCTCGACCATCACATTGACCGACTCAGGCAAGACCATACCCGCGCCCGTAGAATTGGCGCTCTGCTCGAGCAACTGCCCGAGGTGGAGGAGATTCTGCCCATCGACACGAATATTGTCATTTTCAGGCTTCCTGAAACAATTCTGGCTACAGATTATGTTTCTTCCTTAGCCACTAAAGGCATCCGCAGCGTCGCGTTCGGCAAACATCTGGTTCGCTTTGTCACCCATCTGGATTTCACCGACGAGATGCTGGCGGAAATGGAACTTATCCTGAACCGGGATTCTCACTGATTTTACGGATTAGCCTGATTTTGTTATGGATCCATCCAATCAAGGTCTGTTAATTAAATCATAAAAATCCTGGTTCTGACAGCTATGCATATACAAACCAGAAATTTACAGAAATCGGATTACCACGACCTCAAAGAAACGATGATTGAGGTGTATAGTGGTATCGGAGGAGATTATTGGCCCAAAAGTTCGATCAATAAACTGCTCAACCTCTTCCCGGAAGGGCAGTTTTGCGTGGAAGTCGATGGCAAAGTGGTGGCTAGCGCCCTGGCTATTCGGGTGAAGTACGACGACTTCGGCGATAACCATACCTACTATGAAATAACGGGCGGCTATACGTTCAAAACACATAACGACGAAGGGGATTACCTATACGGCATCGAAGTGTTTGTCCACCCCGATTACCGCGATCTTCGGCTGGGACGACGGCTATACGACGCCCGTAAGGAACTTTGCGAACAGTTGAATCTGAAGGGAATACTGGCCGGTGGGCGTATTCCGAACTACAACAAATTCGCCGACGAACTGACCCCACGCGAGTATATAACCAAGGTCAAGCAAAAGGAGATTTACGACCCCACGCTGACGTTCCAGCTCTCCAACGATTTCCACGTACGGAAGGTCCTGCGGGGCTATCTGCCCGGCGACTCCGAATCGAAAGAGTACGCAACACTGCTGGAGTGGATCAATATTTATTACGTCAAGGAGGCCGATAAGAAGCCGCATACCGACTCCATTATCCGGCTGGGCGTGATTCAGTGGCAGATGCGACTGTTCAAAAACCTGAATGCCTTTCTGGATCAGGTCGAGTTTTTCGTCAATGCCGTGAGCGACTACCGGGCCGATTTTATGGTGCTGCCGGAGTTTTTCAACACGCCCCTCATGGCCGATTTTAACGACCTGCCCGAACCCGTAGCTATCCGAAAACTGGCCGACTTTACCGTACCCGTTCGTGAAAAACTCTGTGAGCTGGCGATTTCGTACAACGTCAACATTGTCGGTGGCAGTATGCCCCTGGTCGATGAAGATGGGAAGCTGTATAATGTGGCTTACCTCTGCCGTCGCGACGGGTCGTTTGAAGAGTTTCGGAAGATTCACATCACACCCAACGAGGTGAGGCATTACGGCATGGTCGGAGGTCACGAAATCCGGGCGTTCGATACGGACTGTGGTAAAATTGGGATGCTGATCTGTTACGATGTCGAATTCCCGGAACTAAGCCGGATTCTGGCCCAGCAGGGTATGCAGATTCTGTTTGTCCCCTTCCTGACCGACACCCAAAACGGCTACTCACGCGTACGTCATTGTGCCCAGGCACGAGCCATTGAAAACGAATGTTATGTCGCGATTTCGGGCTGTGTTGGCAACCTGCCGCGCGTACATAACATGGACATCAACTTTGCGCAATCGGCCGTTTTTACGCCTTCCGATTTTCAGTTCCCGACCAATGCTGTTAAAGCCGAAGCCACGCCCAACACCGAAATGGTTCTCATCGCTGATGTCGATTTGAGCCTGTTGAAGGAGCTGCACGAGCATGGTTCGGTACAGGTCATGAAGGATCGGCGGACAGACTTATACGATGTCACACTGAAAAAAACCGCCCGAAAAGCCCTTAATCGGAACGCCGACCGGCCGAAGAAGGACTCTCCCGACAATGATCCCGAAGTCGTTCCGCCGTTAATTGTAGTCGCTAATTAGTGAAAAGGTCAAGTGAGATGGTCCAATAAATCGGCACAATGAACTTGCTTAACTTGCAAGACCATGCAGCCTAAAAACAAACCCCTAAAACGGCGTAAATACGACGCAACTTTTAAAGCGGACGTGCTGAAAATGATTGC